>DATMJE010000112.1:0-3784 GCA_035553995.1 Usitatibacter sp. | reverse complement strand
AGCTCTGCACGGTGATCGTGCCGTCGCTGGAGGCGCTGAAGAAGGAAGGGCAGTCGGGACAACGCAAGATCACGCAGTACACGCGTTACGCGACGCTCGGGCTGTCGTTTTTCCAGGCGTTCGCGATCTCGGCGGCACTGGAAGCGCAGGCGGGGCTGGTGCTCGAGCCCGGCATGATGTTCCGCGTTGTTTCCGCGGTGACGCTCGTGACGGGCACGATGTTCCTGATGTGGCTCGGCGAGCAGATCACCGAGCGCGGCATCGGCAACGGCATCTCGATGATCATCTTCGGCGGCATCGTGGCCGGGCTTCCCTCGGCCATGGGCGGCACGCTGGAGCTCGTGCGCACTGGCGCCATGTCCATCTTCATCGCCCTGCTGATCTTCGTGGTCGTGCTGGCGGTGACGGCGGTGGTGGTGTTCGTGGAGAAGGGGCAGCGCCGCATCCTGGTGAACTACGCCAAGCGGCAGGTCGGCAACCGGGTCTACGGCGGGCAGAGCTCGTTCCTGCCGCTCAAGCTCAACATGTCGGGCGTGATCCCGACGATCTTCGCGTCGTCGATCATCCTTTTCCCGGCCACGCTCGCGAACTGGTTCGGCTCCAACGAGCACATGACGTGGCTGAAGGACGTGTCGGCGGCGATGTCGCCCGGCCAGGTGCTCTACATCATGCTGTACGGCTCGGCGATCATCTTCTTCTGCTTCTTCTACACGGCGCTGGTGTTCAACTCGAAGGAAACGGCGGACAACCTCAAGAAGAGCGGGGCGTTCGTGCCCGGTATCCGCCCCGGCGAGCAGACCGCCCGCTACATCGACCGCATCATCACGCGGCTCACGCTGATCGGCGCCATCTACGTGACGCTGGTATGCCTGCTGCCGGAGTTCCTGCATACGCAGTGGAACGTGCCGTTCTACTTCGGCGGCACGTCGCTCCTGATCACCGTCGTGGTCACCATGGATTTCATGGCGCAATTGCAGGCGTACCTCATGTCGCACCAGTACGAAAGCCTGCTCAAGAAGGCTAACTTCAAGGGTTCAGGTTTTCCGGTCCGCTAGCGATGGCGAAGGAAGAGACGATCCAGATGCAGGGGGAGATCCTAGAGACCCTCCCCAATGCGATGTTCAGGGTGAAGCTCGAGAACGGGCACGTGGTCCTGGGGCACATTTCCGGGAAGATGCGCATGCACTACATCCGCATCCTCCCGGGCGACAAGGTGACCGTGGAGCTCACGCCCTACGATTTGACCAAGGCGCGGATCACGTTCCGCGCCAAGTAAGGAGAAGAACCATGCGAGTGCAGGCTTCCGTCAAGAAAATCTGCCGCAAGTGCAAGATCGTGCGGCGCAAGCGCGTCGTGCGCGTGATCTGCTCGGACCCGCGCCACAAGCAGCGCCAGGGCTGACGAACGCGCTCGCGACCGACGTAATCGAGGAATAGAGAAATGGCCCGTATTGCAGGCATCAACATCCCGAACCACCAGCACGCCGCCATCGCGCTCACCGCGATCTTCGGCGTCGGACGCTCGCGCGCCCGCCTCATCTGCGATGCGGCCGGCGTGAAGCAGTCGACCAAGATGAAGGACCTCACCGACGCGGACATGGACAAGATCCGCGAGCAGGTGGGCAAGTTCACCGTGGAAGGCGACCTGCGCCGCGAGACGTCGATGAACATCAAGCGGCTGATGGACCTCGGCTGCTATCGCGGCGTGCGCCACAAGAAGGGCCTGCCGGTCCGCGGCCAACGCACCCGCACCAACGCGCGCACCCGCAAGGGCCCGCGCAAGGCGGTCCGTCTTTCGAAGTCCGCCTGATCACCTGACTGAAGGAACGCACAAAAATGGCCAAGGCACCCGCCGCATCGCGCGCCCGCAAGAAGGCGAAGAAGGTCGTCTCCGAGGGCATCGCCCACGTGCACGCCTCTTTCAACAACACGATCATCACGATCACCGACCGCCAGGGCAACGCGCTCTCGTGGGCCACTTCCGGCGGCGCGGGCTTCAAGGGCTCGCGCAAGTCGACGCCTTTCGCCGCGCAGGTCGCGGCCGAGGCGGCCGGGCGTGCCGCGCAGGAGCACGGCGTGAAGAACCTGGAAGTGCGCATCAAGGGCCCGGGCCCGGGGCGCGAGTCGGCCGTCCGCGCGCTGAACGCGCTGGGACTGAAGATCGTCTCCATCGCGGACGTGACGCCGGTGCCGCACAACGGCTGCCGGCCGCCGAAGCGCCGCCGCATGTAATCGCGTCGTTCCCGATCGGACACGACCCGCAAGGATTGAATTAGGAGAACACCGTGGCACGTTATACCGGACCCAAGTGCAAGCTCTCGCGCCGGGAAGGCACCGACCTCTTCCTGAAGAGCGCGCGCCGCTCCCTCGACACGAAGTGCAAGCTCGACTCGCGCCCCGGCCAGCACGGCGCCAAGTCCACCCGCATCTCGGAGTACGGCACGCAGCTGCGCGAGAAGCAGAAGATCCGCCGCATGTACGGCGTGCTCGAGCGGCAGTTCCGCAACTACTTCGACAAGGCGATCACCAAGCGCGGCGCCACGGGCGAGGTGCTGCTCCAGATGCTGGAGAGCCGCCTCGACAACGTCGTCTACCGCATGGGCTTCGCCTCCACGCGCGCCGAGGCGCGCCAGCTCGTGAGCCACAAGGCGATCGAGGTGAACGGCAAGCCGGTGAACATTCCCTCGTACCTCGTGCGCGCCACCGATACGGTCGCCGTTCGCGAGAAGTCGCGGGCCCAGCTGCGCATCAAGGCCTCGCTGGACCTCGCGGAGCAGAACGGTTTCCCGAGCTGGGTGGAAGTCGACGCCAAGAACTTCAAGGGCGTCTTCAAGGCCCTCCCGGATCGCGCCGAATTCGCCTCGGACGTGAACGAGCAACTGGTGGTCGAGCTTTACTCGAAGTAAGGAGCAGCAAGCAGCAGGCTCGAGCTCGCTTCCCCTAACGGATCTGCCAGAGGTAACCCCCGAATGCAAAGCAACGCCACGAACTTCCTCAAACCCCGCATCATCGACGTGCAGAACCTCTCCCCGACCCATGCCAAGGTCGTGATGGAGCCGTTCGAGCGCGGCTACGGCCATACGCTTGGAAACGCGTTGCGCCGTATCCTCCTCTCGTCGATGCCCGGGTACGCCGCGACGGAGGTGAAGATCTCCGGCGTGCTGCACGAGTACTCGACCATCGAGGGCGTGCAGGAAGACGTCGTCGACGTCATCCTGAACCTCAAGGGCGTCGTGATGAAGCTGCACAACCGCGCCGAATCCACGCTCAAGCTCAAGAAGGCCGCGGCGGGCGCGGTCACCGCCGCCGACATCGAGCAGACGCACGACGTCGAGATCATCAACCCCGACCACGTGATCGCCCACCTCACGCAGGGCGGCAAGATCGACATGACGATCAAGGTCGAGAAGGGCCGCGGCTACGTGCCCGCCACCTCGCGCCGCCAGGACGATTCGCGCTCCATCGGCTCGATCCTCCTCGATGCCTCGTTCTCGCCGGTGCGCCGCGTGAGCTACCAGGTGGAGAGCGCGCGCGTGGAGCAGCGCACCGACCTCGACCGGCTCGTGATCGACATCGAGACCAACGGCGTGATCGAGCCGGAGGAAGCGGTCCGCTACGCCGCGAGCGTGCTCGTGGACCAGCTCTCCGTGTTCGCGTCGCTCCAGTCCACGTCGGAAGAGCGCCAGGAAACCGCGCAGCCGCAGGTCGATCCCATCCTGCTGCAGCCGGTGGACGATCTCGAGCTCACGGTGCGCTCGGCCAACTGCCTCAAGGCCGAGAACATC
>DATMJE010000111.1:0-2292 GCA_035553995.1 Usitatibacter sp. | reverse complement strand
ACGCGCATCGAGGCGCGCCAGGACCGCCGCAAGGGCGAGATCGCGGCCCAGGTGCGCGAGGAAAAGGTGGAGGAGGCGAAGCGCGTCTTCGAGGAGCACGAGCCGATCCGCATCGAGATGCCCGCGCCCGTGGTGGTCCCGAAGAGCGAGCGCGTCGTGCGCGAGAAGCAGCAGCCGCTCTTTGCCGACCTGCCCGATTCGCCGCTGCCGCAGCTCTCGCTCCTCGATGCGCCGGACACGCATATCGAACGTCCCACCCCCGAGACGCTCGAGTACACGTCGCGCCTCATCGAACGCAAGCTGCTCGACTTCAACGTGCAGGTGAAAGTGGTGGCGGCCTATCCCGGCCCGGTCATCACGCGCTACGAGATCGAGCCCGCGGTCGGCGTGAAGGGTGCGCAGGTGGTGAACCTCGCGCGCGATTTGGCCCGCGCCCTCTCCGTGGTCGCAATCCGCGTCGTGGAAACGATCCCGGGCACCTCGTGCATGGGCCTCGAGATTCCCAATCCCAAGCGCGAGATCGTGCGGCTCTCGGAGATCATCGGCTCGCAGGTGTACGCGGACATGCATTCGCGCCTCACGCTCGCGATGGGCAAGGACATCACCGGCAAGCCGCTGGTGGCGGACCTCGCGAAGATGCCGCATGTGCTCGTGGCGGGCACGACCGGCTCCGGCAAGTCGGTCGCGATCAACGCGATGATCCTGTCGCTGGTCTACAAGTCGACGGCCGCGGACGTGCGGCTGATCCTCGTCGATCCGAAGATGCTCGAGCTCTCGATGTACGAGGGCATTCCGCACTTGCTGGCACCCGTCGTCACCGACATGCGCCAGGCCGCCGCGGCGTTGCACTGGTGCGTGGTGGAGATGGACCGGCGCTACAAGCTCATGTCGGCGGTCGGGGTGCGCAACCTCGCGGGCTACAACCAGAAGGTGCGCGAGGCGATCGAGAAGAAGCAGCCGCTCAAGCATCCGTTCACGCTTACGCCGGAGAATCCCGAGGACCTCGAGCCGCTGCCGCTCATCGTGGTGGTGATCGACGAGCTGGCAGACCTCATGATGGTCACGGGCAAGAAGGTCGAGGAGCTGATCGCGCGGCTCGCGCAGAAATCGCGCGCCTCCGGCATCCATTTGATCCTCGCCACGCAGCGCCCCTCCGTGGACGTGATCACGGGACTCATCAAGGCGAACGTGCCCACGCGCGTGGCCTTCCAGGTCTCCTCGAAGGTCGATTCGCGCACGATCCTCGACCAGATGGGCGCCGAGAGCCTGCTGGGGCAGGGCGACATGCTCTACCTGCCGCCGGGCACCGGCATGCCGCAGCGCGTGCACGGCGCGTACGTGGGCGATGCGGAAGTGCATCGCGTGGTCGAGGCGCTCAAGAAGCAGGGCGAGGCGCAGTACATCGACGGCGTCCTCGACGATCCCGAGCCCACGGACGCCGCCGGAACCAACGGCGAGGGCGCTGTCTCAGGAGAAGCAGACCCCCTCTACGACCAGGCCGTGCAGATCGTGCTCCAGAACAAGCGTGCGTCCATCTCCCTCGTGCAGCGCCACCTGCGCATCGGCTACAACCGCGCCGCGCGCCTCATCGAGGACATGGAGAAGGCGGGCCTCGTCTCCTCGATGGCCTCCAACGGCAATCGCGAGATCCTCGTTCCTTCCCGGGAGAAGTGATGCGCAGTGTGCTCGTCACCCCGGCGAAGGCCGGGGCCCAATTTGTTCGCGTCACCCCGGCGAAGGCCGGGGCCCAAGTCACCCCGGCGAAGGCCGGGGCCCAATTTGCCTTTCTCGCCGCGCTCTGCCTCGCCCCCTGCATCGCCTTCGCCTCCGCCCTCGACGACTTCCTCGCCTTCAACACCGCCACGAAAACCGCCACGGCGCATTTCGAGCAGCAGGTAATCGACCGCAGCGGCAAGGTGACCGACCGCGCCTCCGGTGAGTTCGCCTTCGCCCGTCCCGGCAAGTTCCGCTGGGTCTACGAGAAGCCGCACAAGCAGCTCCTCGTGGCCGACGGCACCAGGCTCTACATCCACGATCCCGACCTGAACCAGGTCACCGTGAAGCGCATGGAAGGCGCGATCTCCTCCACGCCCGCGGCACTCCTCGCCGGCAAGGACGACATCACGGCGCTCTTCACACTGCGCGACGCGGGCAGCGCCGATGGGCTCAATTGGGTCGAAGCGAGCCCGAAAGCGCAGGACACCGGCTTCGACAAGGTGCGCCTGGGCCTCAACGGCAAGACGCTTGCCGCGATGGAGCTCTACGACCAGCTGGGCGGCCACACCATGCTGC
>DATMJE010000110.1:0-14224 GCA_035553995.1 Usitatibacter sp. | reverse complement strand
GCCCATGTCGAGCAGGCGGATGATCGATTCCGGCGCGGAGTTCGTGTGGAGCGTGGCGAACACCAGGTGGCCCGTAAGCGAGGCCTCGATGCCCATGCCGGTCGTTTCCTTGTCGCGCATCTCACCGACCATGATGATGTCCGGATCCGCGCGCAGGAACGACTTCATGGCCACGGCGAAGGTGAATCCCGCTTTCGGGTTCGTTTGGCACTGGCGCAGGCCCTTCTGCGTGATTTCGACGGGGTCTTCAGCCGTCCAGATCTTGGTGTCGACGTTGTTCAGGTGGCCCAGCACGGAGTGCAGCGTGGTGGTCTTGCCGGAGCCGGTCGGCCCGCAGACGAAGAAGAGGCCGTAGGGCTTGGTGATGCAGGCCTTCAGCCGCTCCATGTTCGCGGGAAGCAGGCCCAGCTTGTCCAGCGGGATCGGCTCGCCCGCGGACAGGATGCGCATCACCACGTCCTCCATGCCGCCGGCCGTGGGGATGGTGGCCACGCGCAGCTCGATGTCGAGCGGGCCGAACTTCTTGAACTTGATCTTGCCGTCCTGGGGCTTGCGCTTCTCCGAGATGTCCAGGTCGCACATGATCTTCAACCGCGTCACCAGCGGGTTGCGGTACGCCGCGGGCACCTCGATGTAGTTCATGAGCGTGCCGTCCTTGCGGAAGCGCACGCCCGTCTTGCCCTTGCCGGGCAACGGTTCCACGTGGATGTCGGAGGCGCCCTGCTGGTACGCGTCGACGATGATCTTGTTCACGAGCTTCACCAGCTCGTTGTCGGCCGCGGCGGAGACGTCGTCGCCGCCCGCGTCCTGCTCCTCGTCCAGCGTGGAGAGGAGCTCGCCGATGGATTCGGCCGCCGTGCCCTCGGCGCCGAAGAACTGGTCGAGCGTCGCCTCGAAGTCGCGCTCGGTCGTCACGCGATAGACCACGCGTGCGCGGGGAAACACGTTCTCCACCATGCGCGAGCTGCGCACGCGCTCCGGGTCCGTGGTGATCACGACCACGCCGTCCTTCGAATCCTCGAGCGGGATCCAGCGGTTCTGCTCGGCATACTCGCGCTTCATGTTGCGCAGCAGGTCCGGCGGCTTGATGCGGTCCGGCTTGAAGGGCTCGTATTCGGCGCTGAAGAACTTGGCGAGCGCCAGGCCGATGGCCTCGTGCTTCACCTGGAACTCCTCGACCAGCACGTCCTCGACGCTGCGGTTCTTGCGGCGCGCGTTGCGGGTGGCCGCCTCGAGCTCCGCGGCGGCGATCACGTTGTCGATGACGAGGTACTCGAATTTCGACTGGATCTGCCCCGGCATCTGCTGGCGCACGCGGAAGGCGATGGCGAGCGTCTTGGCGAGCTCCACCACGCCCTCGTCGTGCAGCGTGGCGAAGGGCTGTCCCGAGAGGCTGTTGATCAGCTGGATGACACCCATCAGCTCGCCGCTCTCCGCCTGCAGGATCGGCGCGATCAGCATCTGCCGCGAGCGGTAGCCGGTGCGCTGGTCCACCGCCTTGAGGAACGTGAGGCTGGACGAGTAGTGCTTCAATTCCGCGTCGTCGTAGACGTCGCGGATGTTCATGTGGCGCCTGTGCATCGCGCAGAAGCCCGCGAGCGACGACTCCGAGATCGGCAGCTTGATGTCCTTGAACGAGTTGAGCCCCGTCTTCACCTTGGAGACGATCGACTGCTGGTCCTCGCTCGCGACGTAGACCGTCATGCGGTCGGCCTCGAAGAGCTGGCAGATGTCGCGCGAGACGTCGAGGATGATCTCGTCGACGTTGGCGGTGGAGTGGATGCGGTTGGTGACCGCCTGGAGCTTCTTCGAGAACGCGAGCTTCGCGCCCATGTCGGCCACGTGGGCCGATTGCGTTTTCGGTTCGAGGACTGCGCTCATCGTCTTTGCCTGCCCTGTTTGCCACCCGCGCGCCGGGCACGCCGGGGACGGGGTCCGCGCGGCGCGCTACAGCACGAATTCCTGCCCGTTCTCCAGCATGCGGGGCTCCCACGGTCCCGCCGCCTCGCCCACCTCGCGCATCGTGAGCGTCCCCTCCCCGGGCTTGAGGTGGGTGATATACACCTGCGGACGCACCGTCATCCGCGCGAGCTCGCCCGCGAGCAGCTGCGGGCAGAGGTGCTTCGACGCCAAGGCGAGCTGGCGTTCCTTGTCGGAGAAGGCGGTCTCGATGATCAGGTACTTGAGGTCGGGCATCGCGTTCACCACGCGCCACAGCCCCTCGTTGACGGTCGTATCGCCGCTATAGACCAGCGAGCCGCCCGGCCCCCGGATGGCATAGCCTACCGCGGGAACGGTGTGTATGGCAGGTATCGGGGTGATCTGGCGCTCCCCCAGATGGATGCTTTCGCCCACGGCGATTTCCCGATAGACGATGCAGGGCCGCTCGGGCGAGGGGATCTGGGAGAAATCGGGCCAGATCTTCCAGTTGAAGATGTGGGCGCGCAGCGCCTCCAGCGTCTCGGGCAGGCCGTAGACGGTGATGGGCCCGTGGCGCATCCAGCACGTGGTGTCGGCGAGGAAGGGCAGGCAGGCGAGATGGTCGAGGTGGGAGTGGCTCAGGAACACGTGGTCGATGCCGACGAGCGCTTCGAGCGTGAGGTCCCCCACGCCGGTGCCGGCATCCACCAGCACATCCCCGTCCACGAGCAGCGAGGTCGTGCGCAGCTTGCCGCCGATGCCGCCGCTGCAGCCCAGTACCCTGACCCTCATGTCACGTCCCCGATCCAGCGCGGGCCGCCGTTGCGGCGCGCGGGCCGGTCACCCAGGGGACCGGCGAGGGACCCATTGTCCTGTCAAACCCCCGGCGGCGCCTATGCGCCACAGCACAATCGCCGCGAGGGGTTCACGGCTTGTAGAAGAACTCCATCTTCACGCCGGCGATCTCGATCAGGTCGTGGTCCCCGAGCGGATGCGCCTGCGCACCGAGGGAGGTGCCGTTGAGCGTGGGATAGGTCGAGCCCTCCACGTGGGTGATGAAGTAGCCGTTCGGGCGCTTGGTGATCACCGCCACCTGTTGCCCGGGCTTGCCGACCGTGGTCAGGTTCTTGGTGAGGTCGAGCGTGCGGCCCGCCTGGCCGCCGGAGAGCACCTGGATCGCCGCCTCCCGCAGCCCGCCGCCGGGCGCCGTGTGCCCGCCACCGGTTGCCGGCGGCCGCGTGCCGTCACCCGTGGGCGGGAAGGGTCCGGGACGGCTCGCGGTGCCGGGGACGCTTTCCGTGGGCGAGGCGCTGCGCTCGGGTGCCGCGCGTTCGGCGGTGCCGGGTGGCGAGGTGGTCGTGCCGTCGTAGGCCCTCAGGTTCGTATGCGTGTCGCCCGCCTTGTCCGCGACGGGTGCCGCCGTGGGCTTGGCCGGGTTGCGGATGATCATCGTCTTCTCGAAGTCGGCCGCCGTCGCCGCGGTGGGCGCGTCGTTGAAGTATTTCAGGCGGTGCTTGCCGATCTCCACCACGTCGTTGTTCTGCAGGAAGTGCTTCTTGATCGGCTTGCCGTTCACCATCGTGCCGTTGGTGCTGCCGAGGTCCTCGATGAACGAATCGTTCAGGATCGTGATGATGGCGGCGTGCTCGCCGCTCACCGCCAGGTTGTCGATCTGGATGTCGTTGTGGGGTTTGCGCCCGATGAGCGTACGCTCCTTGGAGAGCGTGTACTCCTTGAGCACCTGCCCGTCGACGCTGAGGATGAGCTTCGCCATGATGGTCGATTCCTGGTCCGATTACCTGAAGAGGGCCTTCAGCCGCGAGAGCCAGCCCCGCGCGATGCCGAAAGGCTCGGCGACGCGGATGAGCATCGCCGAGATGTTGTCGCGTCCGCCGTTGTCGTTCGCGGCCTGCACGAGCTGCTGCACGGTGAGGCTGGGATTGCTCTTGAGCGTGATCAGCGTGAGCCGGATCTCGTCGTCCTCGATCATGTCCGAGAGCCCGTCCGAGCACAGCAGGTAGATGTCGTCGTGCTGCGCCTCGTGCACGTGAACCTCGGGCTCGACCACGGGATCGATGCCCAGGGCGCGCGTGACCAGGTTCTTGTTCTGCGACAACCGCGCCTCGTCCGGCGTGATGAGGCCGGAATCGAGCTGCTCCTGCAGCAGCGAATGGTCGCGCGTGACCTGCACCATGTCCTCGCCGCGCAGGCGATAGAGGCGCGAGTCGCCGATGTGCGCGACGGTGAGGAAGTTGTCGAAGAAATGCGCCATCACGAGCGTCGTGCCCATGCCCGCGCATTCGGGATTGTTCTGCGAGGTGGTGAAGATGGCGGTGTTGGCGCGCGCGATCTGCTGGCGGATGAGCTGCTCGCTGCGGGCCTTGGCCTGCTCGCGCCCGAGCCGCGCCACCTCCTTCGGGTTCCACGCGTCCGCCACGCCATCGGCGATGAGCGAGGTCGCCATGCCGCTCGCCACCTCGCCCGCGTTGTATCCGCCCATGCCGTCGGCAAGGACGTACAGGCCGATCTCCGGCCGCGCCTCGATGCAATCCTCGTTGTGGTCGCGGACCCGGCCAGGATCGGTCATGCTGGCGGTCTGCAGCGACTGCGAGAGGTTCATGCGCGTGCCCGCCGCGGGCGCTGGAGGCACGCGTGAATGCGTGCGAAGCCCTCCGCCCGTTTGCCGTGCGCCTGTCGTGTCATTTTCCGGCTGTTGTTCGCGACGATTTTTCTCGCTTTTATAGTAACTTAAAATGGTTTTTTGAGAAACAATCGCAGTTGACGCGCGATGTATTTGATTTCTGACGCGATTGCCTCAGCACCGGCACGGCACCTGTTCCGGCGGGCGGTTTCGCCCCGCATGCAGTCATTATACGATTGCGTAATCCGGGGGCCGTCCGGCTCCCGTCCCTCTCCGCTTCGCTCCTGAAGCACTCACTCCGGGCTCGCCATGGACCGTCTGCAAGACATCGACCCGCTGGAAACGCGGGAATGGGTTGAATCGCTCGAAGCCGTCCTCGAGATCGAGGGCCCCGAGCGCGCGCACTTCATCCTCGAGCAGCTCGTGGACAAGGCGCGCCGCTCCGGGGCGTACCTGCCGTACCGCGCGCATACGGCCTACCTCAACACGATTCCGCCGCACCTGGAGGAGCCCATTCCCGGCGACCAGGGCATCGAGCAGCGCCTGCGCTCCTTCGTGCGCTGGAATGCGGTCGCGATGGTGCTGCGGGCGGGCAAGAAGGACCTCGAGCTCGGCGGGCACATCGCGAGCTATGCCTCGGCGGCCACGCTCTACGACGTGGGTTTCAACCACTTCTGGACCGCGCCCAGCGAAAGCCACGGGGGCGACCTCATCTACATGCAGGGCCACTCCTCGCCCGGCGTGTATGCGCGCGCGTTCCTCGAAGGGCGGCTCACCGAAGCGCAGCTCGACAATTTCCGCCAGGAGGTCGACGGCAAGGGCATCGCCTCGTATCCGCACCCGTGGCTCATGCCCGACTTCTGGCAATTCCCCACGGTCTCCATGGGCCTGGGTCCGATCCAGGCGATCTACCAGGCGAGGTTCCTGCGCTACCTCGAGCACCGCGGGCTCGCGAAGACCAACGACCGCCACGTGTGGGCCTTCATGGGCGACGGCGAGATGGACGAGCCGGAATCGCTGGGCGCCATCGGGCTCGCCGCGCGCGAAGGGCTCGACAACCTGATCTTCGTCGTGAACTGCAACCTGCAGCGCCTGGACGGCCCGGTGCGCGGCAACGGCAAGATCATCCAGGAGCTCGAGGCCGATTTCCGCGGCGCCGGCTGGAACGTGATCAAGGTGATCTGGGGCTCGTACTGGAACCCGCTCATCGCGCACGACGGCGACGGCCTGCTGCTCAAGCGCATGGAAGAAGCGGTCGACGGCGAGTACCAGAAGTTCAAGAGCCGCGACGGCGCGTACGTGCGCGAGCATTTCTTCGGCAAGTACCCGGAATTGAAGGCGCGCGTGGCCAACATGTCCGACGAGGACATCTGGCGCCTCAATCGCGGCGGGCACGATCCGCACAAGGTCCACGCCGCGTACGCCGCGGCGATGAAGCACACCGGGCAGCCCACGGTGATCCTCGCCAAGACCGTGAAGGGCTACGGCATGGGCGCGGTCGGCGAGGGCAAGAACATCGCGCACCAGCAGAAGAAGATGCCGGAAGAAGCGCTGCGCCAGTTCCGCGACCGCTTCAACATCCCGATCCCCGACGACAAGCTGGGCGAGATCCCGTACTTCAAGCCGGCCCCGGATTCGCAGGAGATGAAGTACCTGCAGGAGCTGCGCGCGAAGCGCGGCGGATCCATCCCGCAGCGGCGGCGCCGCACCAGCGTCGCGCTCACGGTGCCGAAGCTGCAGACGTTCAAGACGCTCCTCGAAGCCACGAGCGAGGGCCGCGAGATCTCCACCACGATGGCGTTCGTGCGCATGCTCACGGCGCTCGTGCGGGACAAGACCATCGGCAGGAACATCGTGCCGATCGTGCCCGACGAGTCGCGCACCTTCGGCATGGAGGGCCTCTTCCGCCAGCTCGGCATCTACTCCTCGGTGGGACAGCTCTACGAGCCCGAGGACAGCGACCAGCTCATGTTCTACAAGGAGGACAAGCACGGCCAGATCCTGCAGGAAGGCATCAACGAGGCCGGCGGGATGTGCTCGTGGATGGCGGCCGCCACGTCGTATGCGAATAGCGACGTGCCGATGATCCCGTTCTTCATCTTCTACTCGATGTTCGGCTTCCAGCGCGTGGGCGACCTCGCGTGGGCTTCGGGGGACCTGCGTGCGCGAGGCTTCCTGCTGGGCGGCACGGCGGGGCGCACGACGCTGAATGGCGAAGGCCTGCAGCACGAGGACGGCCACAGCCACGTGCTCGCGGGCGTGATCCCGAGCTGCGTCACCTACGATCCGACCTTCTCCTACGAGGTCGCGGTGATCGTGCAGGAGGGGCTGCGCCGCATGGTCGAGCAGCAGGAGGATGTCTTCTACTACATCACCCTGATGAACGAGAACTACCCGCACCCCGGCCTGCCCGAGGGCGCTGCCGAAGGCATCCTCAAGGGCATGTACCGCCTGAGCGACGCGGGGGCTTCCAAGGCGCCGCGCGTGCAGCTCATGGGCAGCGGCACCATCCTGCGCGAAGTGATGGCGGCAGCCGAGCTGCTGAAGAAGGACTGGGGTGTGGCGGCCGATGTCTGGAGCTGCCCCAGCTTCAACGAGCTGCATCGCGACGGCATCGCCACCTCGCGCTGGAACCTGCTGCATCCCACCGAGAAGGCGCGCACCTCGTACGTGGAGCAGTGCCTTGCCGACACCAAGGGTCCCGTCGTCGCGTCGACCGATTACATCCGCGCCTACGCCGAGCAGATCCGCGAGTTCGTGCCGCGGCGCTACAAGGTGCTCGGCACGGATGGCTTCGGCCGCAGCGACTCGCGCGAGAACCTGCGCCGCTTCTTCGAGGTCGATCGCCATTACGTCGTGATCGCGGCGCTCAAGGCGCTCGCCGAGGACGGCGACATCGCCGCGGCGAAGGTGGCCGAGGCGATCAAGAAGTATCGGGTCGATACCGACAAGCCCGCGCCCTGGACGGTGTAAGGGAAAGGCGCAAGGCGCAAGGCACAAGGCGCAGGGCGCAAGAAAAAACAAGGAGAAGGCGTTGGCCGCGATCGAAGTGAAGGTCCCCGATATCGGGGACTTCAAGGACGTCCCCGTGATCGAGCTGCTGGTCAAGCCCGGCGACACGGTGAACAAGGAAGATTCGCTCGTCACGCTCGAGAGCGACAAGGCGACCATGGATGTCCCCTCGCCCGCTGCCGGCACGCTCAAGGAATTGCGCGTGAAGGTCGGCGACAAGGTGAGCGAAGGCACGCTGATCGCGATCCTCGAGGGCGCGGAGGCCGGTGCCGCCGCCCCGGCGAAGGCGACATCTGCAGCGGGGGCGGGACGCCCGACCGCGGATGGCGCCCCGGCGCAGGCCGGGGCCCAAGCCGTCGCCCCGGCGCAGGCCGGGGCCCAATCTCCCCCCGTAGCCCCGCTGCACGCACCTTCCCCCGCCGCACAGGCACCCGCGGCCCAGGCGCCCGGTGCGCAACCCGCAGCGGCGCAGCCCTCGTCCTCCGCTACTCCAGCGGCCGATGACGTCTCCCACCCCGCCCACGCGAGCCCGGGCGTGCGCCGCTTCGCACGCGAGCTCGGTGTCGATCTCGCGCTCGTAAAGGGTGGCGGACCCAAGGGACGCATCCTCAAGGAAGACATCCAGGCGTTCGTGAAGGGCGCGCTTGCCGGCGGCGCGGCACCGGCGGCTGCACGTCCCACGGGCGGCGGCTTCGCGGATCTCGGACTGCCTGCGTGGCCGAAGGTGGACTTCGCCAAGTTCGGCCCCGTCGAGGCGAAGCCGCTGTCGCGCATCCAGAAGATCTCGGGCCCGGCCCTGGCACGCAACTGGGTCATGATCCCGCACGTCACGCAATTCGACGAGGCGGACGTGACCGAGCTCGAGGCCTTCCGCACGCGCGTGAACGAAGAGAACGCCAAGGCGGGCATCAAGGTGACGCCGCTCGCGTTCCTGATCAAGGCGGTGGTCGCGGCGCTGAAGAAATTCCCCAACTTCAACGCCTCGCTCGATGGCGACAACCTCATCCTCAAGCACTACTGGCACATCGGCTTCGCCGCCGACACGCCCAACGGGCTCGTGGTGCCGGTCGTTCGCGATGCCGACAAGAAGGGCGTGATGGACATCGCGCGCGAGACTTCGGAGCTCGCGGCGAAGGCTCGCGAGGGCAAGCTCGGTCCCGCGGAGATGCAGGGCGGCACCTTCTCGATCTCGTCGCTGGGCGGCATCGGCGGCACGGCGTTCACGCCGATCATCAATGCGCCCGAAGTGGCGATCCTCGGCGTGTCGAAGACCACCGTGAAGCCCGTGTGGAACGGCAAGGAGTTCACACCCCGCACGATCCTGCCGCTCTCGCTCTCGTACGATCATCGCGTGATCGACGGCGCGTCCGGCGCACGCTTCATCACCTACCTCGCCCAGGTCATCGCCGACCTGCGACGCGGCCTGTTGTAGGGGAGGCCGCATGGCGACGATCGAGATCAGCGTCCCCGACATCGGCGACTTCAAGGATGTCCCCGTCATCGAGCTGCTGGTAAAGCCCGGCGATACGGTGAACAAGGAGGATTCGCTCGTCACGCTGGAGAGCGACAAGGCGACCATGGACGTGCCCTCCCCCCACGCCGGCACCGTGAAGGCGCTGCGGGTGAAGGTGGGCGACAAGGTTTCCCAAGGCACCGTCATTGCGGAGTTGGACGTCGCCCCGGCGCAGGCGACATCAGCAGCGGGGGCGGGACGCCCGACCGCGGATGTCGCCCCGGCGCCGGCCGGGGCCCAATCGACATCAGCAGCGGGGGCGGCACGCCCGACCGCGGATGTCGCCCCGGCGCAGGCCGGGGCCCAAGTTGCAGCCGTCGCCCCGGCGCAGGCCGGGGCCCAAGTTGCAGCCGTCGCCCCGGCGCAGGCCGGGGCCCAATCTCCCCAATCCCCGACAGTCCGCCAGCAGCTCGCCTCCACCCTGGCGAGCTTGAACGCCGACATGCACGCCGAAGTCCTCGTGCTGGGCGCCGGTCCGGGCGGCTACACCGCTGCCTTCCGGGCGGCCGATCTCGGCAAGAAGGTGGTCCTCGTCGAGCGTTACGCCACCCTCGGCGGCGTTTGCCTCAACGTGGGATGCATCCCCTCCAAGGCGCTGCTGCACGCGGCGAAGGTCATCGCGGAGGCGGCGGAGATGAGCCATTTCGGCGTCACGTTCGCCGCGCCGAAGACGGACCTCGACAAGCTGCGTGCGTGGAAGGACAGCGTCGTCGCGAAGCTCACCAAGGGCCTCTCGAGCCTCGCCCGGGGACGCAAGGTCACCGTGGTCGAGGGGCGCGCGCAGTTCGCTTCGGCGCACAGCCTCGAGGTCCAGACGAAGGACGGCCGCAAGGTCATCGCGTTCGACCATTGCATCATCGCCGCGGGCTCGCAGTCGGCGCGCATCCCGAACTTCCCGTACGACGACCCGCGCCTCATGGATTCCACCAGCGCGCTGGAGCTGAAGGACATCCCCAAGCGGCTCCTCATCATCGGCGGCGGCATCATCGGCCTCGAGATGGCCACCGTCTACGACGCGCTCGGCTCCAGGGTGAGCGTGGTCGAGTTCATGGACCGCCTCATCCCCGGTGCCGATCCGGACATCGTGAAGCCGCTCGCGCGCCGCATCGAGAAGCGCTACGAGAAGATCATGCTGAAGACCAAGGTGGCGAAGATCGAGGCCGTGAAGGAAGGCCTGCGCGCGACGTTCGAGAATGCGGAAGGTGGGGCCGCGCCCGCGCCCGAAACCTACGATCGCGTGCTGCTCGCCGTGGGCCGCCGCCCCAACGGCAAGAACATCGCCGCCGAGAAGGCGGGAGTCAACGTGAACGAGCGCGGCTGGATTCCCGTGGACAAGCAGATGCGCACCAACGTGCCGCACATCTTCGCCATCGGCGACATCGTGGGGGAGCCGATGCTCGCGCACAAGGCGACGCACGAAGGCAAGCTCGCCGCGGAGGTGATCGCGGGCATGAGCCACCACGTGTGGGAAGCGCGCACCATCCCGAGCGTCGCCTATACCGATCCGGAGGTCGCGTGGATGGGCCTGTCGGAGCCGGAGGCCAAGGCGCAGGGCGTCGAATACGAGAAGGCGGTGTTCCCGTGGGCGGCGAGCGGGCGCGCGATCGGCGTGGGTCGCGAGGAAGGGCTCACCAAGCTCCTCTTCGAGAAGGGGACGAAGCGCATCCTCGGCGCGGCCATCGTCGGCGTGAACGCGGGCGAGCTCATCGCGGAGACGGTGCTCGCGCTCGAGATGGGCGCGGACGCCGAGGACATCGGCCTCACGATCCACCCGCATCCGACCCTGTCCGAAACCGTTTTCTTCGGCGCCGAGATCGCCGAGGGCACCATCACGGACATGATGCCGGCGAAGAAGTGAGCGAATAAGTGAGCGACGAAGCGGGCGCTGTTGCGGCGCGCCTCGGCGCGTGGGGCCGGGAATCGAAGCCGCTCTTCGCCCAGGCCCGCGAGCCGGAGCGGATGACGACCGCGGTGATCACGCTCCATCGCCGCGTGGACGAGGCGCTTGCGGTCACCATCGCGGGCCACAAGGTGCCCATCGCCTGCTCGCGCGGCTGTGCCTTCTGCTGCAGCCTGCGCGTGCAGGTGCAGCCGTATGAAGCCTTCCGGCTCGCGGCGTGGCTGCGGCGCAATTTCGACGCACCGCGGCTGGAGCGCGTCCTCGCGCGGCTGCACGCCAACGTGGAGAAGACGCGGGCGCTGGGCGAGGAAGGCCGCAAGCGCACCAACCTGCCCTGCTCGCTGCTGGGCGACGATGGCGCCTGCACCGCGTACGAAGCGCGGCCGGCGCAATGCCGCCGCTACCACTCGCAGAGCGTCGAACCGTGCAAGGCCTTTCATGCGGACCCGGCCAACGACGCCATCGAAAGCGGCATGCACCAGGCCGTCGCGCACAACGCCGACGTGATCATCACGCAGGGCCGCCTCGCCGCGCGCGAGGCGGGCCTGGACGACACCAGCGTGGACATGAACGTGGCGCTGCTGGAAGCGCTCGAGAATTCCAAGGCGTACCGTCGCTGGAAGGACGGCAAGAAGGCGTTCGCCGCGGGCGGACGCTGAAGGAACCGCGGCCGGCTCAGGACTCGCGCCGCAGCTCGTCCGCCGGCGGGTCGCTGCGAAGGGTGATCTGGCGCAACCGTTCGATGTCCGCCTCGGCTTCTGCGGCGCGCTCCAGCAACTCCTGCCGGCCGGCCTCGTCCTGCCCCGCCATGTGCCGCAGCAGCATCGCCTTTTCCTGCAGCGCGCGGATGCCGCTCCAGACCGATTCCTCGATGCGCTCTTCCATGTCCGCGATGAGGCTGATCTGCGAGTAGGCGTGGCCGGTGTGGCAGCGATAGCGCTCGTTCGTCCCTTCCCGCAGGCGCGTGAGCACCCCGTGGCACTCCGGGCACGCGTAGAGCGACGGCTCGCCGAGGAGCGCCACCCGCTCCTCGAGCGGGGCGTCCTCCTTCGCGATGCCGACCTCCAGCTTCATCCGCTCGGGCACGGGCGCGCCTCCTTCCTGCACCGGCTGCCTGACGAGCTCCGCCAGCAGCGGTGCGATGCGCGCCACGCGCAGGGTGTGGTCGACCTGCACGTAGCGCATGGCGTTCAGCGGCATGGAAGCCACTGCCGCCTCCGCGGGGTCCTGCACGATCGCGACGCCACCGCGGTCCTTCACCGCGAACAATCCCGCGCTGCCGTCGTCGAGCCCGCCCGAGAGCACCACGCCGATCACGCGCGGGCCGAATGCCTGCGCAGCGGAGCGGAACAGCGGATCCACCGCGGGACGGAAAAGGTTTTCACGTGGGCCGCGCGTGGCGCGCGCAATGCCTTCCTCGACCACCAGGTGATGATCCGGGAACGGCACGTAGATGCAACCCGGGCGAATCGGCTCCTCGTCCCGGACCGTGACGCTCGGCAGCGGGCCCGCGCGCTCCAGGATGGAATCGAGGATCCCCGGGGAATGAGGGGAAATGTGCACCACCACGAAGATCGCCGCCGGGAAATCCCGCGGCAGGCCGGAAGCGATGGTTCGCAGCGCATCGATCCCGCCCGCGGATGCACCGATGACGACGACGTCCCTAAGCATGGAGATCGCCTCGGAGCGGCTGTTCCGCGGAGTATCCTGTTCGAAGTGATGGCGATCTCACTGCGGAATATTCCTTGGCACAAGAAGACCTGAACCTGCAGCACGGCAGGACCGACTCGCGCATCGAGATGCTCGAGCAGGCCCCGCGGGATTTTCTCGTCGTCGGCATCGGCGCATCTGCGGGAGGCATACCCGCTTTGAGCGAATTTTTCCGGAATGTTCCGGCCGACAGCGACATGGCTTATGTGGTGATCCTGCACCTCTCCCCGGATTACGACAGCCAGCTCGCCGCCGTGCTCCAGGCCGTGGCACGCATCCCCGTCACGCAAGTCACCGAACGCGTGCGCGTCCAGCCGAACCATGTCTACGTCGTGTCGCCCGACCGCCACCTGAGCATGGTCGAGGGCGAGATCGAGGTCGCGGACAACACGCGCATCGAGGAGCGGCGCGCGCCCGTGGACATCTTCTTCCGCACGCTCGGCGAATCGCTCGGCCCGCGCGCGGTGTGCGTGGTGCTGTCGGGCACGGGCGCCAACGGCTCGATGGGGCTCAAGCGCGTGAAGGAGATGGGCGGTGCGGCCTTCGTGCAGAGGCCGCGCGAGGCGGCCTTCGACGAGATGCCGCGCAACTCCATCGCGACCGGGCTCGTGGACGACATCCTCGACGTGGGCCGCATCGCCGAGGCGATCCTGCGCTACCGCGACCACCGCATGCGCCTGCGCATCGCCGAGGAGATCGAGGAGCGGCCGCAGGACCAGCAGGCGTTGCGCGAGCTCTTCACGCAGGTGCGCGTGCGCACCGGCCACGATTTCAGCAACTACAAGCGGCCGACCCTGCTGCGGCGCATCGAGCGTCGCATCGGCGTGCGCAACTGCGCCGACCTCGCGGGCTATGTCCGGCTCCTGCACGACAATCCCGACGAGACCGATTCGCTGCTGCGCGACCTGCTGATCTCCGTCACCAGCTTCTTCCGCGACGGCAAGGCGTGGGAAACGCTCGATCTGGAAGTGATTCCCAAGATCATCCGCTCGAAGCAGGCAGGCGACTCCCTGCGCATGTGGGTCGCGGGGTGCGCCACGGGCGAGGAGGCGTACACGCTCGCGATGCTGTGCGCCGAGGCGACCTTCGGCCTCATGGACACACCCAAGGTGCAGATCTTCGCCACCGACATCGACGAGGAGGCGATCGCGCAGGCGCGCGAGGCGTTCTACACGCTCAACGACGCGGCGGACGTGGCACCCGAGCGGCTGGCGCGCTTCTTCACGCAGGAGCAGGGCGGCTTCCGCCTGCGCCGCGAGGTGCGCGAGATGGTGATGTTCGCCACGCACAACCTGATCAAGGACCCGCCCTTCTCGCACCTGGACCTGGTGACCTGCCGCAACCTGCTGATCTACCTGAACCGCTCCGCGCAGGAGCGGGTGCTCGCGACTTTCCACTTCGCGCTCAACCCGGGAGGCTACCTCTTCCTCGGCTCGTCCGAGTCGGTCGACGGCCGCACCGACCTCTACACCGCGCTCGGCACCGACCAGCACATCTTCCGCACGCGGCCTGCGAGCGGGCGCAGCTA
>DATMJE010000109.1:0-2912 GCA_035553995.1 Usitatibacter sp. | reverse complement strand
GTGAGCTTCCTTCCTGTCTGGCTCCGAGATTAGGTGTGTGCATACTCGGGAGCAAGCGATATAATTTCCTTGAGCTGTGACTTAATTTCACACAGGCCCGATGGTCGGCCCGGGGCTGGAACGGCACACGTGAACGCTTCTCGCCGCCTTTCACTGAATGCCTTGCGCGCTTTCGAGGCGACGGCGCGCTTGCGCAGCTTCAGCGCCGCGGCTGAAGAGTTGTCGGTCACGCACGGCGCGGTTAGCCGCCACATTCGCATGCTCGAGGACCTGGTCGGCTTGCCGCTCCTCACGCGCAGCGCCCAAGGTGCAATGCCGACGGCCGAGGGACAGCGCCTGGCCGATGGACTGTCCACCGCATTCAGCCTGATTCACTCGAGCGTCGAACAGCTGAGGCCCGGGCCGCTGACGTTGGCGTGTTCCGAATCGATCATGATGTACTGGCTCATTCCTCGACTGAACCGCTTCAAGCAGGCACATCCGGAAGTCGAACTTCGCTTCAACATGAGCCACGGCCCGCTCGACTTCGCTCGCGACAACGTGAGCGTTGCGATTCGCCTTTCATCGATCGCGGCTCCCAAGGACGTCGTGCGAGCTGATGTCGCACATGAGTGGATCGGGCCCGTGTGCTCGCCGGAGTACCTGCGGCAAAAGCGCATCGAATCGGTCAGCGATCTTGCCCGTGCCAGGCTGATGGTCTCTCGCAGTCGGCCCGACGCCTGGACAGATTGGGCCCGTTGCAGTGGCGGAATCGACTTGAAGTTGCGAGTCGATGACGTGTTCGAGCATTTTTACCTGCTCATCCAGGGCGCGCGCTGTGGCCTGGGCGTGGCCAACGTCCCGCGTATGCTGGTGCGTGACGATCTGACGAGCGGCACGTTGGTGGCACCGCTTGCTTTTGTGCGCGGCCCCAACCGTCTGTCGATCTGGATCGCGCCCCAGCTCAGCCGCAGGTCTGACGTGGTCAAGCTGGTTGACTGGCTGCACGACGAGCTGGGTGGGACCGAAGGATAAATGGCTCCCCGCCGTTGTCGTTCTCCATCGCGATGACGTTGCCGCCGCCGGCGAGAGCCGCCCCGGCGGATACCGCCGAGTAGTTGCCCGTGAACTCGGACACGTCCTTCAGGTTGTAGACCTCGCCGCTCGCGGTGAGCTTGGCGGCGGCCACGCGCGCGAGCGACAGGCCTTTCACCTTGACCGTGATGTCCTGTCCCTTGTAGTGCAACGTGCCCTTACCCCAGTCGACGCCCACGCCGACCGCGACGCTGCCGGCGGTGAGATCGATGGTGGCATCGGGCGTCCTGTCCTTCGCGAGCGCGACGGCGCAGACGCAGGCGAGGCATGCAGCCGCGACCGCGGCGAGGATGGTTCTCTTCACTTGAAAGCTCCTTTGCTGTGGTTGGGATCGCTTCGGTGGCGACAGCCCAGGGGCTCGCCGCGCCGAATTCGTCAGCGAAAGGTCGCGATTGCGTCTTCATCCGGTGTGGCGCCATCCGGACGGAATCGCGACCTTTCGCTGACGACTCGGGCACGGGGCGCATTCACCATGCATCCCGGAGGTTTTCAAATCGAAAGGCTGACCATGGACATGGCAATCGCACGCACACAGGCGGCCCCCGGCCGCAAGCACGAGAAGTACGACCCGTTGTTCTCGCGACCGAGCCGCGCGACCTGCCCTGGGTGCGTGACGCGCTCGCGTCGGTCGACAAGGGCGGCTATCCCGAAGCGCTCGCTCGCGTGGGCTGCCTGCTGGCCCGCGGCGGCGAGCCCCTGCCGCTCGCGAAGCTGCAGCTCGCGCACGACATGCCAGGACCGCCATCGCCTGGTGACGCTGCTCGAGCGCGTCCTCGCCGACGAGCGCGTGCAGCGGACGCAGCCGAGCGAGGAGCAGAAGCAGATGCTCGCGCGCATCCAGTCGGTCCTTGGCACGCCGGGCGCGCACCTCGCGGCAGCCGCCAGCAAGCGCGCGCCGCGCAGCTCGCGCAAGAACGTCAAGCGGAAAGCATGAGGAGAGGCGAGCACCATGGATACGATGGTATTGAGCGCGTTGTCGGGTGTCATGGGCTCGCTCGTGGGCGGATCCGCCACCGTGGGGACCGCCTGGATCACGCAGCAGAAGTTGAACCGCCGCGAGCTCGTGCGCGAGGAGATCCGCAAACGCGAAGCCCTCTACGGCGAGTTCATCGCCGAGTGCGCGAGGCTCCTCATGGATGCCTTCACGCACGCGCTGGACGAGCCGGAGAAGCTGCTGCCGGTCTATGCGCTGCTCAACCGCGTGAGGCTCACCGCATCGCCGCCCGTGCTGCGCATGGGAGAAGAGCTCATTGCGCGCATTACCGACCAGTATTTCGCCAATAACCTCACGATCGAGGAGCTGCGTGCGCTCGCGCGCTCCGACGCGGCGGACCCCTTGAAGCCTTTCGGCGAGGCCTGCCGCGTCGAGCTCAACGCCATGTGGGCCGCGCTCTAAGCGCGTCCTGCGATGCCGTTATTACTGAAAAATTGTCAGTACCGCATCGTAACTGCATGGCTTTTTCGCAACCCGCCAACCGTCCATCATTTGCATGCGACGCCCGATGCGTCGCTTTTCGGACAACCTGGCGGGAGTGCTCATGAAAACGCGCGTGGTCGGGGCGATGATCCTGGCGGCGGGTCTTCCCCTCGAATCAATGGCCCAGGAGGCTGGCGGCACTCGGATGACTCATCTCGGCACCGCCTCGACGCTCGGCGAGCTTCTCCGGCATCCGGCTTTCGCGGGCTTCGCGCGTCGCATGCTGCCGTGGGACGACCGGTCGTATGACGAGAACCTGCCCCTGAAGGAAATCGGAACGCTGCTGCCTTATCACACCCAGGTCGATCCTCCATCGACGGTCGCGGCGCTGAACCGCATGGTCGACGACGTCGCCGCAGGC
>DATMJE010000108.1:0-4542 GCA_035553995.1 Usitatibacter sp. | reverse complement strand
AGGCCGGCCCCGATGCCGCGTTTCGTCTCGGCCGGATGGTCCGGTGCCGACATGCGCGCGATATCGAACATGAACACCGGGCCTACAGCCGCGATGTTCAGGTCGTAAACGAGCCGGTTGATCACTGTTCTCACGAAGCCCATTTCGCGGCCGGCGTTCTTCGCAGCGGCCGCATGGTCGACCGCTGCCATGTCATCGCGTATCCGCTGTTCGGTCTCGAGGATCGTCACGCCGGTGTGGGCAATGGCCTCGTCGTGAACCTGCGAATTCAACGCCACGATGCACGCGGACTGGATCCGGGAGAGGCGGTCCTCGTCCAGCAGCGATTGCACGTAGCCGACCCGCCCACCACCCTTGGCCTTGAGAGCGGCCTTGATCCGCGACTGGGCTCGCACGATGGATGCATCGCACGCATCGAAGAGATCGTGTAGCTGCCCGGGCGACGCGGCCCTTGCCGCTCGAACCGCCGCGTCCAATGTCGACAGTTGGGTTCCCAGCTCTTCCATTCGCGCCATGACCGCCTTGAATCGGGCGTCGGTCGCCTCGTAATCCGTCTGCAGCACGCTGGTCGCCGAGTTGAGCTGTCCCTCGAGGTACTGGCCGAACTCCGCGTTGCCGTAAAGCTCGGAGGGCACCATCGGTCGGCGCCACAACGGAACGCCCGCGGTCAGGTTGTAGGAGACGAAGCGGGTTCCGCCCGCGCTGCCCAGCGCGAAGTGGTTGGCCGGGATGCTGCGCACGACCGGGTTGCTGCGAAGGTTCCACGAATCCCCGGCGATGAAAGACTCCTCGTGCGCGCCGCCGAAGAATCGTGCACCGATCGGTATCTCTCCACGCACGTCGATGTATCCGCCGCTCAACCTCGAGTCGATGTCGAGGTTGCGGTGGTCGCCGACCCGGATCGCGAGGTTGTGGGAGATGTCGCCGACGTACTTGATCCAATCGAGCCCGCCGCCCGTCCCGCTCGACCCCGCTTCAACGCCTATGGAGCCCGCGAAGGACTGGCGATCCCAGCTTCCAATCGTGCCCAGGTAGAGCTTCGCGAGGCCGTAGTCGCCCTGCGTGATGGCATCGGCAGGGGAAGCCGCCGCCGCGAGCCCGCTGTGGGAGCTGCCGAGCTCGACCGAACCTCCGAGACGGGCGGGCAGCCCGACGCTGCCAAGCGGCCGCGTCATGGCGACCCATTGCGTGGCCAGGGCCCTCTTTCGAAGCACCGATCCCTCGCTCGGCTCGGCCTTGTCCAGGTACTGGAGCTGCCAGTCCGAGAGCGTGGCCCAATCGGGCAGGGACTTCACGCTGCCGCCGCCGGCGATGGAAACGTCGTGCATGTTGCCCGAGGCGATCGCGTCGATGCCGAGGAAATCGACGGGCCATCGTCCATCCCCCGCGTTTCGATAGGACCAGCGTCCGCCGGCGTAGAGGTGTTGGGCCGGGTCGTAGCCCATCCGTGGAACGAGGCTGTACTTGCCCGTCGTTTCCAGACCAAGCGCTCTTTCCGGTGAGGACGCTTCCAGCTTCCTCGATTCGGGCGTGGCGCTGACGGATGGCAGGACTCGTGTCGAGTACAGCCAGTACACGACGTCCAGCTCCTTGTCCGCGCAGTTCTCGACAGACGACAGGACGAGCGATACCTGCACCTGGGCGCCGTCCGCATCGGGAGGCAGGTTCAACGCCTCCAGCCGCGCCGCCTTGCCGCGAATGTCCCCGGTGCGGTAAGGCTGATTCTCGAGCGAAGCGACTTCCTCCCGCGCCTGCTGCAGCATGGGCGCGATCCAGGGAAGGAACGCGAAAGGACTTTCCACGCGCACGCTTCGCACGGAGTAGCCCTCCGATTCGAAGCTCGTTCGGGGAGGACAGGTGCCGTCGCCGGCGTGAACGGATGCCGCCGCCAGCAAGCTCGAAGCGAATGCAGCAGCGGCCAGGAGCCCGATCGCATTGCCGTGGCGACGGGCTCCCATGCGACATGCCCCTTATTTCCTCAGCGTGTCCTGCACCGTCAGTTTCGCGTCGTCTTCCTCCTCGTCGCGCGCGTCGTCGGCAGCCGGCCCGAGCGCGTGCGCGGCCTGCTTCGGCGTGAGGCCCTGCCTGGCGACCGTTTCGGCCTTGTTGTTGAGCCGGGTATCGACCTCGACGTCGAGCGTCACCATCGCATCGCCGAAACCGTCGGTCTTCTTGTCCCGTTCATACAGCTCGAAGTTGATCACCCACTTCACGTCGTCGCCGTCGGTGGTCTTCTCGAGGCCGAACACGACACGACGCAGCCCATCCCGGGTATTCAGCAGGAATCGCACCTTGATTCCGACGAGCTCATGTGTCGGCGGATCGGCAAGCTCGAGCGCATCCGAATTCATGTTCATGGCGTTCACTTTGATCTCCTCGCATTGGACTCGAGCCGATCGTAATCGAGCATGTGCGCGTGAGTACCACCCGTGCATGTGGGATCTGATTGCCGCTTAATACGCTTCGTGTTTGCGGCATATTGCTATGTGTGGAAGCGCAGGCCCCTCGGGAATAACGGCGCCCCGACGGGCGTTATGTGGGGTAGTCTCGCCATTCCCGTTTCCCCAGAGCCTGTACCTATGAACTTCCGTTCCGAGCTTGGCCTCGGCGTGGCCATCGCCATCGCCTCGTGCAGCGCGGCGCTGGCCGGGCCGCACGATCATGGCGCGCCCATCTCGGAAGCGCCTCCGCCCTTCATGGCAACTACCGCCAAGCCCTTCGACGCGCTCATGGGCGATGCGATGGCGGTCATGGATTACGGCATGCGCACGGCGCCGATGAACGGCGAGCCCGACCACGATTTCGTGACGATGATGATCCCGCACCACCAGGGCGCCATCGACATGGCCAAGGCGCTGCTGCTCCACACGCAGGATCCGGAGCTGCGCAACCTGGCGCTCGGCATCGTCACCGAGCAGCAGAACGAGATCCGCCTCATGAACGCCTGGCTCGCACGCAAGGGCCGGGCGCCCGCGACAAATCCGATCGAACCCCCCAAAGGAGCCCGCTGATGTCCCATCGAATCGCCGCGTTCGCGTTGTGCCTCGCCTCGTTCCCCGCGCTTGCAGTCCCCGGCGCATCGGATCGCGTCTACACGGCGGACCAGAACACCAACACCGTCTCGGTCATCAACGCCGCGACCAATACGCTCCTCGGGCAGATCCGCCTCGGCAACCCGCGGCCGGACATCCTCTCGCCGCTCTACAAGGGCGAGATCAACGTGCACGGGCTGGGATTCTCGCCGGACCACAAGACGCTCGTCGTCGTCTCCAACGGCTCCAATTCCGTCGCGTTCGTGGATACGGCAACGAACAAGGTGAAGGGCATCGCCTACATCGGCAGGTCGCCGCACGAGGCCTTCTTCACCGCGGACGGCAAGGAGGTGTGGGCGGTCGTGCGCGGCGAGAGCTACCTCTCCGTGATCGATCCGACGACCTTCAAGGAAACCGCGCGCGTTCCGACCGCGAACGGCCCCGGCATGGTGCTCTTCCATCCGGACGGCAAGCGCGCCTTCGTGGTCTCGAGCTTCACGCCGCAGGTGGACGTGATCGACGTCGCCTCACGCAAGGTCATCAAATCGATTCCTGTCACGAGCCCCTTCTCGCCCTTCCTCCAACTCACGCCGGATGGCAAGGAGATGTGGATGACGCACAAGGACGTGGGCAAGGTCACCCGCATCGACACCACGACGCTGGAAGTGAAGGAAGTGATCGACACGGGCCCCATCACCAATCACCTCGGCTTCGCGAAGACGCCGCGGGGGACGCTCGCGTACGTGACCATTGGCGGCGACAACACCGTGAAGGTCTACACCACGGGCGACAAGGCGAGCCTCGTGAAGACCATCAACGTGGGCGCGCTCCCGCATGGCATCTGGGGCTCCGACGACGGCTCGCGCATGTTCGTGGGACTCGAGAACGGCGACGCGGTCGCGGTGATCGACACCGCCACGGACCAGGTCGTGGCCGAGGTGCCCATCGGGCAGGCGCCGCAAGCGCTCGTGTTCGTGTCCCACGCCGCGGGCTCGGGTGACGGGACGGCGAACCTGGTACCGCGCGGCAACGAGAAGCCCGTGAATGTGCGGCTCAAGCCGGCCCAGGGCGATGCTTACGGATTCGTCGTCGCGCGCAACCTGGGCCTCGTCGATGCGCTCGAAGTCTCCCTTTTCAAGCTCAAGCCCGATACCACCTACGACGTGTACGTGGGCGATCAGCGCACGCCAGTGGCGAGCTTCAAGACCAATCCGAAGGGGATGGCCAACGGCACCGCGATTGGTCCCATGCGTGAGGCGGTGTCGCGGCTTGCGGCCACACCTGTGACGCCTGCGACGATCTACGTGGTGGAGCATGGGCAGGCGGCGGAGGCGCGGAACGCGGTTCTGGCGGGGGGGCAGTAGGGCGTTCGGCGCCGATCGATGGTCGGGGCGCTCGGAGAGCTCGGCGCCCCCGAGGCGGTCGTCACGATCGCTGGCGGCATAGCACGCCGATCAGAGTTCCGCGATCAGTGACGTAGCGCAGGCAGCGCCATGCTCCACGCCGGACA
>DATMJE010000107.1:0-9881 GCA_035553995.1 Usitatibacter sp. | reverse complement strand
TGGTCCGCGGCGGCGCCCACGAGCATCTCGCGCGCGGAGGCGCCGGCCTTGCGAAGGTATTCCTGCGACGTGCGCACGCCAGCGCTGCCGCCCGTGGACATCGAGCCCCAGATGCGCTTGCGGCGGATGTGCTCGTTGGGCGAGGCGAACTCGGTGCTGACCTTGCTCCAGTCGCAGCCGAGCTCCTCGGCGACCATCTGGGCAAGGCCCGTCATGCTTCCCTGCCCCATCTCCGAGCGCGCGACGCGGATGACGACCGTGTCGTCCGGATTGATCACGATCCAATGCGTGACTTCGAGCGGCGAGATGGGCGCGCCGACCTGCGCGAGCGCGGTGCCGGCAGCGGAGAATTCGAGGGCGAGACCGCCGCCGAGGGCGGCAGTGCTCTTGAGGAACTGGCGACGATCGAGTGTGGCAGCCATGGGGCCTCCTTACGCGAGCGTCTGGCCGTTGGGGGCCTGCACCGCCTTGGGCGCGCCGTCGACCTTCTGCCCGCCGAGCGAGTGGATGGCCTTGCGCACGCGGCCGTAAGTGCCGCAACGGCAGAGGTTGGTGACGCCCTTCTCGATGTCTTCATCGGTGGGCTTCGGGTTCTTCGCCAGCAGGGCGGCGGTGGCCATGATCATGCCGCTCTGGCAATAGCCGCATTGCGGGACCGATTGCTCGAGCCATGCTTTCTGCACCGGGTGCAACCCGCGTCCACCGCCGAGCCCCTCGATGGTGACGATCTTCCTGCCTTCGAGCTGGCCGACCGGGGTCACGCACGAGCGCACCGCTTCGCCATCCACATGCACGGTGCAGGCGCCGCATTGCGCGATGCCGCAGCCGTACTTGGTGCCTTCCATGCCCATCACGTCGCGCAATACCCAAAGCAACGGCATTTCGGGTTCGGCGTCCACGTCCTGGACGCGCCCGTTCACATTCAGCTTCATGGTGTTCTCCGGAGGAAACGGCGAGGGGAATGGCGATTCTGCTACCGCGGAATAGCCGGTGCAAACAACCCGATGGAAGGGGGCTCGTCCAGGGAAGCCCAAGGGCATGCCGGGTCAACAGTGCCGCCCCCTCCTTGATTCCGGGCACCGGACGGACCTCAGGACTGCCGCGACGGCGGGGGCGGCGTCCGCACCATGCGCAGGCAGCTTTCGGTCGAGACGCCGGGCGACCACACGCCGAGGCTCGCCGCGGCACCGAGCTCGCCCAGCAGGCGCAACGTGGTTTCCGCATCGCGTGCCCGGCACGCGAAGGTGGCGTAGACGTTGCGGTTCCACACGTCGGGATGGCGCTCGACCATGTCTTCGAACGCGGTGCGCATTTCGGGCCAGGAGACGAGCGAGCGGTCGAACAAGCCGGCGTACCTCCGCGCGATCTCGAGGTACAGCCAGGCATACATCGCGCGGCCTTCAAGGGCGCGCGTGCCCTCCATGGCCGTACGCACGAAGCGGTCCACTGCCGCGAAGTCGCCACCCCATTCCGGCAACAGGAACTCCATGCGCGCCGCGAAGAGCGGCACGTAAGCCGGAAAGCGGCGCACGGCCTCTTCGAGGAGCGTGTCCAGGTCCGATGCCGGGCGGGCTTGCGCACCCGCCGTAAGTATTGCGGCCGTGTGCCACAACGGCGAGCGCGCGCCGGCAGCGGGCTCCTCCCGCAGCGCGTCGGCGGCACGTGCGATGAGTCCGTCGAATGCCCGCCGCTCGGCCGACGTGAGCTCGGCGTAGCGTCGCGAGCCCTTCGACACCCACGCGCGCTGCTGCCATGCGAACGCCTCGGCGATCGGCCGCAGCGTCGATCGGGGCGCGAGCCGCTTCCATCCGGCGAACCGCTTCTCGATCGCGGCGGGCGCCTCGAACCGGAAGCTCGACTCGAAGACGTCCTGGAAGGCCTGGACCATCCACGTGCCGTCGAGGGCGCGCGCGTCCGGCTCGAGGAACTGTTCGTGCATCCGCTCGAGCGCCGCGAAATCGGCGCCCTGCAAGGCGGTGAAAATGCCGGTGAACGCCTTCGCATACGCGCGATGGTCCAGGTCCGCGCCGTGCGCCGATGACAACAGGAAGGTCACGATCGCGGCGGCCAGCCCGCGCATCACCTGCCTTCCCTGGCCAGCTCGGCACATGCTTCGGTCGAGAAGCTCTCGAGCCCCTCGCCCAGGTTGGCCTTGTCGCCGAGACGCAGCAGGAGATCGGCCGTGGTTTCCCGGTCGCGCGCCATGCATGCGAAGGCCGCGTAGCGGTTGAGATCCGCCTTGCCGCGAGCGACCTGCTCCTCGTAGGCGTGTTGCAGCAACTTCCACGACGCCCGGGTTTCGCGGAAGAAATCGTTGCCGAGGAACCGCTCGAGCACGATCGCATAAAGACTGGCGTAAAGGGTGGTGCCTTCCGTGGCCTGCGTGCGCAGGACCGCGGCGCGCACGAAGCGGTCCACGGCCGCGAAGTCCCCGCCCCACTGCGGCAGCAGGAAATTGAGTCGTGAGTCATAGAGCGGCATGAACAAGCGCAAACGCGTGGCGCCCTCCTCGAACACCCGGTCGATGACCGCGCGCCCCGTGCCCATCGAGCCCGCCACGCTCACGACGGCCCAATACCACAAGGGCGTCGCGCGGCCGGCCTGCTCGCCATCCCGCAGCACCTTCATCGCACGGCCGAGATCCGCTTCGAAAGCGCGCATCGCTTCCGGCGGCACCTCGGAGCTCGATCCGTGTCCGCGCGCGTCCCACCCCTGCTGCCACCAGGACATCCCTTCGGCCACGGGGCGAAGCGGCGACTCGGGCGCGGCCTCGCGCCAGGCGGCGAAGAAGTCCTGGTACGCGCCCCGATCGCTGCCCATGAACACCGGCGTGAGCGCCGTCGAAAAAGCCTCGAGCATGGAGCTTCCCGCGGCACCGGTGCGATGCATCTCGAGGAACTCGGCGTGCATGCGATCCAGCTTCGCGAAGTCGCGTGCGTGGAAAGCCTCTACGATCGCCTCGACCGCCTGGTCCTGGAGGCGGCGATCGTACTGGATCGTGTAGCCCGGCATGCCCAGCTTTCCCGGCGGGATCGTGGAATGCGGGTTCCACCATTGCGCATCGCAAATGGCAGGCACCACCAGCATGAGCAAGGCGGCAACGACGCGCGGCGCACGAAGGAGGTTCATCGTGGCTGCCCGTCCACCAGGGCGAGCTCTCCCGTCTCGATCGCGGCGTATCCCGGATCCACGGTCACCACATACCGGCCCGCGGAGGGCAGCGGATTGAACATCGCGATCCTCTCCTTGTTGCCCGCTGCGGTGGCGAAGAAGGACGTGCCATCGAGGCCCTGCACCAGGAGCGTGATGGCGGCGCCGGGAGGCACGGTAGCGAATGCAGAGAGCTGCACGTTCTGGCCCGCGCTGCCGGTGAACTCGAAGCGCGCGACCTGCGCCGGCTTCATCGCGGCAAGCTTCGCGGGAGCGCCCGCCGCGAGGCTGCCCGTCACGACATCCGCCAGCAGCAGCCGTCCCGACGCGGCCGCCTGTGCGGGCGGCGAAACCGTCACGGTGTAGCGCCCCGACTCCGGCAGCGCGAAGACCGAGAGCTTGCACGGCGGCACATACTGCGCAAGGCCCGGCAATGGCTTCGTGATGCAGCTACGAGCGTCGAGGCGCCCGCCATCAGGCTTGAGCAGCGCGATGACGGAATTGCCGTAGTCCACGTCGGGCGCGTGCGCGAGGCCCTGCACTGCAATCGTGAGCCCTTGCCCTGCGTTTCCCGCCACGGCGAACCGCGCTGTCTCGCCCGCGGCGACGGAGAATTCCGCGGCAGGTCCCCCGACCGCGGCAACGCTCCCCGCCTTCGCCGACACGACGAATGCGCCGGTGGCACCGTTCGCGGGGTCGATCTCGATGGCATGGAGGCCGGCCGCCCCCGGAAGTGAAAGCGACGCTGCGCGCTGCGCGTCGCCGTGTGCTTCTGCGGCGAGCGATCCGTCGGGGCGAAAGGCGCGCAGGTCGAAAGCCCTCGGGCCGGCGGCTTGCGCTCCGGCGCTTCGCGCCGAAATCGAGACATCCGCTCCCGGCTCCAGTGCAAGCTCGAGCCTTGCATCCTGTCCCGCGCGTGACACCGCGATCGTGTGCGACTTGCCGACCTGCAGGCTTGCTGTCACGGGCGAGGAGAGCGTGAGCTCGAGCGTCGCCGCCGCGCTGAAAGGAGCATCGATCTCGAGGACGTGACGCCCGGCCTGCTGCGTCGTGAGCTCGCCGTCGCACACCGGCTCCGTGGCTTTCGCGGCGAAGCAATGGACCCGCCTCGTGCCGGGCACCATGGACCCGTCCGGCTGGCGCACCGTGACGACCAGCGCCGCTGCGCTCGCGGGAGTGAATCGCACACCGGCGATGCCGAATCCAAGCCGTTGCCCGGCTTCCGCCATGAAGCTCACACGGGCCCCGCGGCCTGCGGGCTGCAACGGGACCCGCAGCGGCGGGCCGTCGATCCGGATCGAAGCGGCGAGCGCACCCGGGTCGCGGCCCGGCGATGAATCGGCTGCGGAAGAAGCCGCGTGCACGATCGCAGCAATGGCCATCGCCGCCAGGAATGCGAGGCCTTTCGCGACATGCGCTGCGCCAGGTACCTTCATGAGACGCCTCGATTCATCCCGTTGCGCCGCACCACCTCACTTGCCGTTCGCGAGCTCCTTGCACGCATCGTTGGAGATGGGGCCCGAGCTGCCGAGCTGCAGCCTGTCGCCCAGCTCCGTGATGAGCTCTCGCGTGGTGTCGCGATCGCGCGCGAGGCACGCGAACGCGGCATAGCGGTTGAGGTCGCCCGAGCCCAGGGCCAGCTCATCCTCGAGCGCGTGCTTCATGAGGGGCCACGAAGCGCGTGTGCCCTTGAAGAAATCGGCGCTTGGCGAGGAGCGCACCACGTCGGCGTAGAGGATCGAATAAAGCGTCGTCCCCTCGGTGGCCTGCGTGCGTGCCACCGCCGCGCGAATGAAGCTGTCCACGCGGGCGAAGTCACCACCCCACTGCGGCAGCAGGAAGGTGATGCGCGCGTAGTAGAGCGGCATGTAGAGCGGGAACCTGGCGGCCCCTTCCTGGAAGAAACGGTCCAGCGCGGCCGCGGGCGCACCGATGGCGCCGCCGGTGGTGATCGCGGTCCAGTACCACAGCGGCGTCTCGCGCCCCTGTGCCTGGCCCTGCTCGATCACCTGCGTGGAGCGCTCCAGGTTCTCGCGGAATTTCTTGCGCGCATCCTCGGGCACCTGCGAATAAGGACCGGCGCCGCGTGCTTCCCACGCGAACGCACGGTACATGGCGCCTTCGGCGGCGGGCCGCAGCTTCGATTGCGGTGCAGCCTCCTTCCATGCGGCGAACATCTTCTCGAGCTGCTCGCGGTGCTCCGCGCGGAAGTACTGCTCGAAGACCGCGGCGAAGGCGTCGAGCATGCGCCGCCCCTCGCCGCCCTTGCGCAGCAGCTCCAGGTATTCGTCGTGCATGCTGTCGAGCTTCGCGTGGTCGCCCGAATCGAAGGCCTTCACGATCGTGTTGACGGCTTCCTGGAACGCCTCCGCATCGTATTTCGGTGCTGCCGGCTGGGCCGCGGGCGCCGCTGCCTTCGGCGCGGGCGCGCCCTTGGTCGCGGGGGCTGGAGCGGGAGCCTGCGCGAGCAGCGTGCACGGCTGCAGCGCGAGCGCCGCGACCAGCCCGACGATTGCGCCACGGCGCCCGGGAAGCTTCGCGGTGATGTTCATTTCGAGTCTCCTTCCAGGCCGGTGACGGTAAGCTCGCCACCCTGCAGCGCAGCCGCGCCCGGATCGACCAGCACCGTGTACGCGCCATCCTCCTGGAGCGTGGGCGAGCGCACCGAGATCTTGTCGCCGGTGCCCATGTTCATGCTGCTGAATCCCAATCCCTTCTCACTGACACGCTGCAGCGTGACCGTCACTTCGGCACCCGGCGGCAAGGTCGTGTACTTGTCGAACACGATGCCCACGTTCATGCCCTTCTTCGCCTCGAACGAGTAGCGCGCGGGCTGCGCGGGCTTCATCGCCGCGACCCTCACCTGCCCGGAGGAGGGGATCTTTCCCGCGACCGGCTCGGTGGTGATGAGGCGCCCCGAAACCGTCGCATCCCGCGGCGGCTGGACCTCGACGCGGTAACGCCCCGCCGGGGGCGAGTCGATCAGCGGCGTCTTGCACGCGGGCACGCCCGGGCCTTCCGCGGCACAGGTGAGAGCGCCCATGCGCCCGCCGTCGGGGCGATAGAGCGCCAGGCCGATGCCCGACTGCGAAGCCGGCGAAAGCTTGAGGCGGTCGAGCGCGAGCGAGAGGGTCTTTCCGGCGGGGATATCGAGCACCACGCGCACCGCCTGGCCCGGCGCGGTGCCGGCGAATTCCAGGGGCGGGCCGCCCATGGCCTCCACGGGAGACACCCGGGCGCTCACGGCGTAGCTGCCCGTGCCGGCGCGATCGGGATCGATCTGCACCGTGTATTCGCCGGCCGGGCCTCCGAACGCGATGCTGGCCACACCCGAGGGGTCGGACTTGCCTTCCCCGAGCGGTGTGCCATCCGGACTCAGCGCGCGCAACTTGAAAGGCGATTCGAGACCGCCGCTCGAGGTGCGGCGCGCGTCCACGACGACGTCGTCGCCGGCGCCCACCTTGAGGCGCACATTCGCATCCTGGCCCGCGCGCCCGATGCGTACGTTCTGCGAGCCGGTGCCGGAAAGCGTCGCGGACGCGGGCGTGGACAGCAACGCGCGGAACTCCGCGACCGCGCTGAACGGCGGGTCGATCTCGACCACGTGGCGGCCGGCATGCTGCACGGCGATTTCCGCATCGCACGAGCCCGAGGGATTCGCCTGCGAAGCCGCCGTGCAGTGGATGTGCGGCAGGCCCGGCAGCAGCGTGCCATCGGGCTGGCGCACGGTCACGACGAGCCCGCTCGCGCTCGGCGGCGTGAACTTGAGGCCCACGATACCGAGGCCGAGCCGTTGGCCCGCGCGCGCGGTAAAGGCGAGCCGGGCCGGCTTGCCCGCCGGATCGAGCGCGACGGCGACGGGATTGCCATCGACCGGAATGGCCGCCTCGAACGGCTTCGGCGGCGGAGCCGCTTTCGCCGGGGCCGCCTTGGCGTCCGCCGGCCTGGATGGCGCGCCGGCCTTGGGCACATCGGCCGGCTTCGTGGGAGCAGCGGCTTTGGGCGCCTGTGCAAGGGCGCCCGGCATGACCACGCAAACGGCGACAACCGCCGTCACGTTGCGGAAAGCGCGCATCGGCGCGCGAAGGCTCTTCATGGGAAACTTCTCCTAATACGACGCTTCCTGCCTCTTCTTAGCGGGGCCCGGGCAGGAACGTGGGGCGCTGGACCGCGGGCGGCTGCCCGCGCACCAACTGGATTTGCGACCAGTTGCCGCTCTCGATCGCATCCCGAATGATGCCACGGTAACGGGCGAGGAGTTGCGAATCGTAGGGCGAGCTCTGGTAGTACGAGAGGTAATCGGGATAGCTCTGCGCGTCGCACCGCCCCTCGTAGGCGCAGGCCTGCTGCATGCGCGGGGTGTCGGCGCCGCACGGCGCGCCGTACTCGCACGCGAGCACGAGCCAGGCATTCACGAACGGGCGGGGATCGACGGGTTGCTCGTCCGCGCCCACGCGCAGCGCGTAATCGGACCATGAATTGGAGAGCACGCGGCCCGTCACGCGAATCGCTTCCGGGTCCCGCGAGCTCGCCGATTGTTTCAGCGTCTCGAACTGCGTGTCGCTCACGGTGACGCCACCGTCGCGGACCCAGCTTCCGCCGCTCTCGCGACGGTTCTCCCAGAGCTGCTGCTCGACCGCGATGGCTCGCGCCCGCGGGTCTCCGGCGGCCGCGGCGCCTTGCAGCAGTGCCTTGAGGTCGGCATACGCGATGGTCACTTCGGACAACGTGCCGCAATGGTTCGCGTTGAAGGCGTCGTACGCAGCGATGCGGCGGTCGCGATTGGGATCGGTCATCGCGATGCCGGCCACGAACTCCTCGCGCGTCGCGGGCCCCGGGCGCCAGCCGCGATAACGGTAGGACTTGTCGTCGGTGACGTTGGCGCAGTCGCGCAGGAGCTGGTAGCGGACGAGCCGGCCCTCCGCGGTCTCGCCCTCGGAGGAATTGACGAGGCGGTCGTAGAGCGCGCGATAGTTCGTGGACTTGAGGTACTCGCCGAAGAGCGACGGCGGGCCGGAAGACGCGCGCGCCACGACGCCCGAAGTGCCGGGGCGCGCGGGTGCATGCGAATCGAAGGTGCTTCCCGTCATGCGCGGCTGCGAGGAGGTCTCGCCGGGCTTTTGAACCTTGACGACGTCGTCGATGGCCGGGCGCCACGCAAGCCATGCAAGGCCAGCGCCCACCGCCAGCACGACGGGGAAAATCCACACGCGTTTCATGCGACCTCCGCGAGCACGAATTCCGCGCCGCGCTCCGCGATCATGTACGTCGGCGCATTCGTGTTGCCCGAGGTGATGCGCGGCATGATCGAGGCGTCGATCACGCGCAGCCCCTTGATGCCGCGCACCCGCAGCCGGTCGTCCACGACGGCTTCGGCATCGCTGCCCATCCTGCACGTGCCGACGGGGTGGAAGATGGTCGTGCCCAGGTCGCCTGCCGCCTTCACCAGCGCCGCGTCGTCTTCGACCGCGGGGCCGGGCCGCCATTCCTGCGGCGCATAGCGGGAAAGAGCGCGAGCGTCCATGATGCGCCGTGTGATGCGCATCGAGGTCGCGGCAACCTGCTGGTCCTCGGGCGTGGAGAGGTAGTTCAGCCGAATCTCGGGTGCGGCGAAGGGGTCCGCCGTCTTTATGCGCACCCAGCCGCGCGACGTGGGCCGCAGGTTGCAGACCGATGGCGTGATCGCCGGAAACGGATGCAGCGCATCGCCGAACTTGTCGAGCGACAGCGGCTGCACGTGCCATTCGATGTTGGGCGAGGGCTCCGCGTCGCTCGTCTTCGCGAAGGCGCCGAGCTGCGAAGGCGGCATCGTGAGCGGGCCGGTCTTGAACAACAGGTACTGCAAGCCCATGCCCATCTTGCCGATCCAGCTATTGGCGCGCTCGTTGAGCGTGGGACCCTTCACCTTCCACACCATGCGGATCTGCAGGTGGTCCTGGAGGTTCGCACCCACGCCGCGCAGCTCGTGCAGCACCGGGATGCCGAGCGGCTGCAGCGCCTCGCGCGGACCGATCCCCGAGAGCTGCAGGATCTGCGGCGAGCCGATCGAGCCCGCGGCGAGGATCACTTCGCGGCGCGCGCGCGCCACGCCCTCGCCCTGCCCGTCCACGACGAAATCGACGCCCACGGCGCGCTTGACGCCCTCTTGCGTCTCGAGGAGGACCTTGCGCGTGTGCGCATGCGTGACGAGCGTGAGGTTGGGACGCGCGAGCGCCGGACGCAGCCACGCCTTGGTCGCGCTCCAGCGCACGCCGCCTTTCTGGTTCATGTGGAAGTACGCGTTGCCGAAGTTGTCCCCGCGATTGAACTCCTCGACCTTCGGGATGCCGCATTCCTCGGCCGCGTCGCGCCAGGCGTCGAGGATTTCCCAGCGCACGCGCGGCTCCTCCACACAGAGCTCGCCATCGCAGCCGTGGTGGTCGGTGGCGCCGCCGAAGTGGCGCTCCGCGCGCTTGAAATATGGCAGCACGTCGCTCCACGACCAGCCGCGATTGCCGAGCCCCGCCCAATGGTCGTAATCGCTTTTCTGTCCGCGCATGTACACCATGGCGTTGATCGACGAGCACCCGCCGAGGACCTTGCCGCGGGCGTAGCCGAGGCTGCGGCCGTTCAGGCCCGGGTCCGGTTCGGTCTTGAAGCACCAGTCGGTGCGCGGGTTGCCGATGGTGTAGAGGTACCCGACCGGGACGTCGATCCAGAACCAGTCGTCCTTGCCCCCCGCCTCGAGCAGG
>DATMJE010000106.1:0-2417 GCA_035553995.1 Usitatibacter sp. | reverse complement strand
TCTGCGAGGGCCGCGATGCGGGAGATCTCACCACCATCGAGGACCCGGGCGCGCTGGAGCAGATACGGCGGGCCGTGCAGGAGAAGGTCGCCGCGTAGGGAAATTGGGTCCCGGCCTGCGCCGGGGCGCCTACTTGCAAGGCCCGATGTACTTGCCCTCCATGTGCTGGGACATGTTCATGACCTGTCCCTGCTGCTTCATCGACGTCTTCGAGTCCATGGCAAACCCGTTGTCGCGGAAGACGATGTGGTTGTCGGAGGTCATCTCGGGGTCCGTGCAGACCATCTTGTAGTCGGCGGTGCTGCCGGACGCTTTCATGTCCTTCACCTGGCAGTTGCCGGGGTTCTTGTCGCCCTTGGCGAAGTCGCCGGCCTCGATGTCCTTGGCGGTGACGCAATGCTGCACCGTCGTGCTGTGCTTGCCCATGCCGCCGGGCATGCCGGGCATGTCCATGTCGATCTTGTACTCGTACATGCCTTCCTTCATCTTGCCCCGGATGGGGTCGAACGGACCCGCGGCCAGCACCGCGCCGCTCGCCACGAGGGCCGCCATTGCCGCGACCGTGATTCGTTTCATCGTTCTTTCTCCCCTGTAAAGAGCGCGAACACAACCGAACACTTAGAATAACCCCATGGCGAAACCCCTCGATTTGCCGTACGACATGCAAACGCGTTGCGGCGCGCGTTATGCGTGGCTGGAAGCGATGCGGCCGATGGGCTGGGCCGTGTTCCTCGACAGCGGCGATCCGGCCCGGTCGGGCGGCCGCTACGACATCCTCGCCGCGGCGCCCACGGCCATCGTCACGTCGCGCGACGATGCGTTTGCCGCGGTCCGCCGCCTGGTGCAGGGCGAGAGGTCCCAGGGCGGTGACGAATGGCCCGTGGCGGGTGCCGCGATCGGTTACCTCGGCTACGAGCTCGGCCGTGAAAGCGCGGGGCTCGCGCGCGACAAGCCGCGCACGCAGCGCTTCATGCCGGAGGTGGCATTCGGCCTCTATGCCTGGACCGTGGTGATCGATCACCTCGAGCAGCGTGCCGCGCTCACGTCGCTCGAGTCGTTCGGGGACGACGAGGCCGCACGTCTCCACGCGCAGCTTGTCGCGGCGCGCGCCTCGCCGTTACGCGCCTTCGAGGTGACGGGGTCTATCCGCTCCAGCCTCGAGCGGCCCGCGTACCTGCCGCGCGCGCGCCGCGTGCTCGACTACATCGAGGCCGGCGATTGCTACCAGTCCAACCTCACGCGGGAATTCTCGGCGCCCTTCGCCGGCGATCCGTGGACCTTCTACCGCCACCTGCACGACATCAATCCCGCGCCCATGGGGGCCTATCTCGAGTATCCGTTCGGGGCGGTGCTGTCGAGCTCGCCCGAGCGCTTCGTCGTGGTCGATGGCACCGAGGCCGTGACGCGGCCCATCAAGGGCACGCGCCGCCGCCGCGCCGATCCCGCGGAAGACGCTGCGGAAGCGCGGGCGCTCGCCGCGAGCGAAAAGGACCGGGCCGAGAACGTGATGATCGTGGACCTGCTGCGGAACGATTTCGGCAAGGTGTGCGAGACCGGCAGCGTGCAGGTGCGCGGCCTCTGCGAGGTGGAGAGCTTCGCCACCGTGCATCACCTGGTTTCCACGGTCGCGGGTACGCTCGCGCCCGGGCATGACGCGATCGACCTCCTCGAGGCGTGCTTTCCCGGGGGCTCGATCACCGGCGCTCCCAAGCGGCGCGCGATGGAGATCATCGAGGAGCTGGAACCGCATCGCCGCGAGGTCTATTGCGGCGCCATCGGCTATCTCACGCCCGCCGGGCGCATGGACATGAACATTCCGATCCGCACCACGCTCTGCGCACGCGGCGAGCTGCGCTTCTACGCCGGCGGCGGCATCGTCGCCGATTCCACGCCCGAAGACGAGTTCGACGAGACCGAAACCAAGATCGCCGCCATCCGCCGCGCGATAGAGGCCTTCCGGCCAGGTGCCATCCTGGGAGCCGCGGCATGACGCAGAAGGCCCGCCTTCGCAGCGAGATGATCGCGCGGCGCGATGCATTGCCGGAAGAGGAGCGTGCGCGCCTCGCCGAGGCCTTCGCGAAGACGCTCACCTCGCTGCCGGAATATGCGGCGGCGCGATCGGTGCTCGCGACCATGGCGATCGGGAGCGAATGGAACACGCGCGCCTTCCTCGATCGCGCGCGCGCGGACGGCAAGTCGATCATCCTGCCGCGTCTCACGCCGCCGCCGCGGCGCCTGGCACTCCACGCGGTCGAAGACCTCGATCGCCAGCTCATTCCGGGCATCTGGGACATTCCCGAGCCCGATCCCGCACGTTGCCCCCCGCGCACGCTGGCGGACGTGGATTTCGCGGTGGTCCCGGCATTGACCGCGAACCGGCCCGGTTACCGCATCGGCTACGGCGCGGGCTACTTCGA
>DATMJE010000105.1:0-11838 GCA_035553995.1 Usitatibacter sp. | reverse complement strand
GCCGCCGTTCACCGACAAGTTGGTGCCGGTGATGTAGGCCGCATTCTCCGACGCGAGGAAAGCCACGGCGTCGGCCACTTCCTCCGGCATCGCGAGCCTCCCCGCGGGAATCTCCGAGACGATCTTCTGGCGCACGTCCTCGCGGATCGCCATCACCATGTCGGTCTGCACGTAGCCGGGCGAGATCGCGTTCACCGTCACGCCCTTCTTCACCACTTCCTGCGCGAGCGACTTGGTGAAGCCGAGGATGCCGGCCTTGGCGGCGGCGTAGTTGCACTGCCCGAACTGGCCGCGAATGGCGTTCACGGAGGAGATGTTGATGACCCGGCCCCAGCCCGCCTCGATCATCGCGTCGATCACGTGGCGCGTCACGTTGAACACGCTGTCGAGGTTGGTCGACATCACCGCGCGCCACTGGTCGGGCGACATCCGGCGGAAGGTCGCGTCGCGCGTGATGCCGGCGCAGTTCACGAGGATGTCCACCTTGCCGTGCTCGCGCTCGATGGTGCGCACCATCTCGGCCATGGCGTCGAAGTCGGTCACGTCGCCGAAGGCGAGCGAGGAGCTCGAGCCGTTCAGGCCCGCGGCCGCCATCGACTGCTGCCACTTGGTCTCCGTGCCGGGGATGGCGTAGTTCGCCACCACGAAATGTCCGTCCTTCGCGAGCCGCTGGCAGATCGCGGTGCCGATGCCACCGACGCCGCCGGTGACGAGGGCTACTCTTCTTGTCATGTTGTTACTCCCTTCCGAGGTCCCAAAAAAAACCCCAGGACTGGCCTGGGGTTCAAACCTTTATCCGGTAAAGCGATAAAGGAGGAGGAGACGTTGATTATGTTGGCCGGTCACTTGGACCGCGGCGTGCCTGCAACCCTCACGCCCGCGTCGGCGAAGCTGGTCAGGTTCTTGGCGGCCTTGGTGAACGTGTCGAATGCGGCGGTGGTGGCGGCGAGCTGCGACTTGATCGCGGCGACGGCAACGTCGCTGCCACCGGGCGCGGCCTTCGCGGCCTGGTCGACGCCTGCGGCGACGACCTGCTGGAAGGAGCTCATGCGCTCTTCGGCGAGGCGCGAGAACTCGGCCTGCGCTTCGGACGCGACCTCGTACAGGCTGCGCGAGTAGCCGATCATGTTCTCGATGGCGTTCTCGGCGATGCGCGTGCGCAGCGCGAGCAGCTCGTTCACGTCCTTCACGGACGTCACGGCACGGGCAGTCAGGCTCGCCTGGGTGAGGGCGCCCTTGGCGTACTCGAGGTTCACGCCGATCGCGCGCTCCGCGCTGTCCAGGGAGATCTGCGTGGCTTTCGCCGCGGCGGAGATGGTTTCGCGGCCGATGTCGGAGAGCGGGTTGGCGGTGGTGGTCATGGATTCGGTTCCTGTGGGTGGGGGCGGGCCGCGAATGGTGCGGCGCAACAATTTCAATTCTAGGAACGCGACGGCGGGGTGTCAAGGACATTTTGTTGCGTTGCATCAAGCGTGCCATGTGGCAGCGCCGCTCCATCCCAAACTGTAATAAAATGAAGTACTTGACCGGCGACGAGCGGCGCCATGCCACGGCTGCGCGAATCCGGGTTTGACGTAGCGCAGCATCCCTTGAAAGAGCCGCCCATGGCCTCGCCCCGGATCATCAAGAAATACCCGAACCGCCGTTTGTACGACACGGAGACATCCACCTACATTACGCTCGCGGAAGTGAAGGAGCTGGTGCTGCAGTATCGCGAGTTCCAGGTGCAGGACGCCAAGAGCGGCGAGGACCTCACGCGCTCCATCCTGCTGCAGATCATCCTCGAGGAGGAATCGGGCGGCGTGCCGATGTTCTCCACCGACATGCTCGCGAACATCATCCGCTACTACGGGCACGCGATGCAGGGCCTCATGGGCTCGTACCTCGAGCGCTCGATCATGGCCTTCCACGAGGCGCAGAAGCGCTTCCAGGAGCAGGCGCACAGCCTCTATGGCGAGCTGCCGAAGGGTCCCGCCGAAAGCTGGGCGCCGTTCATGCCGGGCCCGATGCCCAACGTGATGGGCGGCTACCTCGAGAAGGGCGCCAAGGCGGTGATCGACATGCAGGAAGAGCTGCGCAACCAGGCGCTCAAGCTCTTCTCCGGTTTTCCCTACGCCGCGAACGCGGATGCCGCCACGCCGCCGCCTCCCGATGAGGACAAGGCTCACGCGAAGCCCACGCCGAAGTCCGCGCCGCGCAAGCCGCGCACGCGCAAATAGCATGGTGGCGAAGACCAGGTCCGCGATTCCCAGGGTTCCCCGGGTCGGCTTCGTATCGCTCGGCTGCCCGAAGGCGCTGGTCGACTCGGAATCGATCCTCACGCAGTTGCGCGCCGAAGGCTACGACATCGCGCCGAGCTACGAGGGCTCCGATCTCGTGGTCGTGAACACCTGCGGATTCATCGACGCGGCGGTCGAGGAATCGCTCGATGCGATCGGCGAAGCGCTGGCGGCGAACGGCAAGGTGATCGTCACCGGCTGCCTCGGCGCCAAGGGCGACATCGTGCAGAAGACGCATCCGAAGGTGCTCGCGGTCACCGGGCCGCACGCGCGCGACGAGGTCATGACCGCGGTGCATCGCCACCTGCCCAAGCCGCACGACCCGTACACGGACCTGGTGCCTCCGCAGGGCATCCGCCTCACGCCGCGGCATTACGCGTACCTGAAGATCTCCGAGGGCTGCAACCATCGGTGCACGTTCTGCATCATCCCTTCGATGCGCGGCGACCTCGTGAGCCGCCCCGTGGGCGACGTGATGAAGGAGGCCGAGAACCTGGTGCGCGCGGGCGTGAAGGAGCTGCTCGTGATCTCGCAGGACACCAGCGCGTACGGCGTGGACGTGAAGTACCGCACCGGCTTCTGGGGAGGCCGGCCGCTCAGGACGCGAATGACGGAGCTTTGCGGCGCGCTGGGCGAGCTCGGTGCCTGGGTGCGCCTGCATTACGTGTATCCGTATCCGCACGTGGACGAGGTGGTCCCCCTCATGGCGGAGGGGAAGATCCTGCCGTATCTCGACGTGCCGTTCCAGCACGCCAGCCCGCGCATCCTCAAGCTGATGAAGCGGCCCGCCTCGACCGAGAAGAACCTCGAGCGCATCCGCGGCTGGCGCGAGGCGTGTCCCGACATCACCATCCGCTCGACCTTCATCGCGGGCTTTCCCGGCGAGACGGAGGCCGAATTCGAGGAGCTGCTCCACTTCCTCGAGGAGGCGCAGCTCGATCGCGTGGGCTGCTTCGCCTACTCGCCCGTCGAGGGCGCGAAGGCCAACGAGCTGCCCGGCGCCGTGCCCGACGAGGTGAGGGAAGAACGCCGCGAGCGCTTCATGGCGAAGCAGGCCGAAATCAGCCGCGCCCGGCTCGCCGCGAAGGTGGGCCGCGAGATCGACGTGCTCGTCGACGCGGTCGAAGGAACCACCGTCGTCGCGCGCTCCAAGGCCGACGCGCCCGAGATCGACGGCATCGTCCGCGTGAAGGGTGCCAGGTCCGCCATGCCCGGCGACATCCTGCGCGTGAAGGTCACCGCCGCCACCGAGCACGACCTCGCCGCCCGCGCGGTCTGACGACCCGAAAATCGGGACGTACCCCATTTCCCGGATAGAGGAACGTCGTTCCTCTATGCCAAAAATCGGGACGGACCCGATTTCCTGCTTGTAGGAACACCGTTCCGCTATTCGGAAATTGGTTGCGCCCCGATTTAGTTTAATTCGCCCGTTTTTTCCCGGGGAAAGCTTTCGGCTGCCTGAATCGTTCTGCGGTTTATTGTCGCAGGCGGGAACGGGACGAGCCCTTCCGGCATTGCGATTTTCCCTCTGTAGAGCCACCTATTCGGTGGTGCGACAGAATGCCGCGCGACATGGGGCCGCATACGCCATTGATCCAGGTCACGCCACGATTCGCTACGCGTCGTGAGAGACGGCGCGCACAACCGAAACCAAAAAACGGAGCGAACAAGTGAAATCCATTGGCGCAAATCGCATCAAGCTGCGACGCATCGTCGTCGCTACCCTGGCGGCCCTCGTGGGTGCCGTCGCAACACCGGGCATGGCGGCGTTCGACATCCCGACCGGCGCGGCCCCGAGCCCGCTGTACGGGGCGCAGCCCTTCTCGCAGAAGATGGTGATGTTCGAGGAGTTCGGCACGCAGCCGCTGCCGACCGATGCACCGGCGAAGTCCCTGCCGGATCCGGCCGGGTGCACGGGACCCGCCGATCCCGCAGCGCACGCAACCGCCCTCGACACGTTCCTCACGCAGCCGCTCTATCCGGCGCCGCAGGAACAGGCGAACACCTCCGGGGCGAACCCCTGGTCGGCGACCATCAGCGGCTGCCTGGGCCGTCCCGTCACGGGCGTGCTCGAGGGCCGTCCGCCCGGAGCGAACTTCGCGCACCAGCGCTGGAGCGAGTTCACGCCGACCGCGTACTTCCAGAGCATGCTCGCGGGCGCGCGGACCAATGGCGGCATCCGCGACAAGCTGCAGCGCCACGGCTATGCGGTGGGCGAGTTCGGTCCCGGCGGCCTGTACTACAACACGGCCGGCGTCTCCGGGCTCGACGGCACGACCAAGGGCATCAGCATCCGCTTCCACCCGAACATGCCCTTGCAGGATCCGCTGCACGTGTGGACGTTCGACGGCACGCTGCCGCCGAAGCTGCTGATGGCGCCCTACGGCACGACGCTCACGTTCCGCAACTACAACGCGCTGCCGATCGACGAGGCGGCCAACGGCGGCTTCGGGCGCCACACCATCTCGACGCACGAGCACAACGGCCACAACCCGGCCGAGAGCGACGGCTTCGCGGGCGCGTACTTCTTCCCCGGCCAGTACTACGACTATCGCTGGCCGATGGTGCTCGCGGGCCACGACCGCGTGCCGGTCGGCTCCACGGACCCGGTGCTCGCGGAGAAGAACTCGAAGGCGGGCACGCCCGACGGCAACGGCGGCATCCGCAAGGTGCGCGGCGACTGGCACGAGACCATGTCCACGCACTGGTTCCACGACCACATGATCGACTTCACGGCGCAGAACGTCTACAAGGGCAACGCCGCGATGATGAACTACTACTCGGCGATCGACCGCGGCCGCGAGCCCGCGAACCTTGCCGAGGCCCAGGGCAGCGCCGCCAAGCCGGGCTATGGCTGCAACTACGCCGACCCGACCGATGCGAACCCGAACAACGTGAACCTGTGCCTTCCGAGCGGCAGCAACCTCGACTGGGGCAACCGCGACTACGACGTGAACCTCGTCGTGGCGGACAAGGCGTTCGACCCGAACGGCCAGCTCTTCTACAACGTGTTCACCACCGACGGCTTCCTGGGCGACGTGCCCACCGTCAACTTCCTCTACAAGCCCTACCTCGACGTGCGCGCCCGCCGCTATCGCTTCCGCATCCTGAACGGCAGCGTGTCGCGCTACTGGCAGATCGCGCTCGTCGACCAGACCGGCAAGGTGGTGCCGTTCCACATGATCGCGAACGACGGCAACATCCTCGAGCACGCGGTGCCGTTCCCCAACGTGCAATCGCCCGAGAGCCTGCCCGAGCAGTCCATCGCCGAGCGCTACGACATCGTCGTGGACTTCAGCCAGTTCAAGGAAGGCGACAAGCTCTACATGGTGAACCTGCTCGAGCACCAGGACGGCAAGACGCCGAAGCAGGCGATCCCGCTGCAACAGGTCCTGAGCGGCGAGTACTCGAAGTCCGGCTGCCCGGCGAGCTGCGACCCGGTCGTGGGCAAGTTCCTGGAGCTGCGCGTGCATGCGTACAGCGGCACCGACCTGTCGATGAAGCCGGCCGACTACGTCGAGGGCAAGAAGTCGATGATCCCGCTGCCGGGCTTCACGAAGGAGGAGCTCGCGACCGCCAAGCAGCGCACGTTCGAGTTCACGCGCGGCGGCGACGTCTCGCCGTGGACGGTGAAGACCGACGGCGGCCAGGCGTACAACGCGACCTCCGTCGAGGGGCTGGTGGATCGCGTCTCCGCGGCACCCGATCGCGGCGGCGTCGAGATCTGGCACATCAAGAACGGCGGACAGGGCTGGAGCCACCCCGTGCACGTCCACTTCGAGGAAGGCCAGATCCTGCAGCGCGGCGGCAAGGCCCCGCCCCTGTGGGAGAGGGGCGCACGCAAGGACATGTACCGGATCGGACCGCTGCCCTACAGCACCGACAGCGTGGACCTGGCCATCCGCGTGCGCGAGTTCGTCGGCACGTACGTCGAGCATTGCCACAACACGACGCACGAAGACCACGCGATGCTGGTGCGGTGGGACAGCCAGAACCCGGGCCAGACGGTGGCGATCCCGTCCCCGTTCCCGACCTGGGAAGGCGTGACCTACACGGCGAGCAACACCACCGACGTGCCGACGTTCAAGACCGGCGGCATGACGGACTTCCTCACGAAGGTGGCTGCGCCGATAGCCGCCAACGACGCCGCGAGCACCTCGCAGGGAACGGCCGTGAAGATCGACATCCTCGCGAACGACTCGTGCATCGGCGACTGCGCCCCGGCGTCGCTCGTCATCACCACGCCGCCCACGCGGGGCGCGGTGACGAAGAACGCGGACGGCACCGTGACGTACACGCCGGCGGGCACTTTCACCGGGACGGACAGCTTCAGCTACACGGTGAAGGACACGACGACGGGCACGAAGGCGTCGAATGCGGCGAAGGTCGCCGTGACGGTCGGCGGCAGCTCATTGACCAAGGCCGCCGTGGTGGCGGATGCGGCGTCGACGGCGACGATCCAGAACAGCGTCGTCGGCGTGAGCACCACCGGCAGCGATCCCACGTGCAAGGACTGCACGGTGTCCATCATGTCGGCGCCGAAGAACGGCACGGTCGTCGCGAACTACCCGAACGCGGGTGAAGTGACGTACACGCCGAACGCGGCGTTCAAGGGCACGGAGACCTTCAGCTACGCGGTGACCAACCCGCAGGGCGTTTCGGCCCCCGCGGCGGTCACGGTGGCCGTCGGCCCGAACCCGGTGACGGACGTCGTGAGCATCGACACCGTCAGCACGACGGGCAACAAGTCGTCGATCAGCGGCACGGTCAGCCTGCTCAACGGCGCGTACGCCCCGAACGTCCAGGTGTTCGCGGGCGCGCCCAACGCTTCCCACACGGGTTGCACGGGCGCGAGCCTCGGCGCGGCGATCGTCGGCACGAAGGGTGGCTGGGGCTTCGGCACCAAGGCGCTGCCGGCCGGCTCCTCGTTCTGCGCGCAGTCGACCAACCTCGGGATCGCCTCCCAGATGGTGAAGTAAGCAACCGGATGAACCCGGGCGGGCATGCGCCCGCCCGGGTTTTCCTCACCCGGATTCGACGGAGAAAAAGCAAATGAAATGCCTGCATACCCTGCTGTTCGCCGCGCTGGCGATCGCGCTCGCGCTGGTGCTGGCCGCGGGCCGCGTCCAGGCCGCACCGGCGGGCTCGCCCTGGAACGGGACCTATTTCCCGAACGTGGTCCTGACGGACCAGGACGGCAACAAGCTGCGCTTCTACGACGACCTGCTGAAGGACAAGGTCGTCCTCATCAATTTCATCTTCGCCACGTGCCACGACGCGTGCCCGCTCGAGACCGCCAAGCTGCGCCAGGTCGAGGAGCACCTCTCGCAACACGTGGGACGCGACATGTTCATGTACTCGATCACCATCACGCCCGAACACGACACGCCCGAGGTGCTGAAGGAGTACGCGGCGAAGTTCAACGTCGGACCCGGCTGGAAGTTCCTCACCGGCAACGCGGACGACATCACCCTGTTGCGCAGGAAGCTGGGCCTCTATTCCGACGACGCGGCCGAGCGCGAGACGGGCCACGGCATGAGCCTCATGATCGGCAACGAGAAGACCGGCACGTGGATCAAGCGCTCCTCCTTCGACAATCCGAAGGTGCTCGCGCGCGTCATCAGCGATCGTCTCCTCAACGTGAAGGCGCCAGCTGCGCTGGCGGCACCCTATGCCGAGACCGCGCGCGAGGTCGCGATCCATCCCGGCGAGGACCTCTTCCGTCGCCGCTGCCAGGACTGCCACACGATAGGCGCGGGCGACGCGATCGGGCCCGACCTCGCCGGCGTGACCGGGCGGCGCGATCGCGCGTGGCTCGCCCGGTTCATCCAGGACCCCAGCGCCGTGATCGCATCGAAGGATCCGGTCGCGACCGCGATGCTGCGCCAGTACCGCGACCTCACGATGCCGAAGCTGGGCCTGAGCGACCGCGACGTGGAGCAGCTCATCGGCTACCTCGAGGCGCAGAACGGCCGGATCGAGTCCGCCGGCATCGATGCCACCAGCCACGCGCAGGCCAACGCAGCGGGGCACGCCCACTGAGTGCAGGCATTCATTTTTGCCAGGAGCCCTTGCGGGTCATGGTGCCCCACGTGGAGCGCGCGCCGCGAAGCCAGCGCACGAGGCCGATGAGGCGCCAGACGGTGACGAGCTGGCGGTAGCCGAGGTTCTCGCAGATCGCGGCGGCGACGAGGATGCCCATCTGCGAGAAGCGCGGATAGAGGTGGTAGGAGACTTCCTCCAGCAGGAGCGCGCTCACCGAGAGCAGGAAGCCCAGCGAGATCGCGAGCGCGAGGAACGACACGAAGGCCGTGCCGGAAATGGCGCCGAAGATCCACACCAGCGTCATGAACACGTACCCCGCGACCTCGATGAACGGGCCATAGCACTCGAACACGAGGAAGAACGGGAACGCCACCAGCCCGGGCGCACCGCCATGCGGTCCCATGAGCCCGATGTTGCGGTGCAGGCTCTCGGCGAGCCCGCGCTGCCAGCGGATGCGCTGCGACTTGAGGATCGCCAGGCTCTCGGGCGCCTCGGTCCAGCAGATCGGATCGGGCAGGAAGTGGATCGCATACGGCCGGTTGCGCGCGCGCATGAAGCGGTGCAGCCGCACGATGAGCTCCATGTCCTCGCCGATCGTGTTCGCCATGAAGCCGCCGGCCTCGACCACCGCGTCCTTGCGGAAGACGCCGAAGGCGCCGGAGATGATGAGCACGGCATTGATCGTGGCCCAGCCCACGCGCCCGAAGAGGAACGCGCGCAGGTACTCCACGATCTGCACCAGCGCGAGCGGATGCCGCGGCAGGCCCACGTGCTCCATGTGCCCGCCCGAGACGATGCAGCCGTTGGCGATGCGCACCGTGCCGCCGCTCGCGATGGTGCGCGGGTCGTCGAGGAAGGGCTCCACCACGCGGCGCAGGCTGTCGCGCTGCAGGATCGAATCGGCATCCATCGCGCAGAAGAGCGGATAGCGCGATGCGTTGATGCCCACGTTGAGCGCATCGGCCTTGCCGCCATTCTCCTTGTCCACGACGCGCAGCGCCGGATGGATGCGCGAGCGGTAGATGGCGCGCACGGGCCGGGTCTTGAGCCGGCGCCAATGCGCCTCGGGAAACACCTCGAGCGCGAAGGCCTCCTGCAGCGCGGCGAGCGTGCCGTCCTTCGAGCCGTCGTTCACGACGACGACCTCGAACTCGGCATAGTCGAGCTGCAGCAGCGAGCGCACCGAGCTCGCGATCGTCGCCTCCTCGTTGTACGCGGGCACCAGCAGCGACACCGGCGGCTCGAACCCCGAATACACCGGGGGCAGGTTTTCCAGCGGGCGCACGGCGATCTTCTTCTGCAGCGTCGGGATGGCGAGCAGGTTGAGCGCGATGTATCCCAGGTTGATGCCCACGAAGTAGAGCAGGAAGAACCATTCGAGGCCCCACACGACGGTGCTCATCGCAGCCTCGCTTCCGCGAGCGCATGGCCCAGCATCTCGGCGGCGTAGGCGTCGCGCGCATTCTCGTGCAGCAGCTCGAGCTCGCTGGGCGAGAGGCCGTGCAGCCGCGTGAGCGCCTGCGCCGCGTGGTAGCGCACCCACCACACGGGGTCCGTCAGCAGCTCGAGCAGGATCGAGACCTCGCGATGCTCGCCCACGCGCGCGAGCGCCCGCGCCGCGGCCATGCGCACGTGCCAGTCCTCGTGCCGCGCCGCGCCGCGCACCCACGGCAGGTCCGACTCCTCCTCGACGTAGTCGAGCGCGGCGACGATGATCTCGGGCCGGTCGCTGCCGGTGAGCCAGCTGCGCACGATCGACGAGATGCGGTGGCGATGGCCGAAGCGCGCGAGCTTGACCACGCGGTCGAGCCCGCGGCGTGGACGGCCGAGCAGCCAGTTCACGAGCGCGGGCGTGACCAGCGCGGGACCGAGCTCCTGGAAGATCGTGGCGATGCGCGCGAGGGGCCAGTCGTCGCGCGCGATGATCGAAGGGCCCAGCACCTCGAGAGCCAGCCGCGGGTCGATGCGCAGCATCGCGCGCGCCGCCGCGAAGGAAGTGACGGGACCGCGGTCGCGGCTGAGCTCCGCCAACGCGGGCCACGCCGCCTCCTCGCGCAGGTGCCCCATCGCGATCATCGCGATCAGCCGCAGGCGCAGCGACCGGCGTCGCAGCAGCGCGAGCGCGCGCTTGTCGAGCCCATGGTCGCGCAGCAGCCGCGCGAGGTTCGCGGGTGCCTCGCCGCGCAGCGATTCGCCGAAATGGTTGAAGAGCGTGAGGAACTCGGGCAGGTCGAGCGCGGAGATGCGCGGCAGGCGCGCGGCCTGCGGATCCTCGGTCGCGACGTGCAACGCCTCGCGCCATGTGTCCTGGCGGCGCTCGATCATCGCGTGGCGCAGCCGCCGCCAGGCACGCATGCCCGCGATCGACACCAGCAGCACCACGGCCGAGCCGAGCGCCGCCGCGGTCACGAAGACCGCGAAGACGATGTCCAGGTCAGAAGAGGATGCGCGTACCAAGTCGCGCGCCGCGACGCGTGTAGAGATCGCCCTGCCGCACGTACAGCGCCTCGGCCGTGAGGCCCCATGTGGGCGTGAGCTCGAGGCCGCCCGCAAGCGATACGGCGCTCACGTCGGTGACCCGCAGGGGCTGGGGGAACACGTTCTCCACCTCGCGGCCCTTGGCGCCGGAGAGCGTGACGTAAGTGAGCGCGCCGCGGTACCACGAGGCCGCGAGGCGGTGCGCGGGCGTCCAGCTCGCACCCTCCAGCCGCGAGATGTAGACGGTATAGCCGAGGCGATAGTCGCCGAAGTACTTCTCGACCGTCGCGCTGCCGATGGTGACGTTGCCGGTGTCGTAGCGCGAGTACTTGGCACCCCCGGTGACGACCCAGCCCGCACCGAGCGGCTGGGCGAGCTCCGCCAGCGCGGAATCCCGCGCCAGCACCTTGTGCGTGGAGCTGAGGGTGCCCTCGAGATGCAGGACCGGGCCCTTGTCGCCGAGCGGGACGTACGCCGCGGCCACCCCTTCGCGGTCGCGCTGGTCGAAGCGCTCCGTGGTGCGGGCCGCGCCGAGCAGCGTGAAATCCTTGCGCGGCTTCCACGCGAGCTGCGCGAGCGCCTCGTTCCAGTCGGGCTGCCCGTTGTCGAGGTTCTCGTACGCGCCTTCCACGCGCAGCTCCCACGGATGCACGGTTTCCTGCGCGGCGCCGGCGAGCGGTGCGAGCGCCGCGGCGAGCGCCACCGCCCGCCTCATGCCGGGCACAGTCGGCGCACGCGGGCGCGCAGCTCCGCAGGCTGGAAAGGCTTCAGCATGTAGTCGCTCGCGCCCATGTCGAGCGCCTTCACGATGTCCTTCTCCTGGCCTCGCGCGGTGAGCATGATCACCGGGATGCCGCTCCAGGCCTCGCGCGCGCGGATGGCGGCGAGCAGGTCGTAGCCGGAAACCTGCGGCAGCATCACGTCGAGCAGCACGATGTCCGCGTTGGTGCTGTCGAAGCGCTCCAGCGCTTCCGCACCGTCACGTGCAACCTCCACCCTGAACCCCTCGCGCTTCAACCCGACCGTCAGGGCATCG
>DATMJE010000104.1:0-3292 GCA_035553995.1 Usitatibacter sp. | reverse complement strand
GTCGGCTATCCCGCGTACGGTACTGCGCTTGCCGCGCCCGCGTTGGGCGGCGTGCTGCTGGCGGTCAACTCGACCGGAAGCGCGATCGGCGGAGCCATCTACGGCGGGCTGCATCTGCATGCACGCATCGAGCGGCAATTCGCGGCGGCCATGGCGCTCATGTCGGTGCCGCTCTTCCTGCACGCGATCGTTCCCACGACGTTCCTCTTCTCGGTCGTGGCCTTCCTCGCCGGTGCGCTGATCGCGCCGTCGATCGCCTCGCAGTCGGTGCTGGTCTCGCGCCTCGCGCCGCCGCATTACGCGACCGAGGCGTTCACGTGGTCCTCGACCGCGATCCTCGTGGGCCTGGGCTCGGGTGTAGCCCTGGGCGGCACGCTGGTAGAGACCGTGGGCCTCAGGCCCGCGTTCGCCGTGGCCGGCGTGGTCGTCGCGTGCATGGCGCTGGTGGCACTCCTGATTCCCGCATCGCGAGCGGTTGCGAGTCCGAGCGCTGCGGACTAGCGCTACTGACCAGCACTGCGTTTAGCGCCGCGGCTTCTCGAAGGCCGCGAGCATGCCGCGCAGGAAGCGGACTTCCTCGCGCTCGAGACCCGCACGCGCGAAAAGCCGCCGCATCCGCTCCATCAGCCGCTTCGGCATCGCCGGATCGAGGAAGCCGCTCGCCACCATCGCGCGCTCGAGATGCGCGAAGAAGGCTTCCACTTCCTCGACGGTAGCCGGCGTGCGCTCGGGCTCCGCCGGCGGCGTGAAGGCCGCCGCCGTGGTGGCCACCTCGTAGCAGGCGACCTGCACCGCTGCCCCGAGGTTGAGCGATGCGTACGCCGGATTCGCGGGGATCACCGCGAGCCACTGGCAGCTCGCGAGCTCCTCGTTGGTGAGGCCGAAAGTCTCGTTGCCGAACACGAGCGCCACGGGACCGGCGCCCGCAGCCGCGACCAGCAGCGGTGCGGCCTCGCGCAGCGCTCGTGGTGGATGCGAGAGATCGCGGCCGCGCGAGCTGAATCCCACCGCCAGCACCGCATCGCCGAGGGCCTGCTCGAGCGTCTCGAAGACGCGCGCCGCGCGCAACACATCGAGCGCGCCCGAGGCGAGCGCATCGGCTTGCGCATCCGGAAAGGACTTGGGGGCCACGAGGCGCAGGTCGGAGAAGCCCATCGTCTTCATCGCGCGCGCTGCCGAGCCGATGTTGCCCGGATGGCTCGGCCGCGAGAGCACGATGCGCACGTTCGCGAGGGTGCCCGGAGCGTCCATAGTAAAATTCTGCCATGCATCCGATGCTCAACACGGCCGTCAAGGCCGCGCGCAAGGCGGGCAGCATCATCACCCGCGCCTCCTTCGACCTCGACAAGCTCACGGTCCGCACCAAGCGGCAGAACGATTTCGTCTCGGAGGTGGACCACGCCGCCGAGGACGCGATCATCTCGACGCTGAAGGCTGCATATCCCGACCACGGCTTCCTCGGCGAGGAGAGCGGCTACCGCGACCGGGAGGCCGAGCATCTGTGGATCATCGATCCGCTCGACGGCACGACCAACTTCCTGCACGGCGTGCCCCAGTACTGCGTGTCCATCGCGATGCTGCACAAGGGGACGCTGCGCCACGGCGTGGTGTTCGACCCGACCCGCAACGAGCTCTTCACGGCGAGCAAGGGCGCCGGCGCCTTCCTCAACGACCGGCGCATCCGCGTGAGCCGCGTCGACAAGCTGGAAGGCGCACTCATGGGCACGGGATTTCCGTACCGCGAGGTGGGCCACCTCGACGACTACCTGCGCATGATGAAGAACATGATCATGTCCACGTCGGGCATTCGCCGCCCGGGCGCCGCCGCGCTCGATCTCGCCTGGGTCGCCGCAGGACGCTTCGACGGCTTCTGGGAGATGGGCCTTTCGGCGTGGGACATGGCGGCCGGAGCGCTCCTCATCCGCGAGGCGGGCGGCCTCGTGGGCGACTTCGAGGGCGAGGACAAATTCCTCGACAGCGGCCGCATCGTCGCCTCCAACGGCAAGCTGTTCGCGGCCATCCTCAAGGTGTTGCAGCAGAAGGCGTGATGCGCGTCGCGGCCGTGGCGCTGCTCGCACTGGCCGCGCTTGGCGAGCGCGTGCATGCGGCGGACATCGAGCGCGCGAAGCACGAAGGCACGCTCTCCCTCCACACGTCGATGCAGGTCGTCGACTCGGGGCCGCTCACGCAGGCGTTCGAGAGGAAGTACGGCATCCGCGTGCAGCTCTGGCGCGCGAGCGGCGAGCACCTCGTGCAGCGCGCGGTGACCGAAGCGCGCGCGGGCCGCCACGAGGTGGACGTGTTCGAGACCGACGGCGCGCAGATGGAGATCCTGCATCGCGAGAGGCTGCTGGCGCCCTTCCCGCTCGCGGCCGTCGGCGGCATCCCGCGCGAGATCATCCCCGCGCACGGCGACTATGTGCCGACGCGGTTGAGCCTCTACGTGATGGCCTACAACACGCGGCTCGTGAAGCCGGAGGACGTACCGAAGAGCTACGCGGAGGTCCTCGACCGCAAATGGGCCGGGCGCATCGGCCTCGAGGCCGCGGACGTCGCCTGGTTCGCGGCGACCGCGAAGGGCATGGGCGAGGAGCGCGGCATCGCCTTCTTCCGCGAGCTTGCCGCCCTCAAGCCCTCGATGCGCGGCGGCCACACCCTGCTCGCGGAGCTGGTCGCCGCGGGAGAAGTGCCGCTGGTGCTCGATGCGCACGTGCAGGGTGTCGCGCGGCTCAAGGCACGGGGCGCGCCGATCGACTGGAAGCCGCTCGATCCGGCGTTCGGACAGCCGAGCTCGGTCGGCATCGCGCGCACGGCCCCACATCCGAACGCCGCGGCGCTGTTCGCGGAATTCATGCTCTCGCGCGACGGCCAGGAAATCATCAAGGCCCGCAATCGGGTGCCGGTGAGCACCGCGGTGGACAGCCCGCTCAACAAGTTCCGCTATGCGGTGATCGATCCGGCGATCGTGCTGGACGAGTGGGACCGCTGGGAGAAGCTCTGGTCCGGGCTTTTCCTCGGCGGCAAGCCGGTGAAGAGCGAGGAATAGCCTTGCACCGCATCGTCGTGATCGGCGGCGGGGCGGGCGGCCTGGAGCTCGCCACCCAGTTGGGCGACCGCTTCGGTGCGCGCGGGCGCGCCCACGTGACGCTCGTCGACCGCAGCCGCACGCACCTGTGGAAGCCCCTGCTGCACGAGGTCGCCGCCGGCAGCATGAACATCCATTCGCACCAGCTCGACTACCTCGCGCAGGCGCGCTGGCATCGCTTCACCTTCGTCCTCGGGGCGCTCGCAG
>DATMJE010000103.1:0-2862 GCA_035553995.1 Usitatibacter sp. | reverse complement strand
CACCGGCATCATCGCCACCGTGATGGCGACGAGCGTGAGCTTCACGTCCTTCACGAACCAGAGCATCAGCCCCAGCGTGATGAGGAAGGCGAGGCCGAAGAACGCGATCACGCCCTGCGCGCCGGCGCGGATGTCGCCGATCGCCTTGGCGAAGCCGATGATGTGCACGCTGTGCTGCTCGCTCGCGTACTTCGTGCGCAGCTCCTCCAGGCGCGAGGCGAACTGGAAATAGTCGAGGCGCCGCCCCGTCTGCGGATCGATCTCGAGCAGCCCCGCGGTCACGAGCGCGCCGGAAAAGTCGGTGGCCACGGTGCGCCCGACCTCGGTGGACTTGTTCACGTTCGCGCGCACGGTGGCGAGATCCGCGTCGGTGCCCTGGTAGGTTGCCGGGATCACGTTGCCGCCGGAGAAGCCCTCCTCCACGACCTCGATGAAGCGCGTGTTCGGCGTGAAGAGCGACTTGACCGTCGGACGGTCGACGCCGTTCAGCAGGAACACGTCGTCGGTGAGCGCCTTCAGCTTGTCGAGGTAGGGCTTGTTGAAGATGTCGCCGTCCTTCTGCACGAGGGCCACGGCCACGCGATTGGCGCCGCCGAAGACCTTCTCGTACTCGCGGTACACCTTCATGTACGGGTGCTCGAGCGGGACCATCTTGTTGAAGCCCGCGTCGACGGCCAGCCGCGAAGCCGAGGCGGCGAAGAGCAACGTCATGATCGCGAAGATCGCGAGCCAGCCGCGGCGGAAGCCGAAGATCGCGCCCGCCACGCGCTGGATGAAGGCCTCGAGCGTCATGGCGTGCTGCGGCGGATCGGGAGCGCCACCTCGCGCGGGCCGCCCTCGCCCACGAGGAGGAGCTGGTCGCCCGCGCCGGCCACGGCCGCCGCGAGCGGACGCGTGGTGCCGGTCATGAGCGGCACGAAGGAACGGCCCTCGTCACGGCTCACGAGGACGGTGCCCGCGTTGCCCGCGAGCACCAGCGTGCCGTCGGCGAGGCGCGTGCCGCCCATGATCGCGGCGGTCGAGGCGTCATCCACGGGCGCCCATGTGCGGCCGCCGTCGCCGGTGCGAAAGATGCGCCCGCGCAGGCCGTAGATCACCGCGCTGCCCTCGCCCGCGGGCACGACGCCGAAGAACGAGCCCTTGTACGGCGACTCGAGCGGCGTCCACGTGGCACCGCGATCGTCGGAGGCGAGCAGCGTCCCCGCCTCGCCGGCGATGAGGAGGCGCTTGCCGACGGCTGCGATGCCGTTCAGGTGCCGGTCGTCGGCGAGGATCTTGCGCGCCGTCCACGTGCCTCCGCCGTCATGGCTTTCGTAGTACGCGCCGTACGCGCCGACCGCGATGGCGAGCTCGGCGTCGACGAAGACCACGTCCATCAGCGGACGCTGCTCCTGCGGCGCGGAGAAGGCGACACGCCAGCTCTCGCCGCCGTCCTCGGTGCGCAGGATCGTGGTGTCGTGGCCTACCGCCACGCCCACGCGTGCATCGAGGAAAGCGACCGCAGTCAGCAGCGGCACGCGCACGGCCACGCCGGCGAAGCGCCAGTGCGCGCCGTTGTCGTCGGTGAGCAGGATGCTGCCCCGGTCCCCCACGGCGACGACGCGCCCGCCCACGCGCACGGCGTCGGTCAGCAGCAGGCGCTCGACCGTGCCGCGCGCCGCCTCCTGCGGCGCCTGCGCGGGCGCTGCGGCCGGAAAAACAAATGCGGCGACCGCCAGGAGGCGAGCCGCCGCGAGGGTGAAGCGCATTCCCTAGCGCGTGCCGATGCCGCGCAGGTTGTTCGGGCTGTAGTCGCCGGGCGAGCGCTTGATCGGCTCGTAGACGCGCTTCACCTCGTTGCTGAGGCCCATCGCGATGTAGCGCCCCGACTGCAGGTCGTTGTGCACTTCCACGGTCGCGTAGAACATCGGGACGTTGTACCAGTTCTCGTTGTGCAGCTCGGCGGTGCGCCACAGCTCGCCGCGCGTGTCGTACTTGTCGATCAGGAGGATGGCCCAGCTGTCCTCGTCGATGTAGAAGGTGCGGCGTGCGTAGATGTGGCTCGTGCCCTGCTTCAACGTCGAATCGACGACCCAGACACGGTGCAGCTCCCAGCGCGCGAGGTCCTCGTTGATGTGGCCCGGCTTGAGGATGTCGGAGTACTTGTACTTCGGGTCGCCGAGGCGGTAGGAGTTGTACGGAACGTAGATCTCCTTCTTGCCCACGAGCTTCCAGTCGTAGCGGTCGGTCGCGCCGTTGAACATGCCGAAGTCGTCGTTGGTGCGAAGGCCGTCGGCCGCCGTGCCCGGGTTGTCGTAGGCGACGTTGGGCGCGAGGCGCACGCGGCGCTGGCCGGGGTTGTACGTCCAGGCGCTGCGCGGCTCCTTCGCCTGGTTCACGGTCTCGTGCACCAGCAGGATCTGCCCTGCGAGGCGCGCGGGCGCGGTCACCGACTGCAGGTAGTTCAGCTTCTTGTTCGCCTCGCACGCCACCGCGAGCTTCGAGCAGTTGCCGTACGAGAAGTCGTACTCGTACTCGAACTTCACCGTGGTGTAGTCGCCGGTGCGCGTGACCGCGGCCTGGTCCCAGGAGAGCGCATAGGTGTCGCCCGCATAGCGCAGCTCCGTATTCCAGATCGCCTCGTTGCCGTTCTTCGGGATCGGGAAGGGAACGCCGCCGTCGCAGCCGGCCACGCCATTGCCGCCCTCCGAGAGCGTGGCCTTGGCGGCGCACTGCTTCGTCTCTTCGTAGTGGCACTGCGGGAACGACGCCGTGCGGCGCGTCTGGTACACGGGCAGCTTGTAGTCGGGATACTTCTTGATCATCGCGACCGTGCCCACCGACAGGTGGTCCTTGTACTTGTCGACGTTGCTCTGGTCGATG
>DATMJE010000102.1:0-2435 GCA_035553995.1 Usitatibacter sp. | reverse complement strand
GTCCACGTCCCGTACAAGGGCAGCTCGCAGGCAATCACCGACCTCATGGCCGGGCATGTGACCATGCTCGTCGACAACGCGCCCTCGTCGCTCCCTTACGTGCAGCAGGGCAAGCTGCGCGCGCTCGCGGTGACCAGCCTCAAGCGCATGCCCGGGCTGCCCGAAGTGCCGACCCTCGACGAAGCCGGCGTGAAAGGCTACGAGTCGCTCTCGTGGAGCGGGATCGTGGCACCGGCGGCCACACCCAAGCCCGTGATCGCCAAGCTGAATGCCGCGATCGAGCGCGTGCTCGCGATGCCGGATGTGAGGAAGAAATTCGCGGATCTGGGCGTGGATCCGGTGGGTGGGCCGCCTGAGGCCTTTGCGCGGCACATTCGGGCCGAGAGCGAGAAATGGGGGCGGGTGGTCAAGGCGGCGAATATCACGCTGAATTAGCGTTTATTCCAGAGCGGGCGGAGGAAACTACGCGGCGAAAACGCGCCGGCAATTGACGGATCTCTTGGGACGCTGGCGTGACAAATTGATGTGGCCGCTGATCAAACAATGCGATCCTCCAGGGGCAACGTGCGGCCCTTTACAAATGCCGGAGAAATATTGAATGGCGTTCCTGGCAAACACGGCATGTCGTCTCATCGGCTTTTCTATTCGTGTGCCTGAGGATCAGGTCGCAAACTTTTGGGACAAGGACCGACGACGGACCCACCTCTTGAATCCTCATGTTAAGCACCCGCTCACGATTGACGATGCCGTATGGCCTTTCCCCGCTGATGTGGACACTTTCTTGGCGCAGACCGGCGATGGCAGCTTAGGTGAAGTCGATGCAAACCCCTTAAACCTCATGCCCGCCATTCCCATCGAATGGGTGGAGCAAGGCCTCCCAAGGGAGGTGACGTCGCGATATTGCCTTATCGCTGCAACCATTGGCGATCCCGACTATGCGGAATTGAACAACGTCTACAAAGCAATAATAAAATCGTCTTCCCAGGAAATGGTCGCCGCGGTCATTAGTGAGTGGGAAGATCTCGGGTTTGATGTAATGGATCAGACGGCAATTAGCGGACTCACGAACTGCGGCCTCGGCGATGCGATCCGACCTGATGAGCGCCGCAACCTACAGGACAAGCTAAACGAGAATGGGCTCGTTATTGACGAAATGCAGGCAAGAGATATCGTGACGATGCTGGACAAGCTTGCGCCTGAGCATGCGCCATTCCTTCCGGTGCGCCTTTGGAAGGCTCGTCGTTAGAGGAAGTTCATCCTCTTTCCGCATGCGCTGAATGTGCGTCCGCCGCGGGCCACGACGAACGCAGGCTTCAATGAGCCCACCGCCGGGCCGACCGCGTCGGGCGGCGAAGACAAAGCAGTACGCATGCATATTCGGTGATGCCAGGGCGGCTTTCCGACTCATACCGGGAGACCGTTCCGGACATGCCGAGCAGCGTTCCAGTTCGTGCGGACGGGATAGAAGCGCCCCAGATTTCCGATATTTCAGATCTGCCGAATCACACGACACGGATTCCCGGCCGCGACGCACCGCGCCGGAATGTCCTTCGTGACGACCGATCCCGCTCCGATGGTGGTGCCTTCGCCGATCGTGACGCCCGGCAAGACCTGAACGCCGGAGCCGATCCAGACGTTGCTCCCGATGGTGATCGCACGGGCCATCTCGATCCCTGAATTGCGCTCTTCCGGAAGAAGCGGGTGCGTCGCGGTGGAGATCACCACGTTCGGCGCCACGAAGACGTCGGCGCCGATGTCGACCGCCATCACGTCGAGGATCACGAGCCCGTGGTTGGCGTAGAAGCGCTCGCCCAGGCGAATGTTGAAACCGTAGTCGCAGAAGAACGGCGGCTCGATGTAAGCGTCCGTGGCACGACCCAGGAGCTCCTCGAGCGAGGCACGGTCCAGCTCCACGGGTGAGGCGTTGTAGCGCGCGCACAAGCCCTTGGCGCGCTTGCGTGCCGCGACGAGCTCGGGGTCCGTCGGTCGGTACGGCTCGCCCGCGAGCATGCGCTCCTTCTCGGTCATGCCGTCATACCGAGGGTCAGCGCTTCGGGGGCGGTGCGTCCTCGATCACATCCGCGCCCTTGGGCGGCGTGAACTTGAAGGTGTCCGGCGAAACCGGCGCATTCGCCTTCATGTCGGTGAAGCGCAGCATGGTGTGGCCGCCCAGCTGGTCGTAGAGCTCCATCGCGGCAAGCGTCTTGCCGTTGAGGCCGAGGCGCACCTTGTCGAAGCCCGTGTCCTGCGCTTTGGGACTCGCTTCGACCCAATTGAGCCCCTCGGCGCTACCCGCGTCGCGCAGTGTGAAGAGTGCCGTGATGTCGTCCTTGCCGGCGAGGAGTGCGGCGGGCGTGGAGGAGATCGCGCCTTCCATGCGCTTCACCGTGACCTGGTTCAGGTCGGGATCGTGGATGTAGAGCCTGGTGCCGTCG
>DATMJE010000101.1:0-32667 GCA_035553995.1 Usitatibacter sp. | reverse complement strand
TCTTTCGACCAAGAACACCATCCTCAAGGTCTACGACGGCCGCTTCAAGGACATCTTCCAGCAGGTGTTCGACACCGAATTCAAGGCCGAGTTCGACAAGAAGAAGTTGACCTACGAGCATCGCCTGATCGACGACATGGTGGCCGCCTGCCTGAAGTGGGAGGGTGGCTATGTCTGGGCGTGCAAGAACTATGACGGCGACGTGCAGTCCGATACGGTCGCGCAGGGCTATGGCTCCCTCGGCCTCATGACCTCGGTGCTGACCACGCCCGACGGCAAGACCGTGGAGGCCGAGGCTGCGCACGGCACGGTGACGCGCCACTACCGGATGCACCAGCAGGGCAAGCCCACGTCCACGAACCCGATCGCCTCGATCTACGCGTGGACGCGAGGCCTGTACTACCGCGGCAAGATGGACGGCACGCCCGACGTGATGAACTTTGCGCAGGCCCTGGAGAAAGTATGCGTGGATGTGGTGGAGTCCGGCCGGATGACCAAGGACCTCGCGATCCTCATCCGTCCCGACCACCCGTTCCTCACCACCGAGCAGTTCATGGACGCGGTGGACGTGGAGCTCAAGCAGCGCATGAAGAAGTAGGTTCCCGCGGGGGGTGCGGCATGTTGTCGCAGCCCCCCATCGGGGGCGCGGCGCGTGGCCGGCGCGCCATAAAAAAGCCCCGCGGTTGGGGTCGCGGGGCTCCTAGTGGGTGGCGCTTCTCAGGCGTTCTGGATATTCGACGCTTGCTTGCCCTTGGGGCCTTGCGTGACGTCGAAGGAGACCTTCTGGCCTTCCTTCAGGGTCTTGAACCCTTGCATCTGAATCGCGGAGAAGTGCGCGAAGAGGTCTTCGCTACCATCATCGGGCGTGATGAACCCGTAACCCTTCGCGTCATTGAACCACTTCACTGTGCCGGTTGCCATGCTGTTGCATACCTCTTGGTAAACGGGTGGAGTCCCGCAGATTGTTCGGATCCAAGCCCCGCACGTCAAAAGGCGATGCAAAGTCCTTGAAACCCAAACTCCAAGGCGCTTTTTACGCGCGGTGTCAAATGGTGTCAATACCGCCATTTTTCAACCGCGGGCAGGCTGCCGCACGCGACGGTGCCGCTTGCGCGGCGCGAGCACAAGCGCTTGATGGCCCTTGAAAAACGCGAGTTGCTTGTCCATATTAGACTGACATCGTCCGATTCCCTTTTTCGAGGGTCCGGCGCCGGCGAAAAGGCCGGGCCGTCCCGCGTAGCACACATGGCCGACAAACCCGGCGATTCAACGGTACTGAAGCCCAGCGAAGCGCAGGTCAAGCCGCCGCCCATGTTCCAGGTCGTCATGTACAACGACGATTACACGCCGATGGAATTCGTGGTCGAGGTGCTGCAGTTGTTCTTCGCTTTGCCGCGGGAACGGGCCACCCAGATCATGCTCAAAGTGCATACGGAGGGCCGGGGCGTCTGTGGTATTTATCCGAAGGACGTCGCCTCGACCAAGGTGGAGCAAGTCACATCGTATTCGCGCCAACACCAGCATCCGTTACAGTGCGCGATGGAGGAAACATGATCGCCCAGGAGCTGGAAGTCAGTCTGCATATGGCCTTTGTGGAGGCGCGGCAGAAACGCCACGAGTTCATCACCGTGGAGCATCTGCTGCTGGCGCTTTGCGACAACCCGTCCGCGTCCGAAGTGCTCAAGGCCTGTGCCGCGAAGATCGACGAGCTGAAGAAGGCGTTGTCGGACTTCGTCATGCAGCACACGCCGACCGTCGCGGGCACCGGCGAAGTGGATACGCAGCCCACGCTGGGATTCCAGCGCGTCATCCAGCGCGCCATCCTGCACGTGCAATCGTCGGGCAAGAAGGAAGTCACCGGCGCGAACGTGCTGGTCGCGATCTACGGCGAGAAGGATTCCCACGCCGTCTATTTCCTGCACCAGCAGGGCGTGTCGCGGCTGGACGTGGTCAACTTCATCTCGCACGGCATCACCAAGGCGCCGCAGGCGCCCGGCCAGCGCGAGGAGAACGAGAACGAGGGCGAGCAGCCCGAGGCGCAGGCCGGCGGCGCGCTGGAGAGCTTCACCCAGAACCTGAACCAGCTCGCCATCGAGGGCAAGATCGATCCGCTCATCGGCCGGGAGCCGGAGCTCGAGCGCGTCGTGCAGATCCTCTGCCGCCGCCGCAAGAACAATCCGCTGCTGGTGGGCGAAGCCGGTGTCGGCAAGACCGCGATCGCCGAGGGCCTCGCCAAGCGCATCGTCGACGGGCTGGTCCCGGAGATCCTCGCCAAGGGCCAGGTCTACGCGCTGGACATGGGCGCGCTCCTGGCGGGCACCAAGTACCGCGGCGATTTCGAGCAGCGCCTGAAGGCCGTGCTGAAGCAGCTGGTGGACAACCCGAACGCCATCCTCTTCATCGACGAGATCCATACCCTCATCGGTGCCGGCAGCGCCTCGGGCGGCACGCTCGATGCGTCGAACCTGCTCAAGCCGGCGCTCTCGTCGGGTGCCCTCAAGTGCATCGGCGCGACCACCTACCAGGAATTCCGCGGCATCTTCGAGAAGGACCACGCGCTTTCCCGCCGCTTCCAGAAGGTGGACGTGAACGAGCCGTCGATCCAGGAAACGGTCGAGATCCTGCGCGGCCTCAAGTCCCGCTTCGAGACGCACCATGGCGTCAAGTACACCGCCAACGCGCTCACCACGGCGGCGGAGCTTTCGGCGCGCTACATCAACGATCGCCACCTGCCCGACAAGGCGATCGACGTGATCGACGAGGCGGGGGCCCTGCAGCGCATCCTGCCCAAGTCGAAGCAGAAGAAGGTCATCGGCAAGCCCGAGATCGAGGAGATCGTCTCCAAGATCGCGCGCGTGCCGGCGCGCAACGTCTCCAACGACGACCGCTCCGCCCTGAAGAACCTCGATCGCGACCTGAAGGCCGTCGTGTTCGGCCAGGACAAGGCCATCGACGCGCTCGCCGCCGCCATCAAGATGGCGCGCAGCGGCCTGGGCAACCCGGCCAAGCCGGTCGGCAGCTTCCTCTTCTCGGGCCCGACGGGTGTGGGCAAGACGGAAGTCGCGCGCCAGCTCGCGTTCATCATGGGCGTGGAGCTGATCCGCTTCGACATGTCCGAGTACATGGAGCGCCACGCGGTGTCGCGCCTCATCGGCGCGCCTCCGGGCTACGTGGGGTTCGACCAGGGGGGCCTCCTCACCGAGGCGATCACGAAGCATCCGTACTCGGTGCTGCTGCTGGACGAGATCGAGAAGGCGCACCCGGACATCTTCAACATCCTGCTGCAGGTGATGGACCACGGCACGCTCACGGACAACAACGGCCGCAAGGCGGATTTCCGCAACGTCGTCATCATCATGACCACCAACACCGGCGCCGAGATGCTCTCCAAGTCGAGCATCGGCTTCTCGAACACGAAGGCCGCCGGCGACGAGATGAGCGAGATCAAGCGCATGTTCACGCCGGAGTTCCGCAACCGGCTGGATGCGATCGTCTCCTTCGGCGCGCTGGACGAGGAGATCATCCTGCGCGTGGTGGACAAGTTCCTCATGCAGCTCGAGTCGCAGCTCTCGGAGAAGAAGGTGGAAGCCATCTTCACCGAGGCGCTCAAGAAGTACCTGGCCAAGAACGGCTTCGATCCGCAGATGGGCGCGCGCCCCATGGCCCGCCTCATCCAGGACACCATCCGCCGCGCCCTGGCCGACGAGCTGCTTTTCGGGCGCCTCGCCAACGGCGGCCGCGTCACGATCGACGTGGACGACAAGGGCCAGGTCACGCTGGACATCGCGCAATCGGATGCCCAGCCGGCGGAGCCCGTCGAGTCCACCTGAGGCGCGCCCGTACCCCTCGAACGCCCGCCTTCGCGCGGGCGTTTTTTCTGGGTGCGCGCAAGGGGCCGGTCGGATACGGGCCGGGGACCGCTTCGGAGCCCGATTCGGCTATCCTCTCCGCTGTCGAGAAAAAGGACTTCCATGCCGGCGCGTGCCGCCCTCATGGCCGCCGGGCTGGCGGCCGCCTCCGCCTGGGCCCAGCAGCGCGGTGTGCCGCCGCCCGCGTTCGCGCCCTCCAACCTCACGCCGGCCGGCGTGCGCGCCCTTGCGGCCGCCTGCGCGCCCTGCCATGGCACCGACGGCCATGCGGTGCCGGGATCGGCGCTGAAGCCCCTGGCGGGCCGTCCGCGCGATGAGATCGTGCAGGCGCTGGCGCTGTTCAGGGAAGGAAGGAAGGAAGCGACGGTGATGCAGCAGATCGCGCGCGGCTTCACCGACGAGGAGGTTGCGGCGATGGCCACGTACTTCGCGCGCCAGCCGCGGCAGGAAGGCACCCCTTGAGCGTGGATCGCAGGCAGTTCCTCAAGGCGGGTGGGGCGGCAGCGCTCCTCGCCGCGGCGAGCGGCTGCGAGACCGTCGCGCAGCACCTGCCGATCGCGTCGTTCACGCGCCGCCGCGTGGTGGTCGTGGGCGGCGGCTATGGCGGCGCCACGGCCGCCAAGTACGTGCGACTCCTCGATCCCTCGATCGAGGTCCTGCTGGTCGAGCCCAGCGACGAGTTCGTCTCCTGCCCGCTCTCGAACCTGGTGCTGGGCGGATTCCGCTCGATGGCGGACATCACGACGCCGTACTCGGGACTGCTGCGCCATGGCGTGCGCGTGATCCGCGATACGGCCACCGCCATCGACACCGAGCGCAGGCAGGTGCGGATGGCGAGCGGAGAACCGCTTTCGTACGACCGCGTGATCCTCTCCCCGGGCGTGGACTTCATGTGGGAAGCGCTGCCCGCGATGGACAATCCCACCGCGCAATCGCGCATCCTGCATGCGTGGAAGGCGGGCCCGCAGACGCTGGCGCTGCGCCGCCAGCTGGAGAACATGCGTGACGGGGGCGTGTTCGTGATCTCCGTCCCGGAGGCGCCGTTCCGCTGCCCGCCGGGCCCGTACGAGCGCGCCTGCCAGGCCGCCGCCTACTTCAAGGCCGCCAAGCCGCGCTCGAAGGTGCTCATCCTCGACGCCAACGAGGACGTGATCTCGAAGGGCGCGCTCTTCAAGCGCGCCTGGCTCGAGCTCTACCCCGGCATGATCGAGCATCGCCCCAACAGCCGCGCGGTGGACGTGGACGTGGCCAACAACGTGCTCAAGCTCGAGTTCGGCGACGAGAAGGCCGACGTGCTGAACGTCCTGCCGCCGATGAAGGCCGCACGCATCGTGGATCCGTTCATCACCGCCAACGGGCGCTGGTGCGAGGTGGACTGGCTCACGTACGAGTCGAAGGCGGCGAAGAACGTCCACATCCTCGGCGACTCGCTGCAGATCGCGCCGCTCATGCCCAAGTCCGCGACCATGGCGAACGGCCACGGCAAGGTGTGTGCCGCGGCGGTGGTGGCGCTGCTGCGCGGCGACATGCCGAATCCGGCGCCCACGCTCGTGAACACGTGCTATAGCATGGTGTCGGACAAGCTCGCCATCCACGTGGCGTCCGTGCACAAGTACGACACGGGCGAGCACCCCGGCACGATGCGGCCGGTGCCCGGCGCGGGAGGGCTGTCCAGCGCGATGAGCGAGGCGGAAGGCACGTACAGCATGAACTGGGCGCGCAACATCTGGGCGGACGCGCTGGCATGACGCGTCGCATCCTCGTCCTCTTCCCCGACGAGTGGGACCGCGCGGCCGCCGCGGACCCGCGCTATCGCGGGCGCTACGAGTTCTTCTACGAGGGCTTCGACCTCTTCACCTTTCCCGACAACATCCGGCTCTTCACCTTCGATGCCCTGGGCTTCGTCGAGCGGCTGGTGAAGCGCTATGCGAAGGCGCGGCTCGATGCCGTGCTCACCTCGGACGAGCAGTTCGGCCCGTTCCTCGCGACCCTCGTCGCCAACCGCCTCGGGCTGCCGCACGGCTCGCTGGACGCGATCCTCACCATCCAGCACAAATTCCACGCCCGCCAGGCGTTCGCGCGCATTGCGCCCGAGGCCAACCCGGCGTTCGGCATCCTGCGCCGCGACTTCGCGAGCCCCGCGGATGTGCCGCTGCCGTATCCGTTCTACGTGAAGCCGGCGAAGGCCGCCTTCTCGGTGCTCGCACGGCGCGTCGATTCGTTCGCCGAGCTCTGGCGGCATACGCGCTTCGGCCGCTTCGAGGGCGCCATCATCGAGCGGCTGGTGCGCCCCTTCCGCGAGGTGATGCGCGCGCATTCGCACCTGTACGAAGATCCCTTCAGCATGGTGTGCGAGGAGATCGCGCCGGGCCGCCAGGTCACGGTGAACGGCTTCGTGCGCGCGGGCTCCGTGAGGATGCTGGGCGTGGTCGATTCGATCATGTTCCCGGGCACCGACCAGTTCCAGCGCTTCCAGTACCCGTCGACGCTGCCGGCGGAAGCGACCGCGCGCGTCGAGGAGGTCGCGGCCCGGCTGCTGCGCGGCATCGGCTTCGGCCACGGCATGTTCAATCTCGAGATGCGCCTGGATCCGGCCACGGGCGCGCCGCGCCTCATCGAGATCAACCCGCGCGCCGCGGGGCAGTTCTACGACCTCTTCGAGCGTGTCGACGGCTACAGCCTGTTCGATGCGCTGCTGGAGCTGGAATGCGGCGGCGAGCCCGTCATCCGCCATCGCGAGGGACGCGAACGCCACGCCGCGAGCTTCGTGCTGCGCGATCTTTCCGGCGACGGGCTGGGACGCTGGCCGTCGAAGGGCGAGATCGCGGCGCTCAAGGCGGCCCATCCCGATGCGCAGGTGATGATCTATCGCAAGCGGGGCGCGGATCTGCGCCGCGAGATGAAGTGGCTCGGCAGCTATCGCTACGGCGTCTTCAACGCGGGCGCCGGGAGCGTGGAAGAGCTCTTCGCCCGCTTCGAGCGCTTCGCCGCGGCCATCTCGTTCCACCCGAGGCCGCCCGTGCATCCGGAGGCAGCCGGCCTGCACACCGCGAGCGGCCTGCCGGGCGACGACTGACGGGGCTCAGCTCCCCTCGCGCGCGATCCAGGCGCGCTCGTAGTGCGGGTTGCGCAGCGACGTGAGCACGTGGTCGCGCCACGCGCCGTCGATGAAGAGATATTCGCGCGCGAGGCCTTCGCGCTCGAAGCCCAGGCGCTCCAGCACCCGCGCGCTGCGCGCGTTTTCCGGGCGGTAGTTCGCCATGATGCGATGCAGCCTGAGGCCCTCGAAGACGAAGCCGTTGGTGGCGCGCAGCGCCTCCGTCATGAGCCCGCGGCCCTCGTAGGCCTGCCCGATCTGGTAGCCGAGGTGGCACGCCTGGAAGGCGCCACGGACGATGTTCGTGTAGCTGCAGGTCCCGATGATCTCGCCGCCCGGCGTCGCACGCTGGCGCATCACGAAGCGCGCGGCGCGGTCGGCGTGGAACTCGTCCACGGCGAGCGCGAGGCGCTCGCGCCAGAAATCCTCGGTGAAGAGGCCGGGCTCCGGGGGTGGGGACCAGCGTGCGAGGTGGCCGTGGAAATTGGTCTCGATGAAGCGGGCCATGGCGCCATGCATGCCGGGACGCGCAAGGGCCACGACGAGGCGCTCGGTGTGCAGCTCGGGAAGCATCGCTGCGCCGCCGAACGCGTCAGACCGCAAAGACCCGCCACTGCTGCTGCCAGCCCTCGAGCGGGGGGCGCCGGAAGCCGCTCTTCGCGTACTGGTGCCAGCGCCCGATCACGAAGGCGATGATCGCATTCGCATACGTCGCCACGTCCCAGTCGGCGGGAAGCGCGCCCGCGGTGACCGCCAGCCGCGCGCTTTGCCGCAGGCTCGCCTCGAGGCGGTCGAGGAGCTGGTTCACGCGCGCCTGCAGGCGCTCGTCCTCGTTCACGAGCGCGTCGCCCGTGAGCACGCGCGTCATGCCGGGATTCTTCTGCGCGAAGCCGAGCAGGGTGGCGATGATCGCCTCCACCTGCTTCATCGGTTCCTGCTCCTCGCCCTGGATCTTGTTGACGAGGCTGAAGACCGTCTGCTCGATGAACTCGATCAGGCCCTCGAACATCTGCGCCTTGCTGGAAAAATGCCGATAGAGCGCGGCCTCGGAGACTTCGAGCCGCGCGGCCAGCAGCGCAGTGGTGATGCGCTCCCCCTTCGGTTCTTCCAGCATCGACGCGAGCGTCTGCAGGATCTGCGCCTTGCGCTCGCCCGTCTTCGCCATTCCTCTCCCCTGTTACCGCCGGCTGGCGCCGGTCTGCGTGCGCACCCTGGGATGATCGCAGGCCGGCTTGCGGCCGGGCGCCTTCCCATAGTGCCCGGGCACGAGCGAGCCGTCGATGACGAAGTACACACCCATGCGTCTCGGGGGCAGCGCAGGGAGCACGAGTCTCGCTCTGGAGAGAGGGGGGAGGCGAATGTTACCATTACGAAATACGGCTCGCTTCGAGCGCTGCGACACATAAAAGACTCCATGGCAGGTCACAGCAAGTGGGCGAACATCCAGCACCGCAAGGGTCGCCAGGACGCCAAGCGCGGCAAGATCTTCACCCGGCTCATCAAGGAAATCACGGTGGCGGCCCGCATGGGCGGTGGGGATCCGGACATGAATCCGCGGCTGCGCCTCGCGGTCGACAAGGCCACCGACAACAACATGCCCAAGGACAACATCGAGCGCGCCATCAAGCGCGGCTCGGGTGGTCTGGACGGCGTGAACTACGAGCAGATCCGCTATGAGGGCTACGGCGTGAACGGCGCCGCGGTGATCGTCGATACGCTCACGGACAACCGCACGCGCACCGTGGCCGAGGTGCGCCACGCGTTCACCAAGCACGGCGGCAACATGGGCAGCGAGGGCTCGGTCGCGTTCCTCTTCAAGCACGTGGGCCAGCTCGTCTACGCGCCGGGCACCAACGAGGACAAGCTCATGGAAGCGGCGCTCGATGCGGGCGCCGAGGACGTGATCACCGCCGAGGACGGCTCGGTCGAGGTGATCACCGGGCCGTACGAATTCGCGAAGGTCCGTGCCGCCCTCGAGCGCGCGGGCTTCAAGGCGGAGATCGCCGAAGTGACCATGAAGCCCTCGAACGAGACCGAGATGGACGGCGAGGAGGCGGCGAAGATGCAGAAGCTGCTCGACGCGCTCGAGTCGCTCGACGACGTGCAGGACGTCTACACCACGGCGGTATTCCACTGACGGACGCGATCCGCATCCTCGGCATCGATCCCGGCCTCGGCATCACGGGCTACGGCGTGGTCGAAAAACGCGGCAGCGTGCTCGCCTACCTCGGCAGCGGGCGCATCGTCTCCGACGAGAAGGAATCGCTCGCCGCACGCCTCGCCACCATCCTCGAGGGCCTTGCCGAAGTGATCCGCACCTTCGGGCCGGCCGAGGTGGCGGTCGAAAAGGTCTTCGTCAACGTGAATCCGAATTCCACGTTGCTTCTTGGTCAGGCACGGGGTGCGGCGATCTGCGCGGCGGTGATCGCGCGGCTGCCCGTTTCCGAGTACACGGCGTTGCAGGTCAAGCAGGCGGTCGTGGGACAGGGCCACGCGCGCAAGGAACAGGTGCAGGAAATGGTGAAGCGGCTGCTGGCCTTGCCCGGGGTGCCCGGCACCGATGCCGCGGATGCGCTCGCCTGCGCCATCTGCCATGCCCACGGCGGCATGGGCATGGGAGCGCTCGTCACGCGCGGCGCCCGCGTGCGCGCCGGGAGGCTCGTGTAGATGATCGGCCGCGTCGAGGGCACGCTCGTCGAGAAGAACCCGCCGCAGGTCGTGGTGATGAGCCATGGCGTGGGCTACGAGATCGACGTGCCCATGAGCACGTTCTACAACCTGCCGCGAACCGGGGAGCCCGTCACGCTGCTCACGCACCTGGTGGTCCGCGAGGATGCGCACCTCCTCTACGGCTTCGCCACGGCCCCCGAGCGCAGCGCCTTCCGCCAGCTGCTCCGGATCAGCGGCGTGGGGCCGAAGGTGGCGCTGTCGGTGCTCTCGGGCCTCTCCGTGGACGATCTCGCGGTCGCCGTGGCGTCGCAGGATGCGGCCCGGCTCACCAAGGTGCCCGGCATCGGCAAGAAGACCGCCGAGCGCCTGGTGCTGGAGCTGCGCGACAAGCTGCCCGCGGTGGCCACGAGCGTCGCGCAGGCCTCGGTCGCGGGCGGGGAAGTGATCAGCGCGCTGCTGGCGCTCGGCTACAACGAGCGCGAGGCGGCCGCGGCGGTGAAGCCCCTGGCCGCGGATCTCGCGTTGCCCGACGCCATCCGCCAGGCTTTGAAGAACCTCGCCCGGCCGTGATCGAAGCCGATCGCCTCGTCTCCGGCGGCAAGGCCTCGAACGTGGAGGAGGGCGAGGAGCGTGCGCTGCGCCCGCGCCACCTCGCGGACTACGTCGGCCAGGCGAAGATCCGCGAGCAGCTCGAGATCTTCATCTCCGCCGCACGCAACCGCAAGGAAGCGCTGGACCATGCGCTGCTCTTCGGTCCGCCCGGCCTCGGCAAGACCACGCTCGCGCACATCATCGCGCGCGAGATGGGCGTGAACCTCAAGCAGACCTCGGGTCCCGTGCTGGAGCGCGCGGGCGACCTCGCCGCCATCCTCACCAACCTCGAGCCCAACGATGTGCTCTTCATCGACGAGATCCATCGCCTGAGCCCGGTCGTGGAGGAGATCCTCTACCCCGCGCTCGAGGACTACCAGATCGACATCATGATCGGCGAGGGTCCCGGGGCGCGCTCGGTCAAGCTGGACCTGCCGCCCTTCACGCTGGTGGGCGCCACCACGCGCGCCGGCATGCTCACCAACCCGCTGCGCGACCGCTTCGGGATCGTGGCGCGGCTGGAGTTCTACACGCCGGAAGAGCTCACGCGCATCGTGCATCGTTCGGCGAAGCTGCTCGCGGTAGCGATCGACGAGTCCGGCGCGCTGGAGATCGCGCGGCGCTCGCGTGGCACGCCGCGCATCGCCAACCGGCTATTGCGGCGCGTGCGCGATTTCGCCGAGGTGAAGGCCACCGGAACCGTGACCAAGGCGGTCGCGGACACGGCGCTGCGCATGCTCGACGTCGATGCGATCGGGCTGGACCTCATGGATCGCAAGCTGCTGGAGGCGGTGATCCTCAAGTTCGGCGGCGGCCCGGTCGGCGTGGAGAACCTCGCGGCCGCCATCGGCGAGGAGCGCGACACCATCGAGGATGTCCTCGAGCCCTTCCTCATCCAGCAGGGCTACCTGCAGCGCACGCAGCGCGGCCGCATCGCCACCGCGCTCGCGTACCGGCATTTCGGCCTCGCGGTCCCGGGCGCGGCCGGCAGCGGGGAGCTCTTCACGTGACGCGCATCGCGCTGAAGCCCGCGCTGCAGCCGGAGCTCTTCACCTATTCGTTCCCGGTGCGCGTGTACTTCGAGAACACGGATGCGGGCGGTGTCGTCTACCACGCCGAGTACCTCAAGTTCTTCGAGCGCGCGCGCACCGAGTGGCTGCGGCACCTGGGCTTCGACCACCAGGCGCTCGCCCGCGATCACCGCGTCGTGTTCGCCGTCTCCGCCATCAGCGTCGATTTCGTGAAGCCCGCGCGGCTCGACGACAACCTCGCGGTGAGCGTGCGGCTCGAGTCGCTGGGGCGCGTGCGCTGCATCTTCGAGCAGGAGATCCGCCGCGAGGACGAGGTGCTTGCCAGGGCGCGCGTCTCGGTGGCCTGCCTCGTGGTCGATTCGTTCAAGCCGGCCGAGATACCCGCGCCGCTCAAACGCAAGATGGAAGCCGCCACATGATCGTGAGCCACGACCTCACCATCCTCTCGATGATCCTCAACGCGAGCATCGTCGTGAAGTTCGTCATGGCGCTCCTCGTGCTCGCGTCCATGTTCTCGTGGACGTACATCTTCATGAAGCTGTTCGCGATTCGCCGCGCGCAGCGCGCCGCCGACGAGTTCGAGCGCGAATTCTGGAGCGGCAGCGACCTGGTCGGCCTCTACCAGCGCGCCGCGGGCGGCCGCTACGTCGCCACCGGCATGGAGCGCATCTTCGAGGCGGGGTTCAAGGAGTTCCTCAAGCTCAAGGGGCGCTCCGGCTCGGACGTGACCGCGCTCCTCGAGGGCACGCGCCGCGCCATGAAGGCGACCTACCAGCGCGAGATGGACATGCTCGAGTCGCACCTCTCGTTCCTCGCGACCGTCGGCTCGGTCAGCCCCTACGTGGGCCTCTTCGGCACGGTGTGGGGAATCATGAATGCGTTCCGCGGCCTGTCGAACGTGGCGCAGGCCACGCTCACGCAGGTGGCGCCCGGCATCGCGGAGGCGCTGGTCGCCACGGCCATGGGCCTCTTCGCCGCGATCCCCGCCGTGATCGCGTACAACCGCTTCAGCCACGACATCGACCGGCTGGCCGGCCGCTACGAAAGCTTCATGGAGGAAGTGTCCAACATCCTCCAGCGGCAGGCGCACATCCCCGACTTCAGCGACACGGTCGTGCAGCGGCCCCGCAACGCATGACGATGCGCCGCACGCGCCGGGCGATGGCCGAGATCAACGTCGTGCCGTACATCGACGTGATGCTGGTCCTGCTGATCATCTTCATGGTGGCGGCCCCGCTGGTGAATCCCGGGCAGATAGATCTCCCCCAGGCCGCACAACGCCTCGACCCGGCGGTGGCACCCCTCGAGGTGCGCGTCCACGAGAATGGCGACCTCACGCTCGTCGATCGCAACCGCGGCCCGGCCGAGGAACCGGTGGACCGGCGCCGCCTGCTGGAGGTGGTGCGCGCCGCGCAGCAATCGCATCCCGACCAGGCCGTGGTCATCGCCGGCGATCGCAACGTGCGCTACGAGCAGGTGATCCAGGTCCTCGACCTGCTGCAGCGCAGCCAGGTGAAGCGTGTGGGCCTGCTCGCGCGCCCCGCGTCGTCGTGAGGAAGGCGCCGCCGAAGCCGCCCTCTCCGGAGAAGCGCCCGCAGCCCGGGCGGCTGCGGGCGATCTTCCTCGCGGTGCTGGTGCATATCGCGTTCTTCGCGTTCATCGTGTTCGGCGTGACCTGGCAGAGCCGTCCCACGGAGCCGGTGCAGGCGGAGCTCTGGGACAAGCTTCCGCCGGCGAAGACCTCGACCCCGGCCGCCAAAAGCCGGCCCGCGCCGGAGCCGCCCAAGCCCGAGCCGCCGAAGCCGGAACCGCCCAAGCCCGAGCCGCCGAAGCCCGAGCCGCCGAAGCCCGAGCCCCCCAAACCGGAGCCGCCGAAGCCGCAACCGCCGCCGAAGGCGGAAGTGAAGCCCGAGCCGCCGAAGCCCGATCCCGCGGCCATCGCCGAGAAGCTCGAGCGCGAAAAGCGCGCGCAGGAAAAGCGCGAGCGCCTCGAGCGCGAGAAGCAGGAGCTGGCGAAGAAGGAGCAGGAAAAGGCGAAGAAGGAGCGCGAGGAAAAGGCGAAGCGCGAGAAGGAAGAGGTGGCGAAGAAGAAGCTCGAGCAGGAAGAGGCCGCGAAGAAGAAGCGCGAGCAGGAGGAGCTCGCACGCCAGCAGGAAGAGAAGCGCCGCGCCGAGGAGCAGGCGCGCGCCGAGGCCGCGCAGGCACGCCAGTCGGAGGTCGACAGGTGGGTCCAGGGCATAAAGGCTAAAATCCGGGGACGTGCCAACATTCCGGACACCGTCACGGGCCGCCCGGCGCCCATTTTCCTCATTCGCGTGCTGCCCGGGGGAGAGGTGCTGGACATCACGCTCGTGAAGCCCAGCGGCAATCGCGCCTATGATGATGCGATCCAGCGCGCCATCCGCAGTGCGAGCCCCTTGCCGGTCCCGCCCGCCAATTCGGAACTTTTTCCTCAATTCCGCGAACTCAGGTTGCAATTCGAGCACGAACGCTAGCGTGCATTTCATCCCCACATGACCAAACGCTGTTTCCTGTTCCTCGGGGCGCTGCTGCTCGCGCTCTCCTCCCGCGCGCAGCTCACCATCGACATCACCACCAGCGGCGGGCGCCAGATCCCGATCGCGATCATGCCGATGCCGGGCGAGGTCGCGCAGCCGCAGGTCGTGAGCGAGGTCGTCGCCGCGGATCTCGCGCGCACCGGGCTCTTCCGCCTCGTGAATACGCTCGGCATCACGCCCGTTCCCACCGAGCCGTCGGACGTGAATTTCCCGGACTGGAGCGGCCGCGGCGCCGATGCGCTGGTGATCGGCAAGGTCGAGCCCTCGGGCGGCGGCCGCGTCGAGGTGCGCTTCCGCCTCTTCGACGTGCAGAAGCAGTCGCAGCTCGCGAGCTTCTCGTACGTCGTGCCGCCCGCCCAGCTGCGTGCGACCGCGCATCGCATCGCCGACGTGATCTACGAGAAGCTCACCGGCGACAAGGGCGTCTTCTCGACGAAGATCACGTACGTAGTCAAGCGTACCGGCCGCTACGAGCTGCAGGTCGCCGATGCGGACGGCTTCAACGCGCAAAGCGTGCTGGCCTCGCGCGAGCCGATCATGTCGCCCGCCTGGTCGCCGGATGGCAGCCGCATCGCGTACGTCTCGTTCGACCAGAAGAAGCCGGTGGTGGTGGTGCAGAACCTCGCCGCGGGCACCACCAGCGTGGTCGCGAACTATCGCGGCAACAACAGCGCGCCCGCCTGGTCGCCCGACGGGCGCTCGCTCGCGGTGGCCTTGTCCAAGGACGGGCTCACGCAGATCTATCGCGTCGCCGCCACCGGCGGGCCCGCGCAACGGCTCACGGACTCCACCGGGATCGACACGCAGCCGGCGTATTCGCCCGACGGCCAGTGGATCGCCTTCACCTCGGACCGCGGGGGCTCGCCGCAGATCTATCGCATGCCCGCAGCGGGTGGCGCCGCGCAGCGCCTCACCTTCGAGGGCACGTACAACGTAGGCCCGCGCTACAGCCCCGACGGCCGCTACATCGCCTTCGTGCAGCGCGAGGGCGGGCGCTACCGCATCGCTTCCATGGAGCTCGCCACGGGTCAGGTGACGTCGCTCACAGACGGCACGCTCGACGACTCACCGACCTACGCACCCAACGGCAAGATGATCCTCTACGAAACGCAGGTGGGCGGCCACGGCCAGCTCGCCGCGGTGTCCGGCGACGGACGCGTGCGCCAACGGCTCACATCCTCGGCGGGGGACGTGCAGGATCCGGCATGGGGACCCATGCCTACCAACTAGCGTGCCACGCACCTTTCGTTGACCAGGAAACAAGGAGATCCCTATGAAGAAACTCGCCATCTGCCTCGTGATCGCGGCGCTCGCCGCCGGTTGCGCGAGCAAGGAGAAGCAACCCGATGCCGGCGTCACCGACCGTTCGGCCGGCACCACGCCCCCCAGCACCAGCACGACGCCGAGCACGTCGTCGACCACCACCCCCAGCCGTGACGCCAACGTGAGCGGCGATCCGCTCAAGGATCCCAACAACATCCTCTCGAAGAGGAGCGTCTACTTCGACTTCGACTCCAACGCGGTGAAGGACGAATACCGCAACCTCATCCAGGCGCATGCGCGCTACATGAACGACAAGCGCGACAGCCACATCCGCATCGAGGGCAATTGCGACGAGCGCGGCAGCCGCGAGTACAACCTGGCGCTCGGCCAGCGCCGCGCCGAGGCGGTGAAGAAGGTCATGACGGTCCTGGGCGTGGCCGACAACCGCGTCGAGACCGTGAGCTATGGCGAGGAGAAGCCGAAGTCCCAGGGCCACGATGAGCAGGCCTGGGCGGAGAACCGCCGTGCGGACATCCGTTACCAGGGTGAATAAGGCCTTCCTCGCGGCGTGCGCGCTCGCCTGCGCGGCGCTCGTTCCGGCCAGGGCGGGCCTCTTCGACGACGACGAGGCCCGCCGCCGCATCCAGTCGCTGCGCGACGAGCTCGCGCAACAGGGCCGCGACAACGAGGCGCGCATCGTCAAGCTCGAGGAGCAGATCCGCAACATCGGCGTGGTGGAGCTGGTGCGCCAGCTGGATGAGCTGAATGCGGAGATCGCGCGTCTGCGCGGCCAGATCGAGGTCCTCAACAACGACAACCAGCAGCTGCAGAAGCGCCAGCGCGATTTCTACCTCGACCTCGATTCGCGCATGAAGCGGCTCGAGGGCGCGGCGCAGGGCGCCGCGGCCACGCCCGGCACCGCGGCCGCGGCGGGTACGGCGGGCGCTGCCGCCGGCACGGGTGCCGCCGGCGCCTCCGGCGATGCGCGGCCGCTCGAGGCCGGCCCGCTCACGCCCCGCAGCGGGTCGCGCGAGGACCAGGCGCGCGAGATGCGCGCCTACGACAACGCCTCGAACCTCTTCCGCCGCAACGACTTTCCCGCCGCGATCGATGCGTTCCGCGGATTCACCAAGGAGTTTCCCGCGAGCGCGCTGGTCCCGAATGCGGAGTACTGGATCGGCATCAGCTACGCGAACCTGCGCGATTACCGCAACGCGCTCGCGGCGCAGGAGGGCCTGCTCGCGCGCCACCCGCAATCGCCGAAGGCCGCGGATGCGATGCTCGCCATCGCCGCGATCCAGGTCGAGCAGGGCGACAGCGGCAGCGCGCGCAACACGCTGGAGGAAATCATCGCGCGCTACCCCGGCTCGGAAGCCGCAGGCAAGGCGCGCAGCCGGCTGGCGAGCCTGCGCCGCTGAGCACGGCGGTGCCTGCACCCGGCGGCCGCGCGGCCGTCGTCCTCCTCTCCGGCGGGCTCGATTCCGCCACGGTGCTCGCCATCGCGCGCTCCCGGGGCTGGACCTGCCATGCGCTTTCCGTCGATTACGGGCAGCGGCATCGTGCGGAGCTCGACGCCGCGGTGCGTGTCGCGCGTGCGCTCGGTGCGGCGGCGCATCGCGTCGTGCGGGTGGACCTCGCGAGCTTCGGCGGCTCGGCCCTCACCGATACCTCGATCGCGGTGCCGACGACGCCATCCGAGGGCATTCCCGTCACCTACGTGCCGGCGCGCAACACGATCCTGCTATCGCTCGCGCTCGCGCATGCCGAAGTCACCGAATCGGACGCGATCTTCACCGGCGCGAATGCGGTGGACTACTCCGGCTACCCCGATTGCCGCCCCGAATACCTGGCAGCGTTCGAGCGCATGGCGAACCTCGCCACTCGCCGGGCGGTGGAGGGCGCGCCGCTCACGATCGAGGCGCCGATCGTGCACATGGGCAAGGGGGAGATCGTGCGCACGGGCCACGAGCTCGGCGTCGACTTCTCCCTCACCGTCTCCTGCTACAACGCCGACGCGCAGGGTGCGGCCTGCGGCGAATGCGACGCCTGCCGCCTGCGGCGCGACGGCTTCCGCAAGGCGGGCCTGCCGGATCCGACGCGCTATCGCACGGTAAAATAGCGGTCTTTCCTGGAGGGATTCCTTGGGCAGCGCCGGCAATGCCGGCGCCGTGGTGGCGTGGGGCGGGTTCGTCCTCGCGTTCATCTTCGGCGCCGTGGCCAACCGCACGAACTTCTGCACCATGGGTGCGGTTTCGGACGTCGTGAACATGGGTAGCTGGGGCCGCATGCGCATGTGGCTGCTGGCGATCGCGGTGGCGATCGTGGGAACCCACGCGCTGCAGCTCGCGGGCCTGGTCGACCTCGGCCGCTCGTTCTATGTGCGGCCCAACGTGACGTGGCTTTCGTACGCGGTGGGCGGTTTCCTCTTCGGTGTCGGCATGACGCTCGGATCCGGCTGCGGCAGCAAGACGCTCGTGCGGCTGGGCGCGGGCAACCTCAAGTCGCTGGTGGTGTTCACCTTCCTCGGCATCGCCGCGTACATGACGCTGAAGGGACTCTTCGCGATCTGGCGCGTGTCGCTGCTGGACCCCGTCGCGATCGACCTCGCGCGCGCGCACGTGCCGCGGCAGGACCTGCCCACGCTCGTCGCGGCGGCGACCGGCGCCCGGCTCGCGGTGGTGGAGCCGCTCGTCGCAGGGCTCGTGGCGCTCGGCCTCGCGGCTTTCGTCTTCAAGGATCGCGAGTTCCGCGGCAGCTTCGACCACATCCTCGGCGGCACCGTGGTGGGCCTCGTGATCGTGGGCGGCTGGTACGTGACGGGCCATCTCGGCTTCGGCGAGAGCCCGGAAACGCTCGAGGAGACCTTCTTCGGCACCAACAGCCACACCATCGAGTCGCTGTCCTTCGTGGCGCCGGTCGGCTACGCGCTCGAGCTGCTCATGCTGTGGACCGACCGCTCGCTCACGGTGAGCTTCGGCGTCGCCGCGTGCCTCGGCATGGTGCTGGGCTCGTTCGCCTATGCCGTGGCCTCCCGCACCTTCCGCTGGGAAGGCCTGGCGGGTGCCGAAGACACCGCGAACCACGTGCTCGGCGGCATCCTCATGGGCTTCGGCGGCGTGACCGCGCTCGGCTGCACCATCGGGCAGGGCGTGAGCGGCTTCTCGACGCTCGCCGTGGGGTCGATCGTGGCGTTCCTCGCGATCGTTGCGGGGTCGGCCCTCACGATGAAGTGGCAGTACTGGCGCATGAGCCGCGAAGCATGAGCGCAACGCGCCGCGCGGATTGAGGGCGCGCGGGACCGAATGCTATAATTTCCGTTTTTCCGGGGCGTTAGCTCAGCTGGTAGAGCAGCGGACTTTTAATCCGTTGGTCACTGGTTCGATCCCAGTACGCCCTACCAGATCAAAAGGCCGGCGCCCGCGCCGGCCTTTTGCCTTTTGCGCCCGCAGCAAGGCCGCGGAATGGCACTTTCACCCGGCCTGTTAGTCCCATTGCGGGGACGCAATTCGCGGAGGAACATGATGGGCATGAAACCGATCGCCGCAGTTATCGTGAGCGCCGTCGTCGCCGGTTGCGCCTCGTACGGCGGCACCAGCCTGCAGGCCGGAACGTCGACGGAGGCGCAGGCCCGTGCCGTGATGGGGCAGCCCGCCGTCGAATTCAGGAACGACGACGGCTCGCGCACGCTGGCGTACCCGCGTGGGCCGCTCGGCACGCAGACCTTCATGGTCGACCTCTCGCGCGACGGCGTCGTGCAGGCGGTTCGCCCGGTCCTCTACGACGGCACCTTCTACCAGATCCACCCGGGCATGACGCGCGACGAGATCCTGCGCATGATCGGCCCGCCGGGCGACACCATGCATTTCGCGCGGCTCGACCACGAGTCGTGGGAGTGGCGTTACTACGATACGTGGGGCTACCTCGCGATCTTCTCGGTGGACTTCGATCGCGACGGCAAGGTGGTGAGCAAGTTCTCGCGCCGCCTCGAGCGCAGCGACGGCAAGTCGCGCTAGCGGTTGCGCCTTTCCAGGAGCAGCACGCGAAAGGCGTACGCGTGGCGTTCGTCCGCGGCGTGGCGCAGGACCTCGGTTTCCTGCCACGCGCCGCGGTCGAAGGGCGGGAAGAACGTGTCGCCCTCGACGTCGGCCTCGACCTCGGTGTAGTGCATGCGGTCGGCCGTGGGCAGCGTCTCGGCGAAGAGCGACGTCCCGCCGATCACCATCGCTTCCGGCGCATCGCCCGCGGCGCGCCAGGCTTCCCGCAGCCCGTTCGCCACGGTGCATCCGGGCGCGACGTAGTCGCGCTGGTGCGTCACCACGATGTTCTGCCGGCCCGGGAGCGGCTTGCCGATGGACTCGTAGGTGCGCCGTCCCATCACGATCGGCTTGCCCATGGTCACGCGCTTGAAGTAGGCGAGCTCGTCGGGCAGCCGCCACGGCAGCCGGTTCTCGTGCCCGATCACGCCGTTGCGCGAGACCGCCACCACGAGCGAGACGATCAAGCCCCTGCCGGCCTCGCGTTCGAGGATCATCGCGGCATTCTACGGGAGGTGCGGGAAGCTAGACCGCCATCGGTGCCGTGAGCGGCCCGTGGTGGACGTAGTTGCGCAGCTCGAAGTCGGAGGGCTCCACGCGCTCGAGCCACTCGGGCTCGTAGCGGCCGGTCGCGGCAAGGGCAGGCACGCGGTCCGATATCGCGAACGACGGCAACGGATGCGGCTCGCGCGTGAGCTGCTCCTCGAGCATCGGGATGTGCGTCTCGTAGATGTGCGCATCGCCGACGAAGTACGTGAACCATTTCGCGCTGTAGCCGGTGAGGTGCGCGAAGAGATGCAGCAGCGCCGCGCCCTCGGCGAGGTTGAAGGGCGTGCCGAGGCCCAGGTCGTTGCTGCGCACGTAGAGGCTCAGCGAAAGCTGCCTTTGGCCCGCGTTCGGATGGAACTGGTAGAGCAGGTGGCAGGGCGGCAGCGCCATCTCGTCCAGCTCCGCGGGATTCCACGCGTGGAACAGGATCCGCCGGTCGGACGGCGACTTCACGATGGTGTCGAGGCAGTGCCGCACCTGGTCGATGGACCGATGCACGAGCACATGCGGCTGCCCGTCGAGCGGGAATGAGGCCATCGCCTCGTAACCCAGGCTGCGTGCGCGATCGATGCGCGCGGCTTCGGTCGCGGCGATCACCTTGTAGCCGGGCCAGCGCCGCCATTGCACGCCGTAGATCGGCCCGAGGTCGTCGTCGCCCCTGCGATTGGGGTTCGCGAGCCACGCGCCGTTCTCGTTGGCGTTCTGGTCCCAGACCCTGCAGCCGAGCGCACGGAATTGCGCCGCGTTCCGGTAGCCGCGCAGGAATCCCACCAGCTCGCCCATCGCCGACTTGAAGGCGAGCTTCTTGGTGGTGACCGCGGGAAAGCCCTTCGACAGATCGAAGCGCAGCATCGCGCCGGGAATCGACAACGTCCTCACGCCGGTGCGGTTCTCCTGCCACGATCCCTCCGCGAGGCAGGTGCGCACCAGCTCCAGGTAGCTTTTCATTCGGGGCCCTGATCGTTCGATAACCCCGATTTTGCAGGTTTTCGGGACGGCCAACGATGCGCAAGGGGGAGGACGGTGCGGCGGCCCCGCGCTCAGCCCGACACCGCCGCGATCGTGCGGCGGAATCGCAGCAGCGCGCCGAAGAAGAACACGGCACCCGTGGCCACCACCACCGCCACGTGCGGCCAGGTGTCGGCGAGCGAGGCGCCGCGGCAGAGCACGGCGATGGCGAAGCTCACGAAGTGCGTCGTCGGCGAGAACTGCATCGCCTGCTGCAGCCAGGGCGGCATGCTGTCGGGCGGCGTGGTGCCGCCGGAGAGCATGTTGAGCACGAGGAACACCAGGAAGACCAGCAGCCCGAACTGCGGCATCGAGCGCGCGAGCGTGGCGATGAAGATGCTGAGCGAGGTGACGGAGCCCATGTAGAGCGCCGCTCCCGCCATGAAGAGGGGCACCGAGCCCTGCACCGGCACGCCGAGCATGCCGCGCACGACCACCTCGAGCGACAGCGTCGCGGCCGCCACGATCACCAGCGCGTTCGGCCACACCTTGGCGGCCATGATGTCGAACGGCGTGAGCGGCATCACCAGCAGGTGCTCGAGCGTGCCGTGCTCGCGCTCGCGCATCACCGCCGCACCGCACAGGATCACGCCCAGCATGGTGATGTTGTTCACGATCTCGGCGAGCGCGAGGAAGCGCTTTTCCTCGAGGTTGGGGTTGAAGCGCGCGCGGGTGACGAGCGCCACGGGCACGGCGAGTGGCGGCACCGCGGCGAAGCGCTGCAGCTCCTGCGCCACGATCGCCTCGATGTAGCTCGCGCCGCGCCCGGCCTGCGACATCGCCGTCGCGTCCACGTGGAGCTGCAGCGCGGGGCGGTGTCCCGCCTCGACGTCGGCCTGGAAACCCGGCGGGATCTCGAGCACGAAGGTATGGCGGCCCGAGTCCAGCGCGGCGTCGATCGCCTCGCGGCCGATCGGCCGCGGCGGCAGGAACTGCGGCGGCAGCAGCGCGTCCGCGAGCCGGCGCGAGAGCTCCGAATGGTCGAGGTCGGAGACCGCGACCGACGCGTCGCGCAGCTCGAGCTGCGCGTCCTTCGCCGGACCGTAGACCGCGTAGGTGAACGCATAGAGGATCAGCCCCGCCAGCGCCGCGTCGCGTGACAGGCTCACGAGCTCCTTCAGGCCCAGGTGCCAGATGGCGGCGAGCCGTCCCATGTCAGCGCTCCTGCGTGCGCAGCAGCGCCCGTGCGGCCGCGAGCAAGGCGGCGGCGATCAGCGCCAGCGCCAGCAGGTCGGGCACCACGTCGGCCAGCCGCAACGACTTCGTGAACACGCCGACGCTCACGTGCTCGAAATACATCGCCGGGAAGGCGCGTGCGATCGCCTGCGCATCGGGCGGCATCGAGGCGACCGGCACCATGAAGCCGGAATACTGCACCGTGGGCAGCGAGGCGAGGATCGCCGCGGCGAACATGGCGGCGATCTGCGTGCGCACGAAGCTGGAGACCACGAGGCCGAAGGCGGTGGCGGCGGCCACGTAGAGCAGCGCACCCAGCGTGAGCGCGGCGAGGCTGCCCTTGAGCGGCACGCCGAAGAGCGCCACCGACATCGCGAGCAGGATGGCGAAGTTCGCCGCGGCGATCGCGACGTACGGAAGCTGCTTGCCGAGCAGGAACTCCATGCCGGTCGTCGGCGTCACGTACAGGTTGATGATGGAGCCGAGCTCCTTCTCGCGCACGACCCCCATCGCGGTCGTGACCGCCGGCATCAACATCAGGATGATCATCATGACGCCCGGCACGACGGCGAAGACGCTGCGCATGTCCTGGTTGTAGCGGAACCGCACCTCCAGGTCCGCCACGGGCGGCGCGGCCCGGATGCCGCGATCCGCGAGCAGGCGGCCGTTGTAGGCGGCGTGAGCACCCTCCACGTAGCCCGCCACGCTCTGGCCGCGAAACGGAAACGCGCCGTCCACCTGCACCAGCACCTCGGGCCCGCGTCCCGCGCGCAGGTCGCGGCCGAATCCCGGCGGTATCTCGATCGCGAAGCGCAGCTCGCCGGTGCGCAACCGCCGCTCGAGCTCCGCGCTGTCCGCGGGTGCACGCCGCGCCTCGAAGTAGCGCGACTCCGTGAAGTTCTCGAGATACGTGCGGCTCTCGGGCGAGCGGTCGGCGTCGAGGGCGGCGAAGGCGACGCGCTCGATGTCGAAGCTCACGCCGAATCCGAAGACGAGCATCAGCAGCACCGGGCCCAGCACCGCGAACACGAGGCGCATGGGATCGCGCAGGATCTCGAGCGACTCGCGATGCGCATGCGCGAGCACGCGCCGGGCATCGAACCCTTGCCGCATCGGGCGCGCGGGCGGCGGCGCGGGCGGCACGGCGGACTCGCGCATCGCGTCCTCGCCGGCGCTCAGATGGGCCACGAACGCCTTCTCGAGGCTCACGGGCGGGCGGGAGCCGATGGTCTCGTCGCTCGCGGGCGCGCTCGCCACGATGTCGGCGGGCGTGCCCTGCGCGAGCACGCGCCCGGCGTGCATGAGGGCCACGCGGTCGCAGCGCTCGGCTTCCGCCATGAAGTGCGTCGAGAGGAAGATCGTCACGCCCTGCCGGCGCGAGAGATCGGCGAGCAGCGACCAGAACGCATCGCGCGCGACCGGATCCACGCCCGAGGTCGGCTCGTCGAGGATGAGCACCTCGGGCTCGTGGATCACCGCCACGGCGAGCGACAGCCGCTGGCGCACGCCCAGCGGCACCGATTCGGCCGCCTGGTCGAGGTGCGCGGCGAGGCCGAACCTTTCCGTGAGCTCGGCGATGCGCGCCGTGCGCCGTGCCGTGGAAAGACGGAAGAGGCGCGCGTGCAGCGCGAGGTTCTGCCGCACCGTGAGCTCGGTATAGAGCGAGAAGGATTGCGACATGAAGCCCACGCGGCGGCGTGCGGCCGTGTCGTGCGCGTCCACGGGACGCCCGAAGAGCGACGCTCGTCCCGACGACGGCGGCAGCAGCCCGGCGAGCATCTTCATCGTGGTGGTCTTGCCGCAGCCGTTCGATCCGATGAAGCCGAAGATCTCGCCGCGCCGGATCGTGAAGCTCACGTCGCGCACCGCCGTGAACTCGCCGAAGCGGCGCGTGAGGTGGTCGGCATCGATCGCGACTTCGGTGCCGGCCACGGGTGGCGCCATCGCGCCGGTCCCGGCATGCATCGCGCGCATCGCGGCGGGCAGCAGCGACACGAAGGCATGCTCGAGGCTCGCCTCGCCCGTCATCGCACGGATGGCGGCCGGCGTGCCGGTGGCGAGCACGCGGCCGCCATGCAGGGCCACGAGCTGGTCGAAGCCTTCGGCCTCGTCGAAATAGGCCGTGGATACGAGCACCGTCATCGCGGGACGTTGCGCGCGCAGGCCGGCGATGAGGCGCCAGAAATGGCGCCGCGAGAGCGGATCGACGCCGGTGGTGGGCTCGTCGAGGATGAGGAGGTCGGGATCGTGCAGCAGCGCGCAGCACAGCCCGAGCTTCTGCTTCATGCCGCCGGAGAGCTGCGCTACGGCGCGGTGGCCGAAGGGCTCGAGGCCGGTGGCCTCGAGCAGGCGCGGGATGCGCGCCGCGCGATCGCTGCGCGACTGTCCGAAGAGGCGCGCGAAGAAGCCGAGGTTCTCCCGGATCGAGAGGGTGGGATAGAGGTTCCTGCCGAGCCCTTGCGGCATGTAGGCGATGCGCCGGCACGCGTCGCGGCGATGCGCGCGGCTGCGCATGTCGCCGCCCAGCACCTCCACGCGCCCGTCCTGGATGCGGCGTGCCCCCGCGACGAGCGCCAGCAGCGTGGACTTGCCCACGCCATCGGGACCCACGAAGCCGACGATTCCGCCCGAGGGCAGCTCGAGGTCGATGCCGTCGAGTGCCGGCGCGCGCCGATAGCGGTGCGAGACGCGCTCGAGCCGTACGGAGACACCGCGATCAGTCGCCACTTTCCCGGGCCATGGCCGCTACCGTGCCGGGTTCGGCGTTGGCAGGGGCTCGCCATCCCCCGGCAACCTCGGCTGCAGGTTCGCAGGCCACGATACGGCGCGCGTGCGCACGTAAGCCACTCCCGGAACGCCGGACTTCACCTGCGACTGGTATTGCCGCAGCAACGCGGGATCGACCTGCACTTTCACGCGGAAGACCAGCTTCTGCCGCTCGTCCGGGGTCTCGACCGTCTTGGGCGTGAACTGCGCCTCCGATGCGACGAAGCTCACGGTCGCGGGAATCACGTATTGCGGGATCGCGTCCAGCACCAGGCGCGCCTCGGCGCCGATGGCGATGGAGCCGGCGGCCGCTTCGGCGAAGAACACCGTCATGTACACGTCGGACAGGTCGAGGAGCGTGAGCACCTTGCCGCCGGCGCCGACCACCTCTCCGGGATGCGCGAGGCGGTATTGCACTCGCCCCGCCCGCGGCGCGAAGAGATCGGCATCGGCGATCTCCGCGACGATGCGCTGCGCGGCCGCCTCGGCCGTGACCACGCCGGCCTGCGCCTCCACGACGCGCGATCGTGCCGCGACCAGCGATGCACGCGCGGCCAGCCACTGCGCGCGATCGCCGTCGAGCTTCTGCGCGCTCACGAAGCCGCGTGCGACGAGGTCCTCGGTGCGACGCAGCGTGCTCGCCGCGAGGTCGAGCGCGCTCTGGCGCTCGTCCACGGCAGCGCGCGCGGTCGCCACCGCCTCCCTTGCCTGGGCCACCTGCGCCAGCGCCTGGCGGTGCGCGGCCTCGAGCGTGGCCACGTCCATGCGCGCGAGCAGTTGTCCCTCCGCGACGACGTCGCCTTCGCGCGCGAGCACTTCCTTCACGCGTCCTGCGGTTCGCGCCGCGACGTCCACCTCGGTGGCCTCGAGGCGCCCGTTGCTCATCGCGATGCCTGCGGGCAGCGCTGCCGGACGGTTCGACCACCAGCGATAGCCGCCACCCAGCGCGGCGGCGATGAGCAGCAGTCCCACGAGCGTGCGGCGCAGCCATGGGCGCGCCGCTGCGGCCGATCCGGCGGCCGGCACCACCTCCACATGCGTAACCTGGGTGTCCATGGTTCGCGGCCCGCGGCGGCGCGCGCTACCGGCAGACGAGCACGGGCGTCTTGCCGTGCGTGAGCACCTTGTGCGCCTCGCTCCCGAGGACCAGGCCTTCCAGCCCATGCCGGCCGTGGGACGCCATGACGATCGCGTCGCAGCGCTTCCTGCGCGCGGCCGCGATGATCGCCTTCCACACCGGCGTGGCGGTCACGACCTCGATCTCGCAGCCGATGTTGGCGGCCCCGGCACGCGCCTGCACCTTCGCCAGCATGCGCTGCGCGCTCTTCTGCGTGATGCGCTCGTACTCGTCGGCCGAATAGAGCTCCGGATAGGGGACGATCGCGTCGGCGTACGTGGTCGGCATGAACGGCTCGATCACGTGCAACGCCACCAGCTGCGCCCCGCACGCCTGCGCGAGGCCGATGGCGGTCTTCGCCGCGCGCGTGGAAGCGGCCGAGCCGTCGGTCGGAAAGAGGATCCTGCGGTACATGGTGTTTCTCCGTTTGCACGTCCAGCATAGGAGCGCGCGGCGCTGTCGCGTTGCGAGGCGTCAACGTTGCCGCGCATCGACGCGGCAAAGGGCCGCCGCAGCGTAATTGCGCCCGTGTTGACCCCCAGCAACGCCACGCCGCGCCGGCGCCGCACCATGGGATGGGGGTATCCGATGATCCACGTCGAACGTGTTGCTTCAGCCGCTGGCGTTGCGCTGCTCCTCGGCGCGTCAGCCGCTCTCTGGGCGTCGTCCGCAGCCGACGATGCGGCCATGCGCCGGCTCGCCTCGGACCGCGGCTGTGTCGTGTGCCATTCGGACACGGCGCCGGGAGGTGCAGGCGCGGTGAGCGCCTATGGCCCGAGCTGGGACGAGATCTCGGACCGGTATGCCGGCCGCGCCGGCGCGGAAGAGGCACGCCTCACGCAGCTCGTCCTCACGGGCTCGGACCCGCAGGCCCGCCACTGGAAGGGCCGGGCCGCCTTCGCGCAGATGCTTCCCAACAAGGACGAGGTCTCGGCCGAAGAGGCGCGGTCGCTGGTGCGGTGGATCCTTTCGGGCCGCCGATGACGCCGGGCATCGCCCTGCAGCACCCGCGTTCATGGCATCACCTCGCGCGCATCATCGCGCTGCTCACCGCGGTCGTGCTGCTGGTGTTTTCCGAGGCGGTCGCACGCGGTGAGGAGGGCTACTTCGCACCGCAGGGCGGCGACGCTTTCGCGCCTTCGGCCGCCGAGCTCGACCAGTTGCTGGCACCCGTGGCCCTCTATCCCGACGCGCTGCTCGGAAACGTGCTCGCCGCGTCCACGTATCCGCTCGAGGTGATCGCGCTGCAGCGCTGGCTCGACCGCAATCCCGGGCTCACGCCGCAGGAGCTGGAGCAGGCCGTTGCCTCGCAGCCCTGGGACGCGAGCGTCAAGTCCCTGGCTCCGTTCGCGAGCGTGGTCGCGATGATGAATGGCGAGCTCGACTGGATGTCGCGCCTGGGCAATGCGTTCCTCGCCGACGAGGCCGGCGTGATGGATGCGGTGCAGCGCCTGCGCCGCAAGGCCGTCGAGGCGGGAGGGTTGCAGGACAATCCGCGCGAGCGCGTGGTGATGCAGAGCGACATCGTCACCATCGAGCCCACGCAGCCCGACGTGGTGTACGTCCCCGTCTACGATCCGCGCATCGTCTATGGGCCGTGGTGGTGGCCGGGGTATCCGCCGTACGCGTGGAGCACGTTCTATTTCGGCCCGTGGGATTACGTCGTGGGCGGCATCGCATTCGGCATCGGCATTCCGGTCTGGGGCTCGTGGCACGACCACCATCCGCATCCCGACTGGCACCAGCACCACCTGGTCGACCACCGCCCGGGCGGATCGTCCGTGTGGCGACATGATTCGGATCATCGCCGCGGCGCCCCGTACCCGGACTCGCGCACGCGGGATCGTTACCGTCCGCCCGATCGCGGTGGCTCGCCGGATCGCGGTGGCTCGCCGGATCGCGGCGCTTCCCATGATCGGCGCGACTTCCGCGGCTTCGACGTGCGGCCCCAGGGCCCGTCCTCGCGCAACGCGCCCGGCCTGCAACCTGCACCGCGTCCCGAGGCGGGCGGCTCGCGCATCCAGCGCGCTCCCGATTACCGGCAGGCGCCGCAGCCGCAGGGTTACGGAACATCGCAGCGTGCGCCGGCACAGCGCGCTCCCGAGATCTCGCGCTCGTCTCCCATCCAACGCGCGCCTTCGGGCTCGTCCTCGTTGCATCCGGTCCCGGGAAATTTCTCGAGCCAGCAATCGCAGCGCGGCCACCAGAGCCTGGGCTCAGCGCCATCCGGCAATCCGGCCGCACGTACGCAGAGGTCACGATGAGGTCGCTACGCCTGGTCCTGCTCGCGGGATTGCTGCTGGCGGGAATCGCCACCGCGGCGCCACCGGCGCAGCGTACTTTCCCCACGCCCCAGGCGGCCGCGCAGGCGCTGCACGATGCGGTTCGCGCGGCAGACGCCGCGAGCGTCGCGGCGGTGCTCGGCCCGGGCAGCGCGGATGTCGTCGACTCGGGCGACGCCGGCGAAGACCAGGTCGCACGCGAGCGGTTTCTCGCCGCGTACGAGCACTCGATGCACATTCGCGAGACCGCGAACGGGCGCGCGGTGCTGGTGATCGGCGCCGATGATTTCGACGTGCCGTTTCCGCTGGTGAAGGCGGGTGCCGCGTGGCACTTCGACGCCGATGCCGGCCGTACCGAGGTGCTCGCACGGCGCATCGGCCGCAACGAGCTCGCGGTGATGCAGGCCCTGCTTGCGGTGGTCGACGCGCAACGCGAGTACTCCGTGCGAGCGCACGACGGCATCGGACCCGGTGTGTACGCCGCCCGCATCGCCAGCCAGCCGGGCCGCCACGACGGGCTTTACTGGACGCCCACGCGGCAGGATCCGCTGAGCCCGCTCGGCGTGCGCTTCATGCTCGCCGCGGTGGACGAGGCGGCGCCCGCCGACGCGCGCCCCTACCACGGCTACTTCTTCCGCCTGCTGCCGGGCCAGGGAGGAAGTGCCGCGGGCGGCGCGCGCGACTATCTCGTGAACGGCCGCATGATCGCGGGCTTCGCGCTGGTCGCATGGCCCGCGCGCTATCGCGTGAGCGGCGTGAATACGTTCATCGTGAGCCACGAGGGTGTGGTCTACAGCCGCGACCTCGGGCCGCGCACCGCGAGCGTCGCCGCGCAGATGCGCAGCTTCGATCCCGCGCCCGGATGGCGCACCGAATCCGCGCCGCCGGCGCGTTCCGGCGCCCATGACCGCCTGCGCGTTCTCGCGGGCGAGCGCGGCTGCACGCTCTGCCACCGTGGCACGCCGGCGCCGCGCGAGGCCGATTCGGCGCTGCCCCTGGCGCCGAGCTGGACCGAGATCGCCGCGCGCTATCGCGCGCAGCCCGATGCCGAGGAGAAGCTCACGCGCACCGTGATCGAGGGGGCAGACCCCGCGGATCGCCACTGGAAGGACCGCCAGGACTTCGTGCGCATGGGCGGAAACGCGCCGCACGTGACGCCGGACGAGGCGCGTGCGCTGGTGCGCTGGATTCTCTCCACGCAGTGAAGTGGCTGCACCCGGCCATCGCGGGGCTGGCGTCCCGCGAAATGTGGTAAGTAACACTGCATGAGCACCGCACCCACCGACGCCGCGGCACTGGCGCGTTCCGGATTCGACGCGTTGCGCGCGGGAGATGCGCGCCGTGCACGCGATCTCCTCGCACGTGCCGCGGCGGGCGGCCACGATAGCGCGGGCCTGCAGGTGGCCCTGGCATTCGCGTGCCGGGCGCTGCGCGACGAAGCCGGCGTCGAGAGCGCCGTCGATCGGGCCCTCGCGCAGGATCCGCACAACCTCCATGCGCTGATCCTCAAGGCCGACCGCTTCGCCGCGGCCGGCGACAGCCGCGCCGCCGCCTCGTTCTACATGGCCGCGGTGCGCAGCGCCCCGCCGCCGGAGCAGTTGCCGGCCGACCTGCGCCGCGAGCTCGCTCGGGCCCAGAAGATGTGCGAGCGTTACGCCGCCGAGTTCGAGTCCGTCCTTCGCGGCGCCCTGCGGGCGAAGGGGTTCACCGATTCGGGCGGCCGCTTCGCGCAGTCGCTCGACATCATGCTCGGCCGCCGGCAGGTCTACGTGCAGCAGCCGCGCAGCTATTATTTTCCGGAGCTGGCGCAGGTCCAGTTCTTCGACGACCGCTCGCTCTTCCCGTGGATGGAGGCGCTCGAGGGCCACACCGCCGCCATCCGCGACGAGCTCGCCGCCGTGATGCGCGAGGACGGCGCCTTCGCGCCCTACGTCGAGGCCGATCCGCGCCGTCCGGCCGATGCGGGCCCGATGGCGGGCAACCCGGCGTGGAGCGCGTTCTACCTGTGGAAGTTCGGCGAGCCGGTGCCGGCCAACGCCGCACGCTGTCCGCGCACCATGGAGGCGATCGCCGCCGTGCCGCTCGCGCACATGCCGCGGCGTTCGCCTTCGGTGATGTTCTCGCTGCTCAGGCCCGGCGCGCACATCCCGCCGCACACCGGCCTCGTGAACACGCGCCTCATCTGCCACCTGCCGATCATCGTGCCCGGGGAGTGCCTCTTCCGCGTGGGCAACGAGACGCGCCGCTGGGTCGAAGGCCGCGCGTGGGCGTTCGACGACACCATGGAGCACGAGGCGTGGAACCGCACCACGGCCACACGCGTGATCCTGCTGTTCGAGGTGTGGCGTCCCGAGCTCACGCCCCGGGAGCGGGAGCTCGTGACCGCGATGTTCGAGGCGATCGACGCGTACAGCGGCGAGAAGCCCCGCTGGGAAATCTAGCCCGTCTTGCCGAGCCCGGCGATCTCCTTCGTCACCGCATCGGCCCAGCGGTCGAACATCTCGCCGAACCAGAAGCGGTTGGAGGCGGTGTTCGCGCGTTCCACGCCGTTCATGTAGGGCCGCGCCTTGCCGTGGTCGTTGATGACCATCACCTTGGCGTTCGAGCCCGCGTCGTAGCCATCGATGCGCAGCGACGCCTCGCCCGCCTCGCGCATGTACGTATTGGTGCCGGGGGCCGAGTTGTCCGGCGCGTTCACCTGCACGTCCTCGATGGCGATCTTGAGCACCAGCACGCCGGGGCCCGGGGCCGGGGCGATCTGGTAGCCGGCGCGCTGCAGGTCCTCCTGCAGCGAGGCGCGCAGCGACTGCGCCATCTCCTGCGAGATGCGCTTGATGTCGTCGTGCTTGACCTCCCGCGACGGGCTCTGGAACTTGTTGGCGTCGTTCGGCCAGCCCTTGCGGAACTCCACCTCGATGGGCGGGATGTGGACGCTGCGATAAGTGGCCGGGAAGGACGAGCCGACGCGGACCTCGTCCAGGTAACGGGAGCGCTTGGCCGCCAGGCCTTCGTCGGCGGCGAATACGGGGGCAGCCATCACCGCGGCCGCCAGCAGGATCAACAGCGGTTTCCTCATGATGTGCACCTCCTTGCATGAACATTCTATGTCCGGGAACAGCCGCAGCGGGAGGATTCTTTCGGCAGAATGGAGGCACTTTGGGGAGGGTCGATGGCGCAGCGGCAGGCGGCGGTGGGAGAGGTCGCGCAGCTCGAGCAGCGCGCGCTGCGCGCCATGCAGGCCGGCCACCCGCTGGAGGCGCTCGAGGCGTGGCGGCGGATCCTCGCGGTCGATCCGCAGCATCCGCGGGCGCTCGACGCCGTGGGCGACGATGCGTTCCGGCGCGGGGACCTCGACACCGCGCGTGAATGCTACGAGCGGCTGGTGCGCGTGGACGGCCGCGATACGCAGCAGTGGATCAACCTCGCCATCGTGCGCCAGCGCCTGGGCGACGAGGCCGGCGAGGAGGAGGCGCTGCGCTCGGCCCTCACGCGCGACCCGATGGATCTCCTCGCCCTCATCCTGCGCGGCAACCTCTACGAGCGGCAGGGCAAGTCGCACCAGGCCTCGCAGGCCTATGGCGCGGCGGCGGCCGTGGCGCCCGCGCTCGAGCGGCTGCATCCCGACCTGCGGCCCTCGGTGACGCACGCCCGCCAGTACCACCGCGACTACACGCAGCGGGTGGCCACGTTCCTCGACGAATTCCTCGCTCCGCGCATGGACGGTTTCCACGGCGAGGACCTGCGGCGTTTCCGTGCATCGGTGGATCTGCTCGTCGGCCGCCGCAAGCGTTACGACTCGCAGCCGATGGTCTACCACTACCCGAACCTCGCCCCGATCGAGTTCTTCGACGACCGCACGCTCTTCCCCTGGATCGAGGGCCTCGAAGCGGCCGCCCCCGCGATCCGCGACGAATTCCTGGAGATCGTGCGGACCGAGGAGGGGTTCGCCCCTTACGTCACCTACCCGGAAGACGTGCCGCTCAACCAGTGGGCGGAGCTCAACAACTCGCCGCGCTGGAGCGCCTTCCACCTCATGAAAGGCGGCGTGCGCGTGGAGGAGAATGCCGCGCGCTGCCCGGCCACCATGGCGGCCATCGCGGCGGCACCCCAGCCCACGATGGCGGGACGCACGCCGGCGGCCATGTTCTCGCTCCTCAGGCCGCACACGCACATTCCGCCGCACACCGGCGTCACCAATGCGCGCCTCGTCACGCACCTCGCGCTGGTCGTGCCGGAGGGCTGCGGCTTCCGCGTCGGCAACGACACGCGCGAATGGGTGCCGGGACACGCGTGGGTCTTCGACGACACGATCGAGCACGAGGCGTGGAACCAGAGCGACAAGCCGCGCGCGGTGCTCATCTTCGACATCTGGCACCCGCACCTCACCGAGCCGGAGCGCGCGCTGGTGAGCGCCACCATGGAAGGGCTCGCGGCGTTCAGCGCGGGCGTTCCCGGCTTCGAGCTTTAGCTCCGCCAAAAAAAACGGCGAGCCGAAGCTCGCCGTTCGATGGTGAGGCTGCCGCTTACAGCGAGAACGTCAAGCCGACGAAGAACCGGCGGCCCAGCGAGTCGTACAGCTGCGGGAACGTGTTGCCGTTGCCGAAGATGTTCGGGCCGGCGAGCGTGTTGGAAACGAGCGGCGGATCCTTGTCGAGG
>DATMJE010000100.1:0-3210 GCA_035553995.1 Usitatibacter sp. | reverse complement strand
AAAGCCGTAAGCGTCCGGCCGTCACCGTCTTGACGACGGTGGATTGATGTCGTCTGTGAAGATATCTTGCTCCATGGCCAGCAGCACTGCGGCGTCGAGTCGTTCGAGCAACTGTTGAAGCGTTTCTCCCGGCCGCCGGACGAGCGCGGCGAGCATGTTGTGCGGATCGGCGGACACGACGGCGCATTGAATGGGTCCGATGACGCCGATCGAGATCTGGGGGTCGTCCGTCTCCAGGAAGGCTTCCAGGTTTGGCAGGACCAGGGTCGCCGACGTGGACGAAGCCGACGCTGCAGAAGAGGCAGTCTCCGCGTTTACGCGGCGAGGCGTTCGCGCTTTTGCTTTTCGGCGGCGAGATTCCATGGCAGCAGCTCCGCGATCCGATTGATCGGATGCTCGTTGATGCGCTCGAGCACGTCTCGCAAGTAGGCTTCCGGATCCAGGCCATTCAACTTCGCCGTGCCGATGAGGCTATAGATCGCAGCGGCCCGTTCGCCGCCCGCGTCCGACCCCGCGAAGAGATAGTTCTTGCGGCCGAGGGCCACCGCCCGCAACGCGCGTTCCGCGGCGTTGTTGTCGATCTCGATGTGGCCGTCGTCGCAGTAGCGCACGAGTGCGGCCCAGCGGGAGAGTGCATAACGGATCGCGACCGCGAGCGCCGACTTGGCCGACACCTTCGCCAACGTCGCTTCGAGCCAAGCCTTGAGGTCGACGATCAGGGGCCCGGCTCGCGCCTGCCGCACCGCGCACCGCTCATCCGGCGAGCGGCCGCGGATCGCCTCCTCGATCTCGTAGAGCGCGCGGATCCTGGCAAGCGCCTCGGCGGCGACCGGGGAGCCGCTCGACTCGTGAATGTCGAAGAACTTGCGCCGCACGTGGGCCCAGCAGGCCGCCTCGGTGATGCGCCCCGCCTCGTAGAGCCGATCGAATCCCGCATAGCCGTCGGCGTGAAGCACGCCAGCGAAGTCCTTCAAGTGGGACGCGGCGCGTTCACCCTTGCGATCCGGGGAATAGCGGAAGAAGACAGCCGGGCAAGCTTCCTCGGCCCAGTGGCGGCCATCGCGCACGTAAGTCCAGAGCCTTCCGGTCTTGGTCGAACCGCGCCCGGGCTCCAGGACCGGCACCGGCGTGTCGTCGCCGTGCAGGTAACCGGATTGAAGGACGTAGCGGGCGAGCGCTTCGACGAGAGGCTCCAGCAGCGCAGCCGCCCCGCCTACGCAATCGGCGAGCGTCGAGCGCTCGAGCTCCACGCCCTGCCGCCCATAGATCTGCGACTGGCGGTAGAGCGGCAGGTGATCGGCGTACTTGCTCACCAGGATGTGGGCCAGAAGCCCGGGGCCGGCCAGGCCGCGCGCGATCGGGCGCGTCGGCGCCGGCGCCTGCACGATGCGCTCGCACCGGGCGCAGGCGAACTTCGGGCGCACATGCTGCACGACCTTGAAGCTCGCCGGCACGTACTCCAGCACCTCGGCGACATCCTCGCCGATGCGATGCATCGGCACGCCGCACTCGATGCAGGTGCACGCGGGTTCGTGCACCACGCGCTCGCGCGGCAAGTGCTCCGGCAGCGGTCGGCGAACGGGCTTTGCCTTCGCGGCCGCAGCGACCTCGGCAGACTCGTTGCGGCTCGCGTGCGCGGCACGGCCGGCTTCGAGGTCTTCCAGCACGAGCTCGAGCTGGCCGATCTGGCGATCGAGCTTCTCCGAGGAGCGGCCGAACTGCAGCCGCTTGAGCCTGGCGATGAGAAGCTTGAGCCGCTCGATCTCGTGATCGCGATCGTTGAGCTGCGCGCGCTGATCGAGAATCAGGCGCTTGAGCGCTTCGATGTCGTTCGGAAGATCGCGGGCGTCGAGCACAGCGCGAGTCTATCGAGTGCGCCTGCGCGAGTGAAGAGCTTCTGCGTGATCGCGCGGGATTTTTTTGCGCTCACGCACCCGTGTTGAATCAGAACGCGAGCTGCGGCTCCCACGTTCTCGCGGGCCGGCGCCAGTCGATGCCTTCCAGCAGCATCGACAGCTGCGCGGCGCTCAGCGCCACCGCGCCGCCCTGTGCCTGCGGCCATACGAAGCGGCCGCGCTCGAGCCGCTTGGCGAAGAGGCACAGGCCCGTACCATCCCACCACAGCACCTTCACCCGGTCACCCGCACGGCCTCGGAATACGAACACGTGGCCCGTGAACGGGCTCTCGGAGAGCGCCGCCTGCACTTGCGCGGCGAGCCCATCAAAGCCCTTGCGCATGTCGGTCACTCCCGCGGCGAGCCAGATGCGCGTTCCCGCGGGCAGCGTGATCATCGAGGAGCGCGCAAGGCTGCGAGCACCACGCGCAATTGCTCGGCATCGACTTGGCCCAGCACCTTGATCCGTGCTCCAGCGATCTCTATCTCGATCGAACCCGCTGGGCATTCGGACCTCGCCGCACGCATCGGCTCGACTCTCGCTCCCGCTTCAGGCGCCTCGATCACCGTGACCGGCACGAGCTGCGTCCCGGGCCGTCCGCGTCCTTGCCGCGCCTGATGCTTGGAGATCCAGTTGCGCACGAGATTCGTGTTGAATCCGTGAGCCAGCGCCACGGCCGAAACGGAAGCGCCCGGAACCAGGCACTTCTCCACTATCGCGCGCTTATAGTCGTCGCTGAAGAACCGCTTCCCATTGCGCGACACTCGCACCAGCCCAGGCATCCCAGGATTCTTGGCCTTCATAGCGTCCACTACCGTTCGTAGTGGACACTATCGACTACTCAGCCGCGCTCGGAGAAGACGGCCTGGACCGGACGCTTACGGATGTGTCTCTTGAGCCTTGGGAGATGATCTTCCAGGTGTTGTAAATGCCCCAACTCGCTGCGGCGGCGGCCGCGCAAATCAGCGCGTCTCCCAACGCAGGTAGCGCGGGTACCAGGAATGCAATCTCACCGCTGGAATCTGAAAACAGCAGAGGGTTTCCCCCCACGTAGCCAAATGTATTCGTGCCGCCGTCCAATCCAATGGGATCGGACTGGATGTACCGGCCGATGGCGGGATCGTAGTCCCGGAAATAGTTGTAGTGCTTCCCCGTCTCCGCATCGAAGTATTGTCCCGGGAACCTGAGGTTGTAGGCGAAGATCCCCAGTCCCGCCGGATTCTCATTCGGCGCGTTGTTCCCGAAAGGATCGCTCCCGGGCCACTCCCAGCGGCTCGCGTTGGCTGCATCGGTGATGAGCCGTGGCGTGCCCAG
>DATMJE010000099.1:0-17487 GCA_035553995.1 Usitatibacter sp. | reverse complement strand
GTGGATCTTGCGACGGCGGCGCCTTACGACGCGATCGTGGCGCGGATGAGCCGCATCATGGATGAGATCGAGGCGATCCTCGCGAAGCGGGGGAAATAGGCCGCGGGGCAGCGCGCTTTGCTGGCTTACGGCAGCATCCGTCTCAGCGTCTCGTCACCCGCGCCGAAGTGATGCCACAGCGCCGCGCCCGCATGGACCGCGAGTGCCGCGATCATGCTGTACGCGAGCCACTTGTGGATCCAAAGCAGCGCGCGGAACAGGAAATCGTCCTTGGGCACGAGGTCGGGCAGGAAGCCCAGCCCGAAGAAGGAGACGGGAATCGCGTCCGCCGAGGACATGAGCCAGCCGGTGAGCGGCAGCGCGAACATCAGCGCATACATGCACAGGTGCACGAAGCGCGCGGCGATCTTCTGCCAGTCGGGGAGCGCCGGCTCGAGGCGCGGCAGCACGGCGCGCACGCGCCAGACGACCCGCGCGAACGCGAGCACCAGCACCAGCATGCCGTACTCCTTGTGCCAGAGGACCAGCGTGATCTTGCGCTTGTCGAAGCCCACGTCCGGCAGCCTGACCATGTAGAGGCCCAGCCCCAGGAGGCCCACGATGAGGATCGCCACGAGCCAGTGGAACGCGATGGCGATCGTGCCGTAGCGCTCGTCGGTGTTGTCGAGCCGCATCATCGCGAGGTGACGCCCGATTGCGCGACGACGAAGCGCGCTACCTCGCCCAGCAACCGCGCGACCGCCTCGTTTGCGGCCGCCACGCCTGCGGCGGGATTCTTCTCGCGCAACGGCTCGCGCTCCACGAACTCGCGCGCCGCGAGCGTGCGCGTGCCGGCGCCCAACTCCACGCGCATCGCCACCACGGCCTGCGCAGGCTCGGTCGTGAAGTCGTCGCGCAGCTCGAGCAGTTGCGCATGCAACGTGTATTCCGGGCGGCCCGTATCCGGCGGAGTGGCCACGGCACGGAAGCGGTGCGTGCGCTCCAGCGTGCGCACCAGCAGCACGTGCAGCATGTTCGCCGGCGTGTCGGCCCATTCCGTGCGCGCGTAGTAGGCGACCTGGTAGGGCGCGGTGGAGTAGGCGAGTTGCGTGGTGTCGTACGCGTTGGCGGCCTCGGGAATCGCGACCAGCAACGTCGCGTCGAGTGTTTGCGCCGTGGGCATCTCGGGAATCTTCGAAAGGGTCGCGCGCTGGATCTCGACATTGACCGGCGCGAAGCTGCACGCGTGCAGGCCGACGGTCATGGCGGCCGCGGCCAGCGCGCGCCCCATTTTCACTTGGTCTCCCCGGGGCCGGGGGAAGCCGGTGCCGCGCCACGGATCAGCACGGAGGGATCGTGATTGACCTTGCGCGCGACGCCGTTCATGGTGGTGGAGAGCTCTTCCACGCGCTCCAGCGTGCGCTGCGCCTGCGGCAGGACCTGCGTCTGCAACTGGCTCATCGTCTCGCGCGTGGATTGCAGGAGCGGTCCGATCTCGTGGGTGGTTTCCTCGCCTTTCGTGATCAGCGTCTCCAGCTTCGCGTTGTTCGCGGCGAGCATCCCTGTGAGCCGCTCGAGGCTGCCGGTGAGCTGCTGCATCGATGCGATCGTGTGCGGATCGAGCAGCGCATCCACGCGCGCCATCGTGCCGCGCGTGGCCTGCATGAAGGGTGGCGCCGCGCGCATCGCCGTGTCCGCGTTGGCGAGCAGGCTCTCGATGCGCGCGTTGTTCGCGGCCAGCGTGCGCGCCACGCGCTCGATGCCGTTGATCGACTGCTTGAGGCTCGCGAGGGTCGCCGGATCGAGCGCGCCCTGGACCAGCGTCGTGAGCGCCTGCACGTTGTCGTTCACCTGCGCGATGGCGAGGTCCATGTTGACCACGTGGATTGGCGCGGACGGGATGCGTGCGTAGCGCTGGCCGCTCGCGACCTGCAGGGGCCGCGTGTCGCTGCCGCTGTCCTCGAGCGCCACGTACACGTACCCGGTGAAGCCGCGCATCGCGAGGCCGCGGGCGGTGATCGTGGCGACGGTGGCGCTGCTCACGGGCGTGCCGTTGCGTACCTCGAGGAGGATGCGGATGGTGCGCGGGCCGGCCAGCTCCACCTTCTTCACGCGTCCCACCTCGACGCCGTGGAACTCGACCGGCGCATCGGCGATGAGGCCCGAGACCGGGTCGCCGGTCTCGATCTCGAAGATCGTGTGCTCCGCGCGCGCGAACACCAGCCAGAGCGTGCCCGCCGCCAGCACCAGGACCATCACGCCGGCGAAGAGCCAGCGCGCACGGCGATTGACCTTTTGCTCGTCCATGTTCGCTGCCTTTCCACGAGCGATGGATCGAGGATAGCGCATGGGCATTGCGCGAGCGAAGTGAATCCCGGGGCGCTGCGCACGACAAGCCGGCGCGCGCATAAAAAAACCCCGGCGCAATGGCCGGGGTTCGTCGTGAAGCTACAGCCGATCAGCGCACGGTCTGCGTGATCGGCCCCGCGACACCGGCGCTGTTGTTGGCATCCCCGGAGTAATAGCCGCGGATCGTGTGCGCGCCCGAGCCGAGGCTCGAGGTGGTGCACGTCGCCGCGCCATTGCTCACTCCGACGGAGCCGCAATTGGCGATGGTATTGCCGCCGTCGCGGAACTCGACCGTGCCCGTGGGCGCCACCGGACCGGTGACCACCACGGTGAACGTGACGCCGCTGCCGGCGGTCGAGGTGTAGCTCGACGAGTCGATCGTCAGGCCCGCCGCGACGCTGCCGCCTTTCACCGTGATGGTGATGGGGCCCGCGACGCTGCTGCCGTAGATCGAATCGCCCGAGTAGTTGCCTTTCACGGTGTACGTGCCGCCGGAAAGGGTGCTGGTCTTGCAGAGGGCCTGGCCGTTGGAGACGGACACGGCGCCGCAACCGGCGATCGCATTGCCGTTCGCGGTGAAGGAGACCGTGCCCGCAGGGGCCGCGCTGTTGCCGATCACGCGGACCGTGAAGGTCACGCCCTGGCCTGCGCTGATGCTGTAGCTGGAAGCGTCCACCGTGGTCGAGACGGAGGCCGTGCCGCGCGGAGCGACGCTGGGCGTCTTGCCGCTGGTCACCGCCGCGCCGGGAAGGCGTCCCGTGCCCGCGATGGTCATGGAGGGACCCGAGGCCGGGCGCCCGATGCTGCTCGTGGAAGTGCCCGTGCTGCCGTTGCCGCTGCCGTTGCCGTTGCCGCTGCCGTTGCCGTTGCCGCTCGTGCCGCCGCCGGTTCCCGTGCCCGTACCCGCCGGTGCCGTGGCGCCGCCGGTGGTGGCCGAGGCCGCCGCGATGCCGAACTTCATCGCCGCCACGCCCGCCTCGTGAGCGCCCACGTCCGGAGCCGCGCCCTGGAAGTCGTCGTTGAAGTTGTTGATGCGCACGCCCTGGTCGAAGCCCGCGGTGCCCGCCTTGAGCGCGTACTGGCCCGTGGCGCCCGCCTTCCACCCGTTGCCGTCGGCGTACGTGGGCGTCGCGTTGATGCCGCCCACGATCGCGGTGTCGAAGCGACCGTTGAACATGTCGTTCTGGAACGTGTTGTCGCTGCCCACCTGGTACACGGCCGAGTTGGCCTTCCAGATGTGGTAGATGTTGTTCATCGACACCGTGTTGTGCACGAGCTGCGAGTCGCCCGTGCCGCCGATGCCCGCGCCACCGCCGCCACCGTACTGCACGGAGCCGTCGTCCATCGGCTGCAGCATCGTGTTGTGGAAGATGTAGCGGCGGCCGTTGTTGAAGTCCGAGCTCGAGCCCGACTTGAACATCGGCTGGCGGTCGTCGCTGTCCGCGGCGCGCTTGTCGTAGAAGCGGTTGTGGCCCCACACGTTGCGGAAGATGTAGAGCGGGCCCACGGAGTCGATCGTGCTCGCGACCGCGGTGCCGGTGTAGTCGATGAAGTTGCCCCAGATGCGGACGTTCTCGTTGCCGCCTTCGCTTTCGATTCCGTCGTCCCACGTCTGCGAGATCTTGTTGCCGTAGATGTCGCTGTCGCGATTCGGGAAGCCGGTCGTCGAGAAGTTGTCCTCGCCGCCCATGCCGTCGTTGAAGTGATTGCCGCCGGTCGAGTAGATCTCGTTCCAGCGGAACACGTGGTTGCCGCCGCAGAAGCTGTACGTGATGCCCTGGGGGCCGTCGGGGTGGCCGTCGGTCCACGAGTTGGCGCTGTAGCGCGGGTCGTGGATCTTGTTGCGCTGGATCGTGGTGCGGACGAGCTCCTCGTTCTTGCAGATCGCGCGCACGCCGGAGTCCATGTCGCTGCCCCACGTGCCGTCGCGCGTGCGGCCCCAGCCGCTGATGTCGTTGTCCTCGATGATCACGTCGTGGACGTTCGGGCTGATGAGGATGCCGCTTTCCTGCGCGCCCGTGAGAGTGAGGCCGCGCACCACCACGTACGAGGCGTTCACGGTGATGTTGTACTTCCCGCCGTCGATCGTGGCGTTGGTGCCGTCGTAGACCACGTAGCCCGAGGCGCTGCCGCCCTTGGAGATGTCGTACGTGCTCGACTGGCTCGGGACCTTCACGGTGCCCGCAACGGGATACTTGTTGGCCCAGGTGGTGAACGTGACCGATTTCGACTGGCGGCCGGCGCTCATCTGCGCTTCGTACACGGTGCCGGGGGTGAGGTAGACCACGCTGCCCTTGCACGCGCCGTTGGCGGCGTCGTACCACATGTCGAGGCCCTGCTTCCACGCGCTATCGCCCTGCTTGCGGTACTGGACCTGGCACGAGGAAACGTTGCCCGGGTTCGTCCAGTAGAGGCCCACGGCTTCGTAGGTCGGCACGGCGCGGACGCTGGCGTCCTGCGCGTGTGCCGACTGGTAGGCGATGGCGAGCCCCACGAAAAGGAAGGAGGCTCCAAGAAGGCCCGGTGCGCGGCGAATGGCATGTCTGTGCATGTTCGGTCCGTGTCTTTCGTTGAAACGAGCCGAGGGTCATGCACGGCGCATGCCAAAGCGGATTTAGTTCATGGAATCAAGAATTTAAGAGCGGTCAGGTGCCCGCGTACCCGGGAGCGCCTGTAGTTGCATTCATACCGGTCTGTAGTATGTCGCTAATTTCCCTGTAGGAATGCCGCCACAGGCGTGTAGGTGCCCGCCCACGTTGTAGCTGGAACACGACAAAACGTCGGATATACCTGACGCGGGTTGTCACCACGGCGCGACACCCCGGATTTGGGGGGTGAACGGTGTGCGGAATGTCACCGCTGAGCGACGAACCGGGGTGGGTCCGGCCGTTGCTATAGTTGGGGACCGCCACTTCCCCGCTTCCGGCCATGCCGCTGCATTCCGTCCGCTCCTTCGCCCTGGTGCTCTCGTTCGTGGCACTCCCCGCCCTGGCCGCTTATCCGGAGACCCCCCGGAAGCCGGTCACCGACACGTACCAGGGGGTCCAGGTCACCGACGACTACCACTGGCTGGAAAATGGGCAGGACCCGGCGGTGCGCACATGGACGGAGGCGCAGCTCAAGGTCACGCGGGCGGCCCTCGACGGGCCCCTCCGCGACAAGCTGCAGGGGCGCCTCGCCGACCTCATGGGCAGCGCGCCCTATCGCTACGCGCGGTTCCAGGACACGCAGGGCGGGCTCTTCGCGCTCAAGTTCGAGCCGCCGCGCAACCAGCCTTCGCTGGTGCTGCTGCCCAACCGCGCGGACCGCAGCGGCGAGCGTGTGCTGCTCGATCTCAATTCTCTCGACGCGAAGGGCACCACCGCGATCGATTTCTTCGTGCCGTCGCTCGACGGGCGTTACGTGGCCGTGGTGATGTCGGAGAAGGGCAGCGAGGATGGCGCCGCGTACGTGATCGACGCGAAGAGCGGCGAGCGCCTGGCCGACGTCGTGCCGCGCGTGAACTACCCCACGGGCGGCGGCAGCATCGCCTGGGATTCGAAGGGTGCGGGCTTCTTCTACACGCGCTATCCGCAGGGCAGCGAGCGCGCGAAGGAGGACGCCAACTTCTACCAGCAGGTCTGGTATCACGCGCTCGGCAAGCCCGCGGCGAGCGACACTTATGTTCTCGGCAAGGACTTCCCGCGCATCGCCGAGGTCGCGCTCGACACCGCGAGAGAAGGCGGGTACATCCTCGCCTCGGTCGCGAACGGCGATGGCGGCGAGTACGCGTTCTACGTGCGCGGTCCGGCGACGGGCGCTTGGACGCGCGTGGCCGATTTCGCCGATCACATCCGCCGCATGGAGATCGGGCGCGACGGCAGGCTCTACGCGCTCTCGCTCAAGGACACGCCGCGCGGCCGCATCCTCGCCATGCCGCTCGCGAAGCCCGTGCTCGCGAATGCGACGGAAATCGTGGGCGAGGGCGCCGACACGATCGAGGCTTTCCGCCCCGGGCTCGCGCGGCTGTATGTCGATTACATCGTGGGCGGGCCGTCGGAGATGCGCATCTTCTCGCTCGACGGCAAGCCCATGGGCGTGGTGCCGACGGAGCCGGTCTCGAACGTGTCGCTCGCGGAGGAGTTGCTCGACGGCAACGTGCTGCTGAATACGCAGAGCTTCGTGACGGCGCCGGCGGTGTCCCTGTATTCACCCGCGAACGGCAAGCTCGCGAAGACCACGCTCGCGGGCGAGCCGAAGGTGCGCTTCGACGATGCGGAGGTGGTTCGCGAGATGGCCACCTCGCGCGATGGCACGAAGGTGCCCGTGAACATCCTCATGAAGAAGGGGACCAAGCGCGACGGCCACAACCCGGTGCTGCTGTACGGCTACGGCGGTTACGGCGTGAGCATGCGGCCCTACTTCTCGACGGCCAACCGCGTGTGGCTCGATGCGGGCGGCGTCTACGCGGTCGCGAACATCCGCGGCGGCGGCGAGTTCGGCGAGGCGTGGCACCTCGCGGGCAACCTCACGAAGAAGCAGAACGTCTTCGACGACATGATCGCGGCCGCGCAGCACCTGGTCGACCGCGGCTACACCACGCCCGCGCGGCTCGCGGCCGAGGGCGGCAGCAACGGCGGCCTGCTCATGGGGGCCATCCTCACGCAGCGTCCGGACCTCTTCCGTGCCATCGTGAGCCACGTCGGCATCTACGACATGCTGCGCGTCGAGAACACGCCCAATGGCGCCTTCAACGTGACCGAGTTCGGCACCGTGAAGGACCCCGCGCAGTTCAAGGCTCTGTACGCGTATTCGCCGTACCACCGCGTGAAGGACGGCACGAAGTACCCGTCGGTGCTGCTGCTCGCGGGCGCCAACGACGGCCGCGTGGACGTGTCCAACTCGCTCAAGATGGCGGCGCGCCTGCAGGCGGCCGATCCTTCGGGCAATCCGATCCTGCTGCGCGTGAGCTATGCCAGCGGCCACGGCATCGGCACGGGACTCTCGGAGCGCATCGCGCAGGCTGCGGACACCTACACGTTCCTCATGCGCGAGCTGGGGATGCAGCCCGGGCCATGAGCGATTCGTACGAAGGCGGCTGCGATTGCTGCCAGGTTCGCTATCGCATGACGGACACGCCGCTCTTCGTGCATTGCTGCCATTGCCGCTGGTGCCAGCGCGAGAGCGGCGCAGCGTTCGCGTTGAACGCGATGATCGAGACTGCGCGGTTGCAGCTGCTCGCGGGCGTGCCGGATTTCGTGATGACGCCGTCGAATAGCGGCAAGGGGCAGAAGATCGCGCGCTGCCCCACGTGCCGCATCGCGCTCTGGAGCCACTATGCCGGCGGGGGTGACGCCGTTGCCTTCGTGCGTGTGGGCACCCTCGACGATCCCGATCGCTTCCCGCCGGACATCCACATCTTCACCGCATCGAAGCAGCCCTGGGTGGTGATCCCGCCGGGTGCGCGCGCGGTGCCGGAGTACTACGACCGCGCGAAGGAGTGGCCTTCGGAGAGCCTCGCGCGGCGCGCAGTGCTGCTCGCTTCGCTCAAGCGCTAGCGCGCCTTCTCGACCATCACGCGTCCGTTCTTGTCGACGAACACGTGATAGCGGTTGCCATCCTTGCAGGTGGCGACGAATTCCCGGTCGCCCTTCGCCTCGTAGCTCACGACCTCGCCACACGGCAATCCATGCAGGGCGATCACGGCGGTGAGGTCCTTGCGCTGCGCCGGGTCGTCCGCCGCGAATGCGGGCGTGATGGCGAGGACGGCGAGAGTCACGGCGCGAACGATGCGGGTCATGGGAGCCTTCACGTGAGCTGGAGGAATTTTTCTCGGTCCGTGAGCACTTGCCAGATGGCGTCGCGCGAAGCGTTGATCGCCTGTGCGAGTGCCGGATCGCCATCCTGCAGCAGGCTGAGCACTTTCATCAACAGCAATTCGTAGGGACGGCGCAGCTCGTCGAGCGCGACCTTGCGCGCTCCGCGATGATATTCGCGGAATTTCTCGAGCAGGTCGTCCACCTGGTTCTTGAGCGACAGCTTGGTCATGATGCCGATGGCGGGCGTCTCCTTCAGGCGCTGCTCGAGCGATTTGATGTCGAGGGGCGCGGCGGTCTTCGCCGGCGCCTGCGGCGCGGCCTTGGCCTCGGCCACGGGCTTCGCGTCGACCGCGGGCTTCGGCTCGGGGGCGGGCGCCGGTTTCGCATCCGCGACGGCGGGCGCCGCGGGCTTGGCCTCGGGCTTCGACTGCGTCGCGGGCTTGGTTTCGACCTTCGGCTGCGTCGCGGGCCTGGCTTCAACCTTCGGCTGCGTTGCGGGCCTGGGCGATGACGCCGCATTCGTGGCGACCTTCGCCGGCTCGGGTTTGGATGCGGCTTCGGGTTTGGATGCGGCTTCCGCCGTGGATGCGGCCGGTGGTTTCGCGGATTCGGCTTTTGGCTCGCGCGACGCCGGCGTCGGTGCGGTTGTCGTGCCCGGGGACGCACCGGGCGCCGCCGGGGCGCCCATCGGCTGCACCGCCGGCGGTGTTTTCTCCGGTGGTGGTGGCGGCGCTGAGGGAGAAAGCGGCGTGCACGCCGCGCACATCGACAATGCGCAGGCTGCGAAGCGTGCGCGCGCCGCGATCAACGATCCCGCTCGTTCGTGTTGCCGGTGAAGGCGCCGTTGATCGGCGCCGGCGCCATGCTGGCCTGCGCCTTTGCCCGGGCAGCCTCCTGCTCCGAACGGTCCATCTGCTGCTCGGCCCATCGGGTGACGCGCGTCGGGTCGTTGGCGACCGCGGCGTTGCTCGTCTCCTGCGCAGGTGCTGCAGCCTGCGCTGCGGGTGCTGCAGCCTGTGCCGCGGGTGCTACAGCCTGTGCTGCGGGTGCTACAGCCTGTGCTGCGGGTGCTGCAGCCTGCGCCGCGGGCGCTGCAGTCGGTGCCGCGGGCGCTTGCCCGGTCACGGCGGGCTGTCCCGGGACGCGTCCCATCACGGGCACCGGCGCTTGACCGACACCCTGCGCGGGTCCCATCACCGGCGCTTGCGCCGCCGGGGCGGCTCGAGCCGCTTGCGCGGGCTGCGCCACGGGATCGGGACTGGTGAGGTTCGGATCTGCCTTCGGCGGGAAGAAACCGGGCTGTTGCTGCACTGCCTGCGCCGCCGCGGCGATCGAGAGCACCGCTGCGGCGGACCCGAGAATGAGTCTTGAGGTGAGCATGGGAGCCTCCTGTGGAAGTCCGACAGGCGCTCCCGAGCCCGAGTTCACGACACCTGCTGGATGCCCGCGATGAGCCACGGGGCGCGCGCGTCGTCCTTCTTCTTGCGCACGTGCCAGATCTCGTCGAAGGGCTCGGGGTTCGCCTCCTTCGACTCGCGGATGAGGCCGTAGAACCGCACGCTGGCGTACTCGAAATCGCCCTCGACCGCGTAGTCCACCAGTTGCGCATCCACGTTGACCACTTCCACCTTCTGGCCGACATCGCCGCGGTCCTGGAGCTGCATCGCGATCTCGGCGTACATCTCCGGCGTGGTGTAGTCGCGGATGTCGTCGAGGTCTTTTGCGTCGTTCGCGGCCTGCAGGCGGATGAACGAGGTCTTCGCCACGCGCAGGAAGGCATCGCGGTTGAAGCCCGCCGGCAGGAGCGGACCCGAGCTCTCGGGCGTCACGTCGCGCACCGGTGCGGCGGGTGCCTCACCCGGCGGCAGTGCGCTGCCGATGCCGGAGAAGGCCGGCCGGTCGTTGGCGCTCTCCGGAACGGGCGGACGATCCATGCCGCTGTAGGTGACGGGTTCCTCCGCGCGCGGGCCGGCATACGAGGGCGTGGGTGCACGCCGGGACATCATCGCGCGCACGACCATGTAGAGGATCGCGCCCAGCAGCAGGAACATGATCAGGCCGCCGGCGCCACCGAGATGGCCGCCGAACAACGATCCCAGCAGCGCGCCGATGCCGAGGCCGGCGAGCAGGCCGCCGAATCGGCTCATGAAACCGGGTTTCGGCTGCGGAGCGCCCGGGGCGGGCGCGGCTGCGGGTTGCGCGGGCTTCGCTGCCGCGGGCGCGGTGGCTTCCTTCGGCGCTTCCCGCATGGTGGGCGCCGGGCGTTGCTTGCCGAGGTTGCCCCCGCCACCGAAGCGGCGCGCGGCGTCCGCGTCCATCGAGGCGAGGCCGAGGGTGAGGAGGACCACGAGCGACATCAGGAGCGTTTTCATGAGCGGCCTTGTGCAGGGGTGGTGTACTGACAAGCCCCATATGGGGACGGTCGGCGCGATTTCCATGCGTTGGGCCCCGAAACGGGGCAGGGGTTGCAGGTCGCGCGGTACGAATCCTACTCCAGCAGGCAGCGCCATTCCTGCACATACGCCGCGCCGCCCACCGACTGGAACCCGCGCAGGAGGAGGGCGCGATCGCCCACCGCGACCAGCTCCGGTGCGAACAGCGGCGGCAGGAGCTCGCGATCGTTGGAGCTGCGATCGGTGCGCGTGCACAGGCGCGCCACGCGATGCATCTCGCTGCCGTGGACCATCGAGTACATGCGCAGGTCTCCCGGCACGCCATCGGGCAGCTCGGGGGTTTCGCCGCGGCGGCCGTTGCGGCGCAGCGGGAAGACGCGGACTTTCATCGTCCCATGGTATCGGGGCCGGGTCGATGCTGGAACGTAACGCGTGCAATGTGGACAAGCCGTAGCCCAGGGGCCCCGGAAGGCAGCGTTGTCCACAACTACGCGGCAAGCCGCGCGTGGGTAGTGAGCGCCTCGAGCACCCGCCGGCGGCCGACGCCGACGACTTCGGTGCGGACCACGGCGGTCATGAGGCCATGGTGCACCACGCGCGAACGTGCGCGCAGTGCGCGGCCGATGCCGGGGCTTACGAAGCACGCGGTCACGCCGGTGGTCGCCCATTTCGCCGGCAATGCGACGGCCGCGGTGGAGATGGCGAGGCCCACGAGCACGCCGCCCTGCACGTGGTGCACGCGATTGGCGACGTGCGGGCCATTCTTCATCACGCAGGCGGCGCCTTCCTTCGTCCGATGCGCGCCCGCGTAGCCCCACAGGCGGCGCAGGAAATCGGTGTCGCCCTCGGCGAGCACGGCGTCGGCGCTGCGCAGGAGCGCGCGCTCTTCGCGCGACAGGTCTTTCTCCACCAGCACGGCGCCCCTGCGCTCGCCCTTCGGCAGCGGGAAGTGCGTGAACCCGGGCGGCGGCTCGAGCGCCATGAATGCGCCATGTCCGTGGCAGACCGGGCCGCGGGCGCCCCGGACCTCGACGCGGCTCAGCCCCTGCCGCGAATGGCCGCCGCCGAAGAAGCCATCGAAGCGCGCCGCCGCATGCAGGGGCGCGGCCACGCGAGTGCCGGTGAATTGCAGCGCCATGCTCACGGTGGCCACACGCGTCGACGGATCGAGGCTGCCGCGGATGCTAGCCGCGAGCGCCATGTCCGCGAGCATCGCGAGGACGCCCACGTTGACCTGCCCGTCGTGCTCCTCCACGTGTGCGCCGCCCGCGAGCGACACGTGCGTGTCCGCGGGATCGATGCGATCGAACGAGATGCCGGCGAAGTTGCCCGCGAAATGGAAGCCCGGCTCGCGATTGAGCGCGATCGCCTGCAGCACGCGCTCGCGCAGCGCGCTCAAGCGGCGGTCTTCCTCACGAGCGGCTCGAAATGCAGCGTCTCGCCCTCGCACGAGAGCCACACCTGGCCTTCCTGGATGGTGCACTCTAGCTTCATGTTGCGTTCGGCCCAGCGCCGCATCGCCTCGCACGTCTCTTCGGGAATGTCGATGGCGTGCAGGTTGTCGAGCCGTGCCAGCGCCGCCTCGTTCTGCGTCCACCACAGCGCGGCGCTGCGCCCGCCGTACGTGTAGACCTTCACGTGGCGCGCACGGCCGCACGCCTTGCGCAGGTCGCGCTCGTCGGGCAGGCCCACGTCGATCCACAGCTCGATGGCGCCGGTGAGGTCGCGCTGCACGAGGTCGGCCTCGTCCTCGCTGGAGAGCCCCCGGCCGAACTCGAGCATCTCGTCGGCGTTGAGCGCGAAGGCGAGCAGCCGCACCATCATGCGTTCGTCGGTTTCCGATGGGTGCCGCGCGAGCGTGAGCGCGTGCGTCGCGAAATGGCCGCGGTCGAGGTCGGAGACCTGCAGCTCCGCCTTGAAGATCGTCGCCTTGAGCGCCATCGCGGCGTCAGTCGATGCGGATGTTGCCCTCGCGCACGACGCGCCGCCAGCCTGCGAGCTCGCGCGCGATCTGCTTGCCCAGGTCCTGGGGCGTGCCGAAGAACTGTTCGGCGCCCTCGCTCGCGAAGCGCGACTTGATCTGCGGCGTGGCGGCCGCCGCGTTGATGGCGGCGTTCAGCTTCGCGACCACGTCCGCGGGCAGGCCCGCGGGGCCGACGATGCCCCACCACGTCTCGACGCTGTAGTCCTTCACGCCCGATTCCTGCACGGTGGGAATGTCGGGGAAGAGCGGCGAGCGGTGCGGGGAAGTCGTCGCGATCACGCGCACGCGCTTGCCCTTCACCTGCCCCATGATCGTGGGAACGGTGGCGAAGAACACCTGGGCCGCGCCGCTCACCAGGTCGATGGTGGCGGGGCCGCTACCCTTGTACGGCACGTGCGTCATCCTGGCACCCGTGCGCTGCACGAAGAGCTCGCCCGCGAGGTGGTTGATGCTGCCCGGCCCCGCCGAGACGAAGTTGTAGTACTCGGGGTGCGCCTTCGAGGCCTTCACCAGGTCCGTGACCGTGTTGACCGGGACGTCCTTGTTCACCACCAGCAGCAGCGGGCCGCGGCCGAGGAGCGCGATGGGGGTGAAGCTCTTCTGCACGTCGTAGGGCAGCTTCCGGTCCGTGGCCGCGGCCGTCACGAAGGTGGAGGTGACGAAGAGCAGCATGTAGCCGTCGGGCTTCGATTGGGCCACCTCGTCCGCCGCGATGGAGCCGCCGGCCCCGCCGCGATTGTCCACGACGACGGGCTGCCCGAGCCGCTCCTTCAGCACCTCCGCCAGCTCGCGCGCGATGGAGTCGGTGCCCCCGCCGGCCGCGAACGGGACGACGAGCGCGATCGGATGCGAGGGATAGTCCTGCGCCGTCGCGGCGGATGCGACGGCGAAGCAGGCGGCTGCGAGGAGGAAGCGTGCGATTTTCATGGCGGCATTCTACCGGCGCCGGGCCATTAGAATGCGGCGATGAAGATCATCGTGATTCCCGGCGACGGCATCGGCCCCGAGATCGTCGCCGCGACCGAGCGTGTCCTGCGCGCCGTCTCGGATCGATTCGGGCTCGGTCTCGAGTACGAGCACCACAAGGTGGGGTTGAGCCAGCTGGAGAAGCTGGGCACGACCTTTCCGGAGGGCCTCCTCGAGCGCTGCCGCACGGCCGACGGCATCGTGATGGGCCCCGTGTCGCACGGCCAGTATCCGCCGCGCGCCCAGGGCGGCATCAATCCGAGCGCCGAGCTGCGCATCCAGCTCGACCTCTTCGCCAACGTGCGCCCCAGCCGCACGCGCCCCGGAATGCCGCATTACGGCCGCACGGCGATGGACCTCGTGATCGTGCGCGAGAACACCGAGGGCTTCTACGCGGACCGCAACATGCACGTGGGCATCGGCGAGTTCATGCCGACGCCCGAGGTGGCGCTCGCGGTGCGCAAGATCACCGCGAAGGGCTCGGAGCGCATCGCGCGCAGCGCCTTCGCGCTCGCCATGAAGCGACAGCGCAAGGTCACCGCCGTGCACAAGCAGAACGTGATGCGCATCTCCGACCAGCTCTTCCTGGACAACGTCCGCAGGGTCGCGTCGGAGCATCCCGCGGTCGAGTACGAGGAGCAGCTCGTCGATTCGATGGCGGCGCTGCTGGTGCGCGATGCCGCGCGCTACGACGTGGTCGTCACCATTAACATGTTCGGCGACATCCTCTCGGACGAGGCGGCCGAGCTTTCCGGCAGCCTCGGCCTCGCCGGCTCGATCAACGCGAGCCACGAGCATTGCATGGCGCAGGCGCAGCACGGCTCGGCGCCCGACATCGCGGGCCAGGACCGCGCGAATCCCGTCTCGCTGATCCTCTCCGCGGCGATGCTGCTCGAATGGCTCGCGATCCGCCACGGCAACGATGCGTTCGCCCGCGCGCACCAGGCGATCGATGCGAGCGTCGACGCGTTGCTTGCGGATCCCGGGCGCCGAACGCGCGACCTGGGCGGGGCCCTCGGCACGAGCGCGTTCGCGGACGCGCTCGTGCGCGAGATGCAGGCGCGCTAGCGCGCCGCGAGCTTGGTGGCGATCTGCGCCAGGTGCTTGCCCTGGAAGCGCACGCCGTCGAGCTCGACTTTCGACGGCTGGCGGCTGCCGTCGGCGCCCGCGATGGTCGAGGCACCGTACGGCGAGTTGCCCATCACCTCGGTGACTCCCATCTGCCCCTGGAACGCGTAAGGCAGGCCCACGACCACGAAGCCCAGGTGGAGCAGCACGGGATGGAACGTGAGGATGGTCGACTCCTGCCCGCCGTGCTGCGTGGCGGTGGAAGTGAACACCGATGCCGCCTTGCCCACCAGCGAGCCCTGCATCCACAGGCCGCCCGCCTGGTCGAGGAAGTTCTTCATCTGTGAGGTCATGTTGCCGAAGCGCGTACCCGTGCCGAACATGATCCCGTCGTACTCGGCCATCTCGTCGACCTTCGCGACCGGCGCCTTCTGGTCCATCTTGTAGTGCGACTTGCGCGCGAGCTCCTCGGGCACCAGCTCCGGCACGCGCTTCACGACCGCTTCGGCGCCCGCTTCGCGCACGCCTTCGGCAGCGGCGTAAGCCATCGTCTCGATGTGGCCATAGGACGAGTAATACAGGACCAGCACTCTTGCCATGATGAGTTCTCCTGGGGGTTGGGGGATGGTGCGACTGACGGCGTGGGGTCAATACGAGCGGGGCATTCCGAGAACGTGCTGCGCGAGATAGGAGAGGATCAGGTTGGTCGAGATGGGCGCCACCTGGAAGAGGCGCGTCTCGCGCCACTTGCGCTCGATATCGTACTCGCGCGCGAAGCCGTAGCCGCCGTGGGTCTGCAGCGCAGCCTCTCCCGCGGCCCACGACGCCTCGGAAGCGAGCAGCTTCGCCATGTTGGCTTCCTCGCCGCAATCGGCGCCGGCCGCGAAGAGCGCCGCGGCGCTGCGGTTCACGAGGTCGGCGGCGCGCATCTGCGCGTAAGCGCGCGCGATCGGGAACTGCACGCCCTGGTTCTGGCCGATGGGGCGGCCGAAGACCACGCGTTCGTTGGCGTAGGCCGCGGCTTTCTCGATGAAGAAGCGCGCGTCGCCCAGCGCCTCGGCCGCGATCAGGATGCGCTCGGCGTTCATGCCGTCGAGGATGTAGCGGAAGCCGCGGCCTTCCTCGCCCACGAGGTTTTCCGCGGGCACGCGCAGGCCGTCGAGGAAGATCTCGGTGGTGTTGTGGTTGATCATCGCCGGCAGCCGGCGGATCTCCAGGCCGTGGCCGCGGGCTTCGCGCAGGTCCACGAGGAAAACCGACAGTCCCTCGGAGCGCCGCGACACCACTTCGGCGGGGGTCGTGCGCGCGAGCAGCAGCATCAGGTCCGATTGCAGCGCGCGCGAGATGAAGACTTTCTGCCCGGTCACGACGTAATGGCCGCCATCGCGGATCGCGCGCGTGCGCAGCTGCGTCGTGTCCGAGCCCGTGGTGGGCTCGGTGACGCCGAAGGCCTGCAGGCGCAGGCGTCCCGCGGCGATGTCGGGCAGCCAGCGCTGCTTCTGCGCCTCGCTGCCATGGCGCAGCAGCGTTCCCATGATGTACATCTGCGCGTGGCAGGCGCCCGCGTTGCAGCCCGCGGCGTGGATTTCCTCGAGGACCACCGCGGCGGCGCGCAGCGGCAGGCCCGATCCGCCGTACGCCTCCGGCACGAGGGCCGCGAGCCACCCGGCGCGCGTGAGCGTGTCGACGAACGCTTCGGGATAGGCATCCGCGTCCTCGAGCTGGCGCCAATAGCTGCCGGGGAAATCCGCACAGAGCGTGCGCACCGCCTCGCGGATCTCGGGCCAGTCCGGGCCCAGCGCCACCTGGATCGCCATCGCGCTACGAGGGCTTCGCCTCGCAGGATGTGTCGGCGCGGATGGTGCGCAGTTGCTTCCACACGGCCTGGTCGCGCGGCGCCTTGGAGAAGAGGATCAGCACCTGGCTGCGGTCCTCGCCGCAATCGCGCTGCGTGATCTCGAGCTTGAGCTCGAGGGGCTCACCCTTGGAGAAGCCGTTCCAGGTGAAGAGGCGCCCGCCGGAGCCCGTGGACCAGCCTTCGGGTATAGCCATCGGATGCAGCGAGACCGACGAGACCGTGCCGGGATCCTCGATCTTCTTCGCGCGCGTCGCCGCCTCCATGAGGCCGTCGAAGTACACGTCGAGGGCACGCTCGATCTCGGCAGGGTCGAGCGTGCGCCGCTTGATGTCCCACAGCAGCGCGTAGGTGAAGCCGTCGGGCTGCGCGAAGTGCGACCACGCGGGCGAGAAGCGCACGTGCTCGGTGCCTTCGTAGGGGATGCTCGGCGCGAAGACCAGCGGAAACGTGAAGCTTTCCTTGCGCCAGTCGTCCGGTGCGGCGAGCTCCGCGGCGGCCACGGACATCGCGGCCGTGCACGCGATCCAGGCGATGGCGCGCATCCGGCTACTTCGCCGCGAGACCCTTGGCGATGAGCTCTGCCGTGATCTCGTTCAGCCCCACGCCGCGCGCCTGGGCTGCCGCGTGGATCTCGCGAACGAGGTCCTCGTGCAGCTTGCACGCGAAGGGGACGAGGCCCTGCTGGCGATCGCGCTCGCGCTGCTCGCGCTTGTCGTGCACGGCGCCCGCATCCTTGCCAAAGCGTCCCTCCGCGCCGCCGGGTCCGCCACCGGTGATCTTCTTGCCCTTCAGTTTTTCCAGATCGGCCTTTTTCATCCCCCAATTATGGACCAGCCCGAAACCGGCGCGAAAAACAAACGCCCCGCACGGGGCGGGGCGTTCATGTACCGCGAACTAAAGGCGATTACTGCACGCTGCTCAGGCGTCCGGTGATCGTGGCCGACGTCGTGACGTCGTTGAGCTCGTTCTCCTTCTCGAACTCGACCTCGAGCTGGCTGCCGTCCTCGCGCTCGATCTCGACCTTGGTGTAGGTGCCGTTGAACGCGCTGTTGGTGCAGCCCGTCGCGGTCAGCGTACCGGTGCCGGACTGGT
>DATMJE010000098.1:0-3918 GCA_035553995.1 Usitatibacter sp. | reverse complement strand
CGCAATCGCGGCCCCGCGCCAGCGGTTCCCACGCGCGACGCGCGCGCGCAGCCGCTCCGGCACCGGCTCTTCGAGAACCGGGTCGTAGAGCTGGTGCAGGGCCTGCGCGAACGTTTTCAGCTCGGCATCCTCCTGAGGTGTGTTGTCTTTATCCATCCTTCATTTCACGATTTTCAATTGCGTGCCACCCCCCGGCGGCAGCCCCGACAGCATCGCCCGCAGCTTTTCCCTGGCGCGCGCGAGCCGCGACATCACTGTGCCGATCGGGATGCCCAGCGTGCCCGCGGCCTCCTCATAACTCATGTCCTCCAGCGCCACCAGCAGCACCACCTCCCGCTGCTCGGGCGCGAGCGTGCCGAGGGCACGCTGCAGGTCCAGCACATCGGCGCGCGTGGCCCCGGGGACCGGTGCGGCGAAGGTATCGTCCACCTCCTGGTCGGAGGAGATCTTGCGCGACTTGAGCTGGTTCACGAAGACGTTGTGCATGATCGAGAAGAGCCACGCACGCAAGTCCCCCGGCCTCCAGAGATGGAACTTGCGCACGGCACGCTCCAGCGTGTCCTGGACGAGGTCATCTGCACCATCGCGATCGCCCACCAGCGCGCGCGCATAGCGCCGCAGGTTCGGGATGTAGGGAACGATGAGCTCGTAGTCCATGGTCGATGAACATGCATATGTACCGGGCTTATTCCCGGACCTCTACGATACCGTGTGGCGTGCGGATTTGGGCGGAAATTCCCCGGCCGTGCGGGTCCGGACGGATCGGCTCGGCGGGATCGAGGCCCGCCTGCGACAACGCGTGCAGTGCGGCGGCGGCCTCGGGATGGTATAAGACGAGCGCCTCCAGCCGGCACCCCGCGTCCGGCAGGAACTCGCTCGGATGTCCGCCCGATTCCCATTCGATGATGGTGGGGGCGATCCCGTCCTGCGCAAGGTGGCCGCTACGCGACACCGCCATCCTCCAGTGGAAGCGCCCGCGCGAAAACGCGAGCACATCCGATTGTCCGGCAGCCGTCGCGGCCACGGCTTGATGTATGTCATCCGTTCGCGCGACCCAGTGAATGAGCGCGGGGCCTTTTGCCAGGCGCCCGGCCATCGCCGGCGAGTCGAGCTCGAACCAGCGCGGGCGCCCCGGCGGCGGGGCGTCCGGGTCGATCGCGATCACCTCGAGGTAGCGGCCGGGCCCGAGCGAGAGCAGCCGGTTGTGCGTGCCCATGGTGGCGTGCTTGCCGCCGGCGCTGGTGGGCACCCCCAGGCGGGATTCGACCCACGCCGCACCCTCTTCGAGGGTGCGCGCCGCCACGATCAGGTGGTCGATGAGCAGCAGCACGACGATTCCATGGGGTGAAAAATATTTCGGATGAAACAAACGGGACCGGCTCCCCGCCGCGAGGTTCCGGCCCCGCGCGTGCTCAATCCAGCGTGATGCCCTCGTCGGCCATGACCTTCTTCACCGCCGGGCGGGCCATGACGCGCTCGATGAGCGCGGTGTAGTTGGCGAGCGAGCGCACGTCCATCTTCTGGCGATTGGCCCAGCGATAGAAAACCAGCAGGTAGGGATCGGCGACCGTGTACTGGCCTGCGATGGCCCACTCGTGGCCCTCGAGCAGCCCGTCGATCTCCTTGAGATACCCCTCGAACATCGTGCGGCCCTTGGCCTGGATCGACTGCTGCGCGGCCTCGTCGTCGGCGTAGCGGGCCGACCTCACGACGTGCCCATACGCGGGATGGACGGTGTTGGAGAACCACGCGAGGGTCGACACGAGCTTCGCCTGGTCCCAGGTCTTCTTCGGCCACAGGTTCGCCTGCGGGTAACCGCCGCCCAGGTACGTGAGGATGCCCACGTTCTCCGTGAGCACGTGGCCGTCGACCACGAGCGTCGGCACGCGTCCGCGCGGGTTGAGCTTGAGGTATTCCTCGCGCCGCTGGTCGCCCGCGGCGAGGTCGAGCTTCTGCGTCTCGTACGGAATGCCGACCTCCTCGAGGGCGATGTGCGAGGCGAACGAGCACGCGCCGGGCGCGTAGTACAGCTTGATGGACATCCGTCACTCCTTGGCGGTTGAGGGTTTCGGAAAGCGCGTGGGGCAAGCGAAGCTCTGGGCAAGCTTCCCTAGGTGGTGCGAGGCGAGGCAAGGCGCCCTGCGAGCGCGAAAGCGCGCGCGATCCACGGCCAGAAGAGCAGGACGATGGCGAGCGTGGTGATCGTGCCCACGAGGCTGTTGGACCAGAAGACCCGCAGGTCGCCCCCCGCGCCGATCATCGACAGCCGGAAGGCATCCTCGGCGCGGCTGCCCAGGACGAGCGCCAGCGTGAGCGGTGCCAACGGGATGCTGATCTTCTTGAACACGTAGCCCAGCACGCCGAAGACGAGCATCAGCCAGATGTCGAACATCGCGTTCTGGATGGCGAAGGCGCCGATGGCACAGGACACCACGATCATCGGCGCGATCGCCGCGAACGGCACGCGCAGCACCGCGGCGAAGAACGGCACCGTCGACAGCACCATCACCAGCCCCACGATGTTGCCGAGGTACATCGAGGCGATGAGCCCCCAGACGAATTCCTTGTGCTCGACGAAGAGCAGCGGGCCGGGGTTGAGGCCCCAGACCATGAGCCCGCCCAGCAGGATCGCGGCCGTGCCCGAGCCCGGAATGCCCAGCGCCAGCATCGGCAGGAGGGCCGCCGTGCCCGAGGCATGCGCGGCCGTCTCCGGCGCGAACACGCCCTCGATGCGTCCCTTGCCGAACGATTCCTTGTCCTTCGAGAAGCGCTTGGCGAGGTTGTAGCCCATGAACGACGCGGCGATCGCGCCCCCCGGCGTGATGCCGAGCCAGCAGCCGATCACCGCCGAGCGCAGCAGCGTCGCCCAGTATTTCGGCAGGCTCTTCCAGACGCGCAGCACGACCGAGAGGCTGATCTTCGCGGCGTGTCCCCGCAGCGCCAGGCTCTCCTCCATCGTGAGCAGGATCTCGCTGATGCCGAAGAGCCCGATCACCGCCACGAGGAAGTTCACGCCGCGCATGAGCTCGGCGCTGCCGAACGTCATGCGAAGCTGCGCCGAGACCGTGTCCATGCCGATGCCGGCCAGCAGGAGGCCCAGCGCCATCGAGATGATCGTCTTGTGCTTGTCTTCCTTGCCGAGCCCCACGAACGAGCAGAACGTGAGCAGGTACACCGCGAAGAACTCCGGTGGCCCGAACTTGAGCGCGAAATCGGCGATGCGGGGCGCGAGGAAGGTGATCAGCAGCACCGCGACCAGCGAGCCGATGAAGGACGACGTGAACGCGGCGGTGAGGGCCTCTGCGGCCTTGCCCTGCTGCGCCATGGGGTAGCCGTCGAACGTGGTCGCGACCGACCACGCCTCCCCCGGGATGTTGAACAGGATCGACGTGATGGCGCCGCCGAAGAGCGCGCCCCAGTAGATGCACGACAGCATCACGATGGCCGACGTGGGATCCATCGTGAAGGTGAGCGGCAGCAGGATCGCCACGCCGTTCGGCCCGCCCAGACCCGGTAGCACGCCGACGAAGATGCCAAGGACGAGGCCGAGCATCATCAGCGCGAGCGTCTTCCAGGTGAGGAGGACGCTGAAGCCGTAGAGGAGAAGCCCGAATGCCTCCATCAGTATCCGAACAGGTGCTCGAGCGGCCCCTTGGGCATGATGACGTCGAAGGCGATCTCGAACGTCACGAACATGGCGATCGAGAAAATCGCCGCCGTCAGCACGGATTTCCACACCGCAATCCGCCCGACGGCGATCATGAATCCGGCAATGAGGAGGAAGCTCGCGACATAGAGGCCGAGCCACTGCATCAACACGCAGAACGCGATGGTCGGCACCAGCACCTGCAAAACGCGGCGCAGCTGGTCCCGGCGCACGAATGCACCTTCGCCGCGTGCAATCCATTCCTTTACGAT
>DATMJE010000097.1:0-11935 GCA_035553995.1 Usitatibacter sp. | reverse complement strand
CCTGCTCGCGTTTGCCGCGGCCATCGTCTACCCGACCCTGCCGTCGCTTGACGCGCTGACCGACTACCATCCGAAGATTCCGCTGCGCGTCTACAGCGCCGACGGCAAGCTGATCGGCGAGTTCGGGGAGGAGCGGCGCGCGGTCGTGAGCATCAAGGCCGTGCCCAAGCCGCTCATCGACGCGATCCTGGCCGCCGAGGACGAGCGCTTCTACCAGCACCGCGGCGTGGATTACATGGGTGTCGCGCGCGCGGCGCTCTCCAATTTCGCCTCCGGCGGCGTGCGCCAGGGGGCGAGCACCATCACCATGCAGGTCGCGCGTAACTTCTTCCTGTCAAAGGAAAAAACGATCACGCGCAAGTTCAACGAGATGCTGCTCGCGTTCAAGATCGAGGCGAGCCTCCCCAAGGACCAGATCCTCGAGCTCTACATCAACCAGATCTTCCTCGGCCAGCGGGCATACGGCTTCGCTTCCGCGGCCAGCGTCTATTTCGGCAAGAGCCTCTCCGATCTCACGCCGGCGGAAGCGGCCATGCTCGCCGGCCTGCCGCAGGCGCCGTCGCGCCAGAACCCGTTCGTGAACGTGAAGCGTGCGCAGGAGCGGCAGCGCTACGTGCTGCGCCGCATGAACGAGGTGGGGTGGCTGTCGACCGAGCAGTATCGCAAGGCGCTCGCCGAGCCGCTGCACCTCAATTCCAACCAGCACGAGGTGTTCGCCTTCCACGCCGACTATGTCGCGGAGATGGCGCGCGCCGCCGTGGTCGAGCAGTTCGGCGAGTCGGCGTACGTGAGCGGGCTGCGCGTGCACACGACCGTGCGGCGCAAGGACCAGGAAGCGGCCAACGCGGCGCTGCGCCACGGGCTGCTCGAGTACGACCGCCGCCACGGCTATCGCGGCCCGGAAGGTTTCGCCGACCTCCCCGCCGATGCGGAAGACCTGGAGGAGGCCATCGACGAGGCGCTGCAGGATCGCGAGCCCCTCGGCGACCTGGTGCCCGCGGTGGTGCTGGAAGCCACGCCGCAGAAGGTGAAGGTAGCCCTGCGCCGCGGCGACGAGGTCACGATCTCGGGCGAGGGCCTCAAGTTCGTCTCCCATGCGATCGGCGACAAGAACCCCGATCGCGCCATCCGCCGCGGCTCCATCGTCCGGCTGCAGGCGGGCGAGAAGGGCGCGTGGAGCATCGGCCAGCTGCCGAAGGCGGAGGCCGCGCTGGTGTCGCTCGATCCGGCGAACGGCGCCATCCTGTCGCTCGCGGGCGGCTTCGACTACAACGCGAACAAGTTCAACCACGTGACGCAGGCGTGGCGCCAGCCGGGCTCGAGCTTCAAGCCGTTCATCTATTCGGCGGCGCTCGAGAAGGGCTTCACGCCCGCCACGGTGCTCAACGATGCGCCGTTCGTGATCGACGCGGCCAAGACCGGCGGCCAGCTCTGGGAGCCGAAGAACTACGACGGCAAGTTCGAGGGCCCGATGCGGCTTCGCACCGCGCTCGCCAAGTCGAAGAACATGGTGTCGATCCGCCTGCTGCAGGCGATCGGGCCGCACTACGCGCAGGACTACATCCAGCGCTTCGGCTTCGACCCGAAGATGCATCCCGCCTATCTCACGATGGCGCTCGGCGCGGGCAGCGCCACACCGCTGCAGATGGCCGCGGCCTATTCGGTCTTCGCCAACGGCGGCTACCGCGTGAAGCCGTGGTTCATCGAGCGCGTCGAGGACAATCGCGGCCAGACCGCCTATGCGGCCAAGCCCGAGACCGCCGGTGTCGATGCCGAGCGCGTCCTGGACGAGCGCAACGCCTTCATCATGACGACCCTCATGCGCGACGTCGTGCGCTACGGCACGGCCGCCAAGGCGATGTCGCTCGGCCGCAACGACCTCGCCGGCAAGACGGGCACGACCAACGACCACGTCGACGCGTGGTTCTGCGGCTTCAACGGCCGCCTGGTCGGCGTCTCGTGGGTCGGCTTCGATACGCCCGGCAACCTCGGCAACAACGAGACCGGCGGGGCGGCCGCGCTGCCGATATGGATCGCGTACGCGGCCAAGGTGCTGAAGGGCGTGCCCGAGACGGAGATCTCCGCGCCTTCGGGCGTGGTGACCGTCGCGATCAATCCGGCGACGGGCCTGCGCGATCCGTCCCCGTCGGGCACGCCGGGCCGGATCAGCGAGTACTTCTACCAGGAGTCGCAACCGCCGGTGGGCGACGACACCTCCATCGCGCGTGACGGCACGCGTCCCACCGAAGAAGTGAAGAGCCAGATCTTCTGATGGCGAAGGCCCGCTCGCGGCGCGACGTGAACCTGCGCCTGCGCATCGCCTACATGGCCGCGCGCCTCATGGCCGAGGACGGCGTGGCCGATTACGGCACCGCGAAGTGGAAAGCGGCGCGCCAGGCGGGGCTCTCGGATGCCAACCTCCTTCCCGACAACGACGAGATCGAGGCGGCGCTGCGCGAGTACCAGAGCCTCTACCAGAAGGACGAGCAACCCGCACACGTCCGGCGGCTGCGCGAGGTCGCCGTGCGCGTCATGCGCGATTTCGCCGCCTTCCGGCCGGTGCTCGTGGGCTCGGTCCTCGCGGGGACGGCCACGCAGTTCTCGGACGTGAACCTGCAGCTCTTCACCGACGATCCCAAGGCCCTCACCATGTTCCTGCTGAACCGGCGCGCCCGCTTCGAGGAGACGTCGAAGCGCCTGCGCCGCGGCGACCCGTCTTCCGACGTGCCGCAGATCCTGCTCGACGTGGATGGGGTGACGGTGACCCTGACGGTGCTCACGCTGGACGGCGAGCGCGCGGCTGCCCGGCCGCGTGCATCGGAAGAGCCGCAGCGGGCGCGGCTCGCCGAAGTCGAAGCGCTGCTGCAGCGCGACGCCTAGGCATCGTGGCCGCCCGCGTCCCACGGCGCGGCCCTGACGTCCAGCCTAGCGCTCGCGCAGCTTCTGCGCCGCCTCGAGCGCGAAATAGGTGAGGATCGCGTCCGCGCCCGCGCGCTTGAAGGCGAGCAGCGCTTCCATCATCACCGCGTCGCGCTCGAGCCAGCCGCGCTCGGCGGCCGCGCTCAGCATCGCGTACTCGCCGCTCACCTGGTAGACGAAGGTGGGCACCTCGAAGCGTTCCTTCACGCGCCGCACGATGTCGAGGTAGGGCATGCCGGGCTTCACCATCACGTAGTCGGCGCCCTCGGCGAGGTCGAGGGCCACTTCGTGCAGCGCCTCGTCGCTGTTGCCGGGATCCATCTGGTAGGTCTTCTTGTCGCCCTTGCCGAGGTTGGCCCCGGAGCCGACGGCATCGCGGAACGGGCCATAGAAGGCCGATGCGTACTTCGCCGCGTAGGCGAGCACGCGCACGTGGATGAACTTGCGCTCGTCCAGCGCCTTGCGGATCGCGCCGATGCGGCCATCCATCATGTCCGAAGGGGCGACGATGTCCACGCCCGCCTCGGCGTGGCTCGCCGCCTGCCGCGCCAGCACCTCGAGCGTCTCGTCGTTCACCACGTAGCCCGAGTCGTCGACCAGCCCGTCCTGGCCGTGGATCGTGTAGGGGTCGAGCGCGATATCGGTGATCACGCCCATCTCGGGGAAACGCTTCTTGATGGCCCGCACGGTGCGCGGCACGAGGCCTTCGGGGTTGTACGCTTCCTCGGCGCCGGCCGTCTTGAGGTTCAGCGGGACGACCGGGAAGAGCGCGAGCGCGGGGATGCCCAATGTGAGCGCTTGCTCCGTCAGCCGCAGCAGCTCGTCGATCGAGCGGCGCGACACGCCCGGCATCGAGGGCACCGGCTCGACCGCCGCATCGCCGTCGAGGACGAACACCGGCAGGATCAGGTCGTCGGGTACCAGGCGCGCCTCGCGCACCAGCCGGCGGGAAAAGTCATCGCGGCGGGAGCGGCGCATGCGCCGCTCGGGAAAGCGACCGAGCATGGGTTTCACCTGGGCCGGAAAAAGGTGGGAACTTTAGCATGGGGACCCCCTCTTATCCGCTGAAGGGTCTCACCCTTCCCCGCTTCTCCTCCCTGAGCGGGCGCCTTAATCCCAATTAAGGCTTTTTTGGCCCCGGCTTTACTCCCCTTTAGCCGGGGCTTTGTTTTTCAGCGCCGCCAGCGCACTCAACGCGCTGGCGGCCTCGTCCACCCCTTCGCGCTTGAGGCTCGAAAAGAGCTGCACCGTGGCCCCGGGATAGATCTCGCCCAGCCGCCGGCGTACCTGGGCAAGTGCCACCTGCCGGGCCTGTTTCGACAGCTTGTCCGCCTTGGTGAGGAGGATATGCGCGTGCCTGCCGGCCTCCCGCAGCCATTCCAGCAGCGTGAGGTCGAGCGAGGTAAGGGGGTGGCGGATGTCCATCACGACGACGACGGCGGCGAGCGACGTGCGTTCGGATATGTAAGTGCCCACCAATTCCCGCCAGTGAGCGCGCACTTCGCCGGGGACGCCTGCATACCCGTACCCCGGCAGATCGACGAGAAAGGCGCGGCCGCCGAGGTCGAAGAAGTTGACGAGCTGCGTGCGTCCGGGCGTCTTGCTCACGAATGCGAGGCGCCGGCGCCCGGCGAGCGTATTGATCGCGCTCGACTTCCCGGCGTTGGAACGGCCCGCGAAGGCGATCTCGGGCGGCCCGGGCGGCGGCAGCTTGCCGGGATCGTGCACCGATCCCGCAAACGTCGCCTGGGCGAGCGGAAACGCATCATCCCGCGCCGGAAGGGTGGCGACGGCGGGCCGCGCTACGGTAAAATCGCGAGCTTTCCCTCTTTCGTCGGTCACGCGAGGTTTCTGAATGCGAGCATTCACCGGTTTTGCGGTTCTCATGGCGCTAGTCTACGCAAGCAGCGCGGGCGCCGCCCCCGAAGCCGCCGCCAAGCCGGATCCCGAGCGTGGCAAGCAGATCGCGGGCACGGTCTGCGCCGCGTGCCACGGGCCCGACGGCAACAGCGTGATCGCCGCAAATCCGCGCCTGGCGGGGCAGAGCGCGGGCTATATCGCCACGCAGCTCGCGGCCTTCAAGGCCGGCACGCGTCCCAGCCCCATCATGCAGGCCATGGCAACGCCGCTCTCGCCCGAGGACATGCAGAACGTCGCGGCGTGGTTTTCCATGCAGAAGCCGGCGGCCCCGGCCGCGCACGACAAGGCGCTCGTGGAGCGCGGCGAGCAGATCTGGCGCGCGGGCGTGAAGCCCCTCGGCGTTCCGGCCTGCGCCGGCTGCCACGGCGCCGCCGGCCACGGCATTCCCGTGCAGTTCCCCCGCCTCGCGGGCCAGCATCCCGAGCTCCTCGTCGGCTGGCTCAAGGCCTATGCCGCGGGTGGCCGCCCGCATCCGGTCATGGGGCCGATCGCCGCGAAGCTCAACGAGAACGACATGCGCGCCGTCGCGGAGTACGCCTCGGGCCTGCGCTAACCGGCCTTCACGCGCGCGAAGGAGTCGCGGGCCGCCGCGAGCGTCGCGGCGATGTCCGCATCGCTGTGCACGGCCGAGACGAACCCCGCCTCGTAGGCCGAGGGCGCGAGATACACGCCGCGCTCCAGCATCGCGTGGAAGAATCGGTTGAACGCCTCGCGGTCGGACTCCATCACTTCGCTGAAGGAGCGCGGGCTCCGGGCGCGGAAGAAGATCCCGAACATCCCGCCGAGGCTTTCCGCGCTGAAGGGCACTCCCGCCGCCTTCGCCTCGCGCTGCAGGCCGTCCACGAGCGACGTCGTCACCTTGCCGAGGCGCTCGAAGAAACCGGGTTGCAGGACGCGCTTCAATGTCGCGAGCCCGGCGCTCACCGCGACGGGATTGCCCGACAGGGTGCCCGCCTGGTACACCGGGCCCACGGGTGCCAGCTTCTGCATGATCTCGCGCCGCCCGCCGAAGGCGCCCACCGGCATGCCCCCGCCGATCACCTTGCCGAGCGTGGTGAGGTCGGGCGTGATGCCGAAGATGCCCTGCGCGCATTGCGGCCCGACACGGAAGCCGGTCATCACCTCGTCGTAGATCAGCACCGTGCCGTGCTTCGTGCAGAGCTCACGCAGGGTGCGCATGAATTCCATCGAGGGACGCACGAAGTTCATGTTGCCCGCCACCGGCTCGAGGACCACGGCGGCGATCTCGTCGCCGTAACGGGCGAACGCCTCGGTGAGCTGCTGCGGATCGTTGTAGTCGAGCACCAGCGTATGCGCCGTGAGCTCTTCCGGCACGCCCGCGGAGGTGGGATTGCCGAACGTGAGCGCGCCCGATCCCGCCTTCACCAGCAGGAAGTCGCTGTGCCCGTGGTAGCAGCCCTCGAACTTCACGATCACCTTGCGGCCGGTGAAGCCGCGCGCGAGGCGAAGCGCGCTCATGACGGCCTCGGTGCCGGAGCTCACCAGGCGCACCTGCTCGACGGAGGGCAGCGCGCGGGTGATGAGCTCGGCCATCTCCAGCTCGAGCGCCGTGGGGGCGCCGAAGGAAAGTCCGCGCGCGGCCGCGGCCGAAACGGCGGCGAGGGTATCGGGGTCGGCGTGGCCGAGGATGAGCGGGCCCCACGAGCCCACGTAATCGATGTACTGGCGCCCGTCCTCGTCGGTCAGGCGCGAGCCGCGTCCCTCGCGGAAGAAGATCGGCGTGCCGCCGACGGCACGGAAGGCGCGCACCGGCGAATTCACGCCGCCGGGAATGAGCTGCTGCGAGCGCTCGAACAGGTCGCGGCTACGGTCGTACATCGCGGGCTCCGGTTGTCTGGACATCGAAGAGTCGGGTGAAGGCGCGGGCGGCCGCGGCGATATCGGGCGCATCGAAGAGGGCGGAAATGACGGCCACCATGTCGGCGCCGGCCCCGATCGCCAGCGGCGCATTGTCGAGCGTGATGCCGCCGATGGCCACCACCGGGCGCGCGGCCTGGCGGCGTGCTTCGGCAAGGGCCTGCAGCGGCGCACGCACGGCGCCGGGCTTGGTGGAGGAGGCGAACACGCTGCCGATGGCCACGTAGTCGGCGCCTGCCGCGGCCGCTTCGCGCGCACGCGCGGGCTCGGCGTAGCACGAGATGCCGATGATCGCATCCGGCATCTCACGCCTCGCGGCCGCGGGATCGCCATCGTCGCGGCCCAGGTGCACGCCATCGGCCGCGGTCGCCCGCGCGAGCTCCAGCGAATCGTTCACGATGAAGAGCGCGCCGTGGCGGCGGCAGGCGGCTGCAAGCGCCTGCGCCTGCTCGAGCGCCGCGGCGGGCGAAAGGCCCTTGGCGCGATATTGCAGCGCGGCTGCCCCGCCCGCGAGGCACGCTTCGGCGCGCGCCACCAGGTCCTGCGTATCGCGGGTCTCCGGCGTGATGGCGTAGAGGCCGCGCAGCGTGCGACGGGGCGCGCGGCTCACGCTTCGTCGTCGCTTTCTTCCTGCGACTCGCGGGCCCAGAACAGCCGGTCGGGCAGGTATTGGCCCATGCCGGGGCGAAAGGCATGCGCCAGCGCGTGCCACGTGTAGTCCTGCGCTTCGTAGACCGCGTCGCCGATCTCGAGGCCGCGCGCGAGGTTGGCCGCCAGCGCCGCCGACAGCGTGCAGCCCGAGCCGTGGTAGCTGCCCGGGAGCCGCTGCCAGCTGTCCGCGCGCAGCACGCCGCCGCGGTGGTAGAGCGTGTTCACGACCTCGGGGGTCGAATCGTGGGTGCCCGTCACGAGGACGTACTCGCAGCCGCTCTCCAGCAGCTTCTGCGCGCACTCCGCGAGCCCCCTGTCCTCGTCGTCCTCGGCACAGGCGAGGCGGCGCAGCTCCATGATGTTGGGCGTGACGAGCGTGCTCTGCGGCACCAGCAGCTCGCGAATGGCCGCGAGCATGTCCTCGCCCGCGAACTCGTCGCCGCGGCCCGAGGCGAGCACCGGATCGAGCACCAGCGGGATGTCGGGATAGTCGGAGACGACCTCGGCCACCATCGTGACGATCTCGGTCGATCCCAGCATGCCCATCTTGAAGGCGGCGACGGGCATGTCCTCGAGGATGCAGCGCGCCTGGTCCGCGACCCAGTCGGCATCGATCGGCTGGAAGGATTCCACCCCGGCCGTGTCCTGCACCGTGATCGCGGTGACGACGGACAGCGGATAGCACCCCATGCTCGCGAGCGCGAGGAGGTCGGCCTGGAGGCCCGCGCCGCTGGTCGGATCGGTCGCGGCGAACGTGAGGACGGCGGGAAGGGAGGGTGCGGGGTCGTTCATCGGGGGACGCCAGGCGCGGCTACGGGATTACACTTGCAATCCGGCCCCGATCGCGCGCAAGGGCCGGCGGCATGCACTTTCGGCTGAGCGCGCATCCGCGATTCTATCACCCACCCGTTTTCGCCCATGCCCTCCAGCGCTCCCGCCCCTGCCGCCTACAAGACCTGGCGTTGCCTCGCCTGCGGCTATATCTACGACGAGGCGGAGGGCTGGCCCGAGGACGGCATCCCGCCCGGAACGCGGTGGCAGGACATCCCCGCCGGCTGGTGCTGCCCCGAGTGCGGAGCGCGCAAGGAAGATTTCGAAATGGTGGAGTTCTAGGCCCCCGTTCCGGTTGGCCCATATCATGCCAAAAGGGATGAAAAGGGTCCGATTAGCGCTTGTTTCGCTTAAATAAAGGGCATAATCTCAGTATCGATTATTAGATGGCCGCGGGTACGGATTTCAGGGAGACGTAACCCACGGCGCGGCGCCGCGCACTGCGACGCTTCACGCGCCACGGCCAAGAACCTCGAGGGCAAGAGTGGCGGATTCCAGGAACCTCACGGGCGTGCGCGTGATGGTCATCGACGACAGCAACACGATCCGGCGTAGCGCCGAGATCTTCCTCATGCAGGCCGGCTGCCAGGTGATCCTCGCCGAGAACGGATTCGACGCGTTGGCGAAGATCGCCGACCATGCGCCGGATCTCATCTTCGTCGACATCATGATGCCGCGGCTGGATGGCTACCAGACCTGCGCACTGATCAAGAAGAGCTCGCGGCACCGCGAGACCCCGGTGATCATGCTCTCCTCCAAGGACAGTCTCTTCGACCGTGCGCGCGGGCGCATGGTCGGTTCCGACGAGTACCTGACCAAACCCTTCACCAAGGAAAGCCTGTTGAAGGCGGTCCAGGCGCACCTCGCGCAGCGCAGCCCCGCGTGACGATCGACAACCACAACACGAAGACTTCAGGAGTGACCGCGATCATGCCCATCAAGAAGATCATGGTGGTGGACGATTCCCCCACCGAGCGTGCCTTCATGGACACCCTGCTGAAGAAGCGGGGCTACGAGGTGCTGCTCGTCGACAGCGGCGAGCACGCGATCGAGCGGGCGAAGAAGGAGCAGCCCGACCTCATCCTCATGGACGTGGTGATGCCGGGGCTGAACGGCTTCCAGGCCACGCGCGCCATCACGCGCGAGGAAAAGACCAAGCACATTCCCGTGATCATCTGCACCACGAAGGACCAGGAGACGGACAAGATCTGGGGCCTGCGCCAGGGTGCGAAGGATTACGTCACCAAGCCGGTCTCCGAGAGCGAGCTGCTCGAGAAGATCAAGGCGCTGGGCTAGGCAGGAGAAGACGATGGCTCGCCGCACCGGCCTGCGCGAATTCCAGCTCTCCGTCGCGGAGCGGCTGCGCACCGCCGCCAACAGCCGCACCGCGGTCGCCTCGAAGCTCGGCTTCCAGGTCGGCGGCGAGAACTGGTTCGTGGCCCTCCACGAGGTGAGCGAGGTCATTCCGGTGCCCGCATCGGTGCCGGTGCCGCTCACGCATTCGTGGTTCCGCGGGGTCGCGAACGTCCGCGGCAACCTGCACAGCATCATCGATTTCGCCGCCTTCCAGGGCGGTGACCCGACCGGCTCGGGCATGGAGCGCCGCGTGATCCTCATCTCCGACCGCCTCGTGGCGGGCGCGGGGCTGCTGGTCTCGCGGATGCTCGGGCTGCGCAACCCCGAACAATTCAACGCCGCACCGCGCCCCGCAGGCGCTGCCCCATGGGTGGGCGGCACCTTCACGGACGCGGGCGGTACCCGCTGGACCGAGCTGGATCTGCCCGCCCTGGTGCGAGAGCAGCGTTTCCTCGAAGTAGGCGCATAGGGAGAGCAACGAAATGGCGAAAGCACAAGCCGTCAAGACCCGATTCTCGATCGGGGAGTATTTCAAGCGCTTCAATGCGCCGAAGACCAAGGCCCCGTCGCGGCCGCCGCTGGGAACGGCGACCATGACCAACGTTCCAGCCGCCGAAGGGCCGATCACGCGCACCGGCTCTGCCGCGCGCAACGCCGCCGAAGCGGTGCGGCGCCCCGCGAAGGCGGAAGGCTGGTCGCTCGCGACGTTCCGCGCACCATTCATCGGCCACAAGCCGGTCACCCAGCAGATGCAGGTGCTGGGCGCGGTTGCGGCGGTGCTGCTGGTCGCCACCGGCGTCCTGGTCTATCAGGACACCGTGCAGCGCACGCGCAGCTCGACGTACCTCACCATCGCCTCGCAGATGCAGTTCCACACGCAGCGCCTGGCAAAGGCCTCGGGGCTTGCCGCACGCGGCCAGGCCGCGGCGTTCCCGCAGCTGCAGGGCAGCCGCGACGATTTCGCGAGCTACCTCAACATCCTGCAGAACGGCGGCACCGCCTTCGGCGTCGATCTTCCCGCGGCCGGCAACAGCGAAGACACCCGCGCTTCCATCGGCGAGCTCGCCAAGAGCTGGCCGCAGAGCCAGGCATCGGCCACGGCCATCCTCGGCGCCCAGAAGGACTTGCTCGCGCTGTCGAAGAACATCGCGGAGCTGCGCTCGGGCGCCGAAGAGATGGCGACCCTTTCGCAGGAGCTCACCAGCCTCATGGGCCAGGGCGGCTCGCCGCCGGCACAGGTGCTGCGCGCCACCCGCCTCACGTTCCTCGCGGAGCGCCTGGGGCGCGGCTCGGCGGAGATCCTCGGCTCGGAGACGATCGATCCGGAAGTCCCGTTCCTCATCGGCAAGGACACCAACGACATGCGCGAGCTGGTCCGCGGCCTCGAGAACGGCAGCGAAGCGCTCGGCCTCACCCCGGTGCGCGATGCCGAGACGCGCGCGAAGCTGGCGGAGCTCAAGAAGCAGTTCGGCGCGTTCGAGCAGAACGTGAGCCCCATCCTGCGCGAGCTGCAGAAGCTGGTGTCGGCACGGCAGGCCGGTGCGCGCCTCGTGACCTCCAGCGAGCAGCTGCAGTCGGGCGTGGCCAGGCTGCAGACGGCCCTGCAGGCCGAGAAGCCGGTGGCGACGCTGGTCGCGGTGATCGTGATGGGCGCCTTGCTGGTGGTGGTGCTCGCGGTCACGGCGATGGTGTTCCTCGCCGACACGCGCCGCCGCGCGGCGGATGCCGAGTCGGAGAACAAGCGTAACCAGGAGGCCATCCTTCGCCTCCTGAACGAGATGGGCGACCTCGCCGACGGCGACCTCACCATCCGTGCGCAGGTGACCGAGGACATCACGGGCGCCATCGCGGACTCGATGAACTACACGGTGGAAGAGCTGCGGACCCTGGTGACCGGCGTGAACAACGCCGCGCAACAGGTGACGCAGAAGACCGCGCACGCGCAATCGATCTCCACCGAGCTCCTGGACGCCGCCGAGCGCCAGTCGCGCGAGATCGAGGACACGACCTCGCAGGTTCTCCAGGTTTCGCGGTCGATTTCCGAGGTCTCGTCGACGGCCGAGGAAGGAGCGCGCGTCGCGCAGCGCTCGCTTGCCGCCTCCGACAAGGGACGGCTCGCGGTGCAGAACTCGATCTCCGGCATGAACGACATCCGCGAGCAGATCCAGGAGACGTCCAAGCGCATCAAGCGCCTGGGCGAATCGTCGCAGGAGATCGGCGAGATCGTCGAGCTCATCTCGGACATCACGGAACAGACCAACGTGCTCGCGCTGAACGCGGCGATCCAGGCGGCGTCCGCGGGAGAAGCGGGACGCGGATTCTCGGTGGTCGCGGAAGAGGTGCAGAGGCTCGCCGAGCGCTCGGGCGAGGCGACCAAGCA
>DATMJE010000096.1:0-10155 GCA_035553995.1 Usitatibacter sp. | reverse complement strand
CGTGGCCCTAGCGGGCCACGGCGGGGCCGGTAAAACCCTCCTGACCGAGGCCCTGCTGTGGAAAGCCGGAGTGATCGGCGCGATGGGAAGCACGGAGCGCGGCAGCACGGTCTGCGACTTCGATTCCCTCGAGAAAACCTACGGCCACTCGCTCAACTCGAGCCTCGTCAACTTTCCGTTCAAGGGCATCCACGTCCACCTCATCGATACGCCCGGCATGCCGGATTTCGCCGGGCAATCGATCGCGGCGCTCGCAGCCGTCGAGACCGCCGTCATCGTCATCAACGCGCAGACCGGCATCGAGCTCAACACCACGCGCATGATGCGCGCCGCAGGCAGGCGCAAGCTCTGCCGGATGATCCTCATCAACAAGATCGATGCCGAGAACATCGACCTCGCCGCACTCCTCGCCCGCATCCAGGAGGTCTTCGGCCGCGAGTGCCTGCCGATCAACCTGCCGGCCCACGGCCGCAAGGATGTCGTCGACTGCTTCTTCAATCCCGACGGCGATTCCGATTTCTCGAGCGTGAAGGAAGCGCACTCCGCGATCATCGACCAGGTGGTCGAGGTCGACGAGGAATTGATGGCGCTGTACCTCGAGCAGGGCTCCGAGCTTTCGCCCGAGCAGCTGCATGCGCCTTTCGAGAAGGCGCTGCGCGAAGGGCACCTGGTTCCCGTGTGCTTCACCTCCGCGCGCACCGGCGCGGGCGTGATGGAGTTCCTCGACATCCTCGCCAAGCTCGCCCCCAACGCGACCGAGGGCAACCCGCCGCCCTTCATCCGCGTGAACGACGACGGCACCGAGGAGGAATTCCACGCCGAGGAGGACGCCAGCAAGCACGTCCTCGCCCACGTCTTCAAGATCATCATGGACCCGTACGTGGGCAAGGTCGCGGTGTTCAGCGTCCACCAGGGCACGATCACCAAGGACACGCAGCTCTACATCGGCGAAGGCAAGCGCGCCTTCAAGACCGGGCATATCTACCAGCTCCAGGGCAAGGAATACGTCGAGGTCGATGCGCTGGTTCCCGGCGACATCGGCGCGGTGGCCAAGATCGACGAGATCGAGTTCAACGCCGTGCTGCACGATTCGCACGACGAGGATCACATCCGGCTGCGCTCGCTCGACTTCCCCACGCCGATGCATTCCATCGCCGTGGAGACCAAGAAGAAGGGTGACGAGCAGCGGCTCTTCGAGGTGCTGCACAAGCTGGAAGTCGAGGATCCGTGCCTCTGGATCGAGCGCCATCCGACGACGCACGAGACCGTGCTGCGCGGGCTGGGCGATCTCCACATGCGCACCAAGCTCGAGAAGATGCAGCAGCAGTACAAGCTCGACGTGAGCGTGAAGCCGCCGAAGATCCCGTATCGCGAGACCATCACGCGCCGCTCCGAGGGCCACTGCCGCCACAAGAAGCAGACGGGCGGCGCGGGCCAGTTCGGCGAGGTGTTCCTCAAGGTGGAGCCGCTCACGCGCGGCACGGGATTCGAGTTCGTCGACCAGGTGAAGGGCGGCGTGATCCCGACGGTGTTCATCCCCGCGGTCGAGAAGGGCGTGAAGCAGGCTCTCGACCAGGGCGTCATCGCCGGCTATCCGGTGGAGGACGTGCGCGTCATCGTCTACGACGGCAAGAGCCACGCGGTCGATTCCAAGGAGATCGCGTTCGTGACCGCGGGACGCAAGGCGGTGATCGACGCGGTGCTCAAGGCCACGCCGATCCTCCTCGAGCCGATCGTGAACATCGAGATCACCGCGCCGGATCGCTTCGTGGGCGATCTCACATCCGACATCTCGGGCAAGCGCGGCCAGGTCACCGGCACCGAGTCCACGGGCGGCGACCTCATGTCGATCAAGGGCATGGTGCCGCTATCGGAGATCGCGGATTATCAATCGCGCCTGCGCTCCGTCACCGGCGGGCAGGGCGCATACACGATCGAGTTCAGCCATTACGCGCCGGTGCCGCCGCAGGTGCAGCAGAACCTGCAGTCGCAGTTCAAGCTCGCGCACGAAGAGGATTGACAGCAAGTTCGGTGCCGCGCACGGCGGGGATTTACGCGCCCAGCGCGGCACGAATTTCGGGTTGACTTCGCCCCGGCGCGGATGCATTTTTGCGCCACAACGATAAGCGTGCGGGAGCGGTGTCGCAGCGGAGGTAACCCGATGTTTGTCATCCGTGACCACCAGTTGCGGCTGCTGGTACTGGCGCACCTGATCAAGGAGCTCCAGGCCGGCGCCGCGGAGCGCCAGCCGGTCCCGCAAGGGTTCACCGAGGAGCAGGTCGCCGAGCTGCAGGCGCTGTCTTCCGCGGAGCTGGTTCGCCTCTCGGAAATGCCGGAGCCGCGCGTCGCGGTGCAGATCGACGCCGGTTCCCTCGAGCACGGCCTTCGCCAGGTCGATTACCTCACCAAGCGCTCACGCCAGCTCGAGTTCTTCATCCGCCACGGCGCCACGTCGAACATGCTGACGAAGCTCTTCAAGATCTCGTCGGCGGACGTGACGCTCAAGCGCCGCCTGTTCTCCGGCACCAGCTCCGCATTGCGCCGGCCCGCGATGCCCTCTCATCCGGTGCGCGAGCTGATCCAGCGGCGCTGGTACGAGATCCGCAAGGGCAAGCAGGACGAGCCCGAGCGCGCGGAGGACTACGAAGCCCTGCACAAGGATTTTTCGCAGCACACGTTCGCGACGCTCTACGCGGTGGTGCACGAGTTCGACGACTGAACGTCATTCCCGCGAAGGCGGGAATCCAATTACCCAGGATTGGGCCCCGGCCTACGCCGGGGCGACAGAGCCAGGCGCGAATCCCGTCAAACGTGCTGCGAAATCTCGCGCTGCACGAACTCGTGGAAGTGGGCCATGCCGTCTTCCATCGGCGACTGGTAGGGACCGTGCTCCTCGCGCCCGTCGAGCAGCAGCGCGCGCCGGCCCTCGGTCATGCGCACGCAGATCTCCTCGTCTTCCTTCGCGGTCTCGTGGTAGGCCGCCTGCTGCGCGGCCATGAATTCCGGCTCGAAGAGGATGATCTCCTCCGGATAGTAGAACTCCACCACGTTCAGGCACTTCTCGGGGCCGCGCGGATACAGCGAAGACACCACGAGCACGTGCGGATACCACTCCACCATCACGTTCGGGTAGTACGTGAGCCAGATCGCGCCGTGCGCAGGCGCCTCGCCATTGCGGAACCTGAGCACCTGGTCGTGCCACGCCTTGTAGACCGGCGAGCCGGGCTTGCCGAGCGCCTGGTTCACGCCGACCGTCTGCACGCTGTACCAGTCGCCGAATTCCCATCGCAGGTCGTCGCAGGTGACGAAGCGGCCGAGGCCCGGATGGAAGGGTCCCACGTGGTAATCCTCGAGGTAGACCTCGATGAAGGTCTTCCAGTTGAAGTCGTACTCGACCGTCTCGACCTTGTGGAGCTGGTAGCCCGAGAAATCGAGCTCCTTCGCCACACCCAGCCGCGCGAGGTCGCGCGCGATGCTGCGATGCCCCTTGAAGAGAAGGCCGTTCCAGTTCTGCAGCCCGCAGCGCGGAAGGTCCAGGCAGGGGTGGTCGGGAAATTGGGGCGCCCCGAGGTGCTTGCCCTCGGCGTCGTAGCTCCAGCGGTGCAGCGGGCAGGTGATGGTGCCGCCCGGAAGCTGGCCTTCGCCCTTCAGCATGATCGCCTGCCGGTGGCGGCAGACGTTGGAGACGAGATTGTGGCCGCCCTTCGCATTCACCAGCGTCCACCCGCCGTTGGAGCGCCAGTCGAGCACGCGATAGTCGCCCTCGTTGGGCGCCATCTGCACGTGGCCCACGTAACCGGGACCCTGCTCGAAGAGGAAGCGCTGCTCGGCTGCCGCGACTTTCGGGTCGAAATACCACGAAAGCGGCAGATGGGGAGAAGTCCGCGACAGCGCACGCTGGCTCGCCAGATCCGTCATTATCCGCACCCCCTATAAAGGGAAGATGAAAACAATAAGCGGGCTAATCGAGTCAGCTAGCTTTTAACTCTGCAGCTCCGTCCCGACATCCGTACTACATGACTGATTATTCTGGGGCGAGTTTCCTTAATTTTCAAGACCTTCGTGTAAAATCCATCGTTACACGGGCAATCCCCCTCCCGATCCTCCCCCCATGGCAGCGAATCCCACCCCCCCCGACGTCCCCGCGCTCACGTTCGAGAAGGCCCTGGAGGAGCTCGAAGCCCTCGTCGGCCGCATGGAAGATGGCCGGCTTCCCCTCGAGGAATCGCTCGCGGCCTACCAGCGCGGTGCGGAGCTGCTGCGGTTCTGCGAATCGAAGCTCTCGGATGCGCAGGCGCGCATCGCCATCCTCGATGGCGAGACGCTGCGGGACTTCAACCCGGATTCCCGGTGAGCGGTCCCGATTTCCAGTCGTGGTCGCGCGAGGTCGCCGCGGCCACGGAAACGGCGCTCTCGGAGCTGCTGCCGGCGGCACACGTGGCGCCCACGCGGCTGCACGATGCCATGCGCTACTCCACGTTGGGTGGCGGCAAGCGCGTGCGCGCGATGCTGGTGTACGCCGCGGGCGAGGTGACCGGCGCCGCGGCGGACCGCGTGCGGATCGTTGCGGCGGCGGTCGAGATGGTGCATGCGTATTCGCTCATCCACGACGACCTGCCGTGCATGGACGACGATATCCTGCGCCGGGGGAAGCCCACGTGCCACGTCGAGTTCGACGAGGCCACGGCACTGCTCGCGGGAGACGCGCTGCAGAGCCTCGCTTTCCAGCTCCTCGCCGAGTACCACCTCACCGAGCGGCCCGAGGACCAGGTGCGCATGATCCACCAGTTCGCGCTCGCATGCGGCGCGGGCGGCATGGCGGGCGGCCAGGCGATCGATCTCGATGCGGTCGGCAAGAGCCTCACGCTCCCCGAGCTCGAGTACATGCACATCCTCAAGACCGGGGCGCTCATCCGTGCCTCGGTGCTGATGGGCGCACAGTGCGGCGAGGCGCTCCCCCGCGAATCCTTCGAGCGCCTCGATCGCTATGCGAAGTGCGTGGGCCTCGCCTTCCAGGTCGTGGACGACATCCTCGACGAGGAGGGCGACGCGAGCAGCCTCGGCAAGACCGCGGGCAAGGACAAGGCCGCGGGCAAGCCCACCTACACGAGCCTGCTGGGCCTGCCGGAAGCGAGGCGCTTCGCCGCCGAGCTGCTGGCCGACGCGCAGGCTGCCCTCTCCACCTTCGACACCTGCGCCGGCCGCCTGCGGGAGCTGGCCGATTTCATCGTCCAGCGCCGGCGTTAGAATGCCCTCGATGACCGCCTATCCCCTGCTGGAGACGATCGAAGACCCCTCGGCCCTGCGCCGCCTCGATCGCAAGGAGCTCGCGCAGCTCGCGACGGAGCTGCGCGCCTTTCTCGTGGAGTCGGTTTCCTCCACCGGCGGGCACCTCTCGTCGAACCTCGGCACCGTCGAGCTCACCATCGCGCTGCACTACGTCTTCCGCACGCCGCAGGACCGCCTCATCTGGGACGTGGGCCACCAGACCTACGGCCACAAGATCCTCACCGGCCGGCGCGAAGGCATGCGGCGCCTGCGGCAGAAGGGCGGCATCGCGGGCTTCCCGCGGCGCGAGGAAAGCGAGTACGACACGTTCGGGACCGCGCACTCGTCCACCTCGATCTCCGCCGCCCTCGGCATGGCCGTGGCCGCGGCGATCCAGAAGGTGCCGCGCAACGTGGTCGCCGTGATCGGCGATGGCGCGATGACCGCGGGCGAGGCCTTCGAGGCGCTCAACAACGCCGAGCAGACCGGCGCCAAGGTGATCGTCGTGCTGAACGACAACGACATGTCGATCTCGGAGAACGTCGGCGCGCTCAACAATTACCTCGCGAAGCTGATGTCGGGCCGCTTCTACGCCGCCACCAAGAAGACCGCGGAGAAGGTGCTGTCGATCACGCCGACCGTGAAGGGGCTGGCGAAGAAATTCGAGGAGCACGCCAAGGGCATGCTCACGCCTTCCACGCTCTTCGAGGAATTCGGCTTCAACTACACCGGCCCCGTCGACGGCCACAACCTCGACGTCCTGCTCGACACGCTCGAGAACGTGAAGCGGCTCGAGGGCCCGCAATTCCTGCACGTGGTGACGCGCAAGGGCCAGGGCTACAAGCTCGCCGAGGAAGACCCCATCGCCTACCATGGCCCCGGCAAGTTCGACCCGGGTGTCGGCATCGTGAAGGCGAAGCCCGCCGCGAACGCGAAGCCGCGCCCCACCTACACGCAGGTCTTCGGCGAGTGGCTGTGCGACATGGCGCGGCTCGATTCGCGGCTCATCGGCATCACGCCCGCCATGCGCGAGGGCTCGGGCCTGGTGCGCTTCTCGCAGGAATTCCCGGATCGTTACTTCGACGTGGGCATCGCCGAGCAGCATGCCGTCACGTTCGCCGCGGGGCTCGCCGTCGAGGGGCTGCGCCCGGTGGTCGCGATCTACTCCACGTTCCTGCAGCGCGCCTACGACCAGCTCATCCACGACGTGGCGCTGCAGAACCTGCCGGTGGTGTTCGCGCTCGATCGCGGCGGCCTCGTGGGCGCGGATGGGCCCACGCACCACGGAGCGTTCGACCACTCGTTCCTGCGCTGCATCCCGAACCTCACGGTGATGGCGCCCGCGGATGAGAACGAGTGCCGGCAGATGCTCTACACCGGCTTCACGCTGCCGGGACCGAGCACCGTGCGCTACCCGCGCGGCACCGGGCCGGGCGCCGAGATCGTGCATGCGATGCAGGCGCTGCCCGTGGGCCGTGGCGAGGTCCGGCGCGAGGGCAAGGGTGTCGCGATCCTCGCCTTCGGCTCGATGGTGGCGCCCGCGCTGGAAGCGGGCGCGCAGCTCAACGCTACCGTCGTGAACATGCGCTTCGTGAAGCCGCTCGATCGCGAGCTGGTGTTGAGGCTCGCTGCCACCCACAAGCTGCTGGTGACGGTCGAGGAGAACGTGGTCATGGGCGGGGCGGGCTCCGCGGTGGCCGAAGCGCTCGCGGCGGAAGGTGTCGCCACACCCGTCACCATGCTCGGATTGCCCGACCATTTCGTCGAGCACGGCGATCCGGCAACCCTGCTCGCGGATTGCGGGCTCGATGCGGCCGGCATTGCGCGCAGCGTGCGTGCGCGGCTCGAAGCGTCCGGGCGACGTCCCGGGATGGCTGCGTAGCATGCGGCCGCGTCGCCTCGCCCTCGGCCTTGCGACGCTCATCCTTGCCGCCGGCGTGCACGCCGAGGACAGGGCCTGCACGAAGGCCGACGTCGCCGCGGCCGCCAAGGCGCTCGACAACGTCGTCACGTGGGGCCAGCTCGAGAAGGCGTGGCGCGATTACCGCCAGTGCGACGCGCCGCCCGTGGATGCGCAGTTCACCGAAGCGCTCATGCGGATCATGGTGGACTGGAAGCAGCCGGAGCAGCTGGGTGCCGCCGTGGGGAAGGATCCCGAATACAAGGCGTTCGTGATCCGGCACGTGAAGAGCCCGGGCGCTGCCGACGACCGGCCCGACGTCTACTCGCGCGCCAGGGAGAGCTGCCCCTCCGCAATGGCCGCCTTCTGCGCGGAGCTCGCGGAAGCGGCGAAGACGTCGAAGTGAGTTAATCTGACCGCCCCGAAATTCCACCGAAAGGCTTTCCCATGAAACACCTTCTCATCGCGGCCGCGCTCGCCGCGGCGCCCGGCTGGGCCCTCGCCCAGGCGAGCAGCGAAGTGCCCAAGCACAAGTGCGAGCCGAAGCCCGAGATGCCCGGCCGCGTGATGATGCAGGACGAGAGCGTGCGCAAGCGCTTCCAGGCCGATGTCGACAAGTACAAGAACTGCATCACGGCCTACGTGGAGGAGCGTCGCGCCATGATCAAGGAGAACGAGAAGGCCGCGAATGGCGCGATCGACGAGTACAACTCCACGGTGAAGGAGATCCAGGCCGAGAACGACCGCCGCCGCGGCATCGACCAGCCGGGCGGCACCACCGGGACGTCGGGCAAGAGCTACTGAGCTCTCGCGCCTCGTTGGCCACGACCACGGCCGGACGTCCCTTCGAGCGCTTCGGCGAGAACGCCCCGCCGCGGCCGGAGCTGCGACGCGCGATCACCACGGCGCGCCGCCCGCCCGAGCGCGATTGCATCGCCGCGCTGCTGCCGCAGGCACGCCTCGCCCCCGCAGATGACGCCGAGGTTCGCGCGCTCGCAACGCGCCTCGTGGAAGGCCTGCGCGGGCGCGACTTCGGCAGCGGCCGCGAAAGCCTCGTGCAGGGACTGCTGCAGCAGTTCTCGCTTTCGAGCGACGAGGGCGTGGCACTCATGTGCCTCGCCGAGGCGCTGCTGCGCATTCCGGACGTCGCGACACGCGATGCGCTGATCCGCGACAAGATCGGCCGCGGCGACTGGCGTGCGCACGTGGGCCGCAGCCCGTCGCCGTTCGTGAACGCGGCCGCGTGGGGCCTCGTGGTCACCGGCAGGCTGGTGGCCACCCATGACGAGACGCGGCTCGCCAGCGCGCTGGGCCGCGCCACCACGCGGCTGGGCGAGCCGGTGGTGCGCAAGGCCGTCGACGTCGGCATGCGCCTCATGGGCCGGCAGTTCGTGGCGGGCGAGACCATCGGCGAAGCCCTCGACCACGCGCGCCGGCTCGAAGCGCTCGGCTTCCGCTACTCGTACGACATGCTGGGCGAGGCGGCGATGACGGGGGAGGACGCCGCGCGCTACAACACCGCGTACGAGCGCGCGATCGAGGCCATCGGCACGGCAGCGGCCGGGCGCGGCGTGCTCGAAGGACCGGGCATCTCGATCAAGCTCTCGGCGCTGCATCCGCGTTACGTGCCGCAGCAGCGCGAGCGCCTCATGGCGGAGCTCTATCCGCGGCTGCGAAAGCTCGTGCTCATGGCGCGGGAATGCGACATCGGCATCAACATCGATGCCGAGGAATCCGAGCGGCTGGAGCCCTCCCTGGACCTGCTCGAGGCGCTGTGCGCGGAGCCGGCGCTCGAAGGCTGGCAGGGCGTCGGCTTCGTCGTGCAGGCCTACCAGAAGCGCGCGCCCTTCGTGATCGACTTCGTGACCGACCTCGCGCGGCGCACGCGGCGCCGCCTCATGGTGCGGCTGGTGAAGGGCGCGTACTGGGATGCGGAAGTGAAGCGCACGCAGGTCGAAGGCCTCGCGGACTATCCGGTCTTCACGCGCAAGGCGCACACCGACGTCGCCTATATCGCGTGCGCCCGGCGCCTGCTCGCGAGCGGCGATGCGGTCTATCCGCAGTTCGCCACGCACAACGCGCAGACCCTCGCGACGATCTATCGCATGGCGGGTGCGTGGCGGTCCGGGCAATACGAGTTCCAGTGCCTGCACGGCATGGGCGAGCCGCTCTACCAGCAGGTGGTCCCATCCGAGCGCGAAGGCGGGCTGGGCCGCCCGTGCCGCATCTACGCGCCGGTGGGGACGCACGAGACGCTGCTGGCCTACCTGGTGCGGCGGCTGCTGGAGAATGGCGCGAACACGTCGTTCATCAATCGCATCGCCGATCCGGACGTGCCCGTCGCGACGCTGGTCGAGAGTCCCGTCGAGGCGGTCGAACGGGCGGGCCGCGAGGAGGGCGAGCTCGGCGCGCCGCACCCGCGCATCCCGCTGCCCGGGGCGCTCTTCGCACCCTTGCGCACGAATTCACAGGGCCTGGACCTCGCGGACGAGGCGGTGCTTGCGTCGCTCGCTGCGCCGCTCGCGCAGTCGGCGTCGCGCGCGTGGCATGCAGCGCCGGACGGTGCGCAGGATGCCGCCGGCGAGCCGGTGCGCAATCCTGCGCAGCGCGACGACGTGGTCGGCACGTGCGCCGAGGCGACCGAAGCCGACGTGGATCGCGCGCTGGCCACGGCTGATGCGGCCGCTGCTTCGTGGTCCCGGGTTGCTCCGGCGGATCGCGCCGCGCGCCTCGAGGAGGCCGCAACGCGTCTCGAGCGCGAGATGCCGCAATTACTGGGGCTCATCGTGCGCGAGGCCGGCCGCACGCTCGCCAACGCGGTTTCGGAGGTGCGCGAGGCCGTGGATTTCCTGCGCTACTACGCCCACCAGGCGCGCACGCGGCTCGACGACGAGGCGAATCCTGCGCTGGGCCCGGTCGTGTGCATCAGTCCGTGGAATTTCCCGCTGGCGATCTTCACCGGCCAGGTCGCGGCCGCGCTCGCCGCA
>DATMJE010000095.1:0-11164 GCA_035553995.1 Usitatibacter sp. | reverse complement strand
ACGCGTCGATCACGCGGATGCGCGCCGCGTGCTCGCGCGCTCGCTCAAGGTAGGCGTTGCGCACCCGCACGAAGTAGTCGAGCCCGCGGCTTTCGAACGCATCGCTCGCGGCGGCGCGTTCGGCCTGCCGCTCGCGGGCGGTGGCGGGATCGAGGTCGAACAGGAACGTCGCGTCCGGCTGCAGGCCCGGGTGTGCCAGCCGCTCCAGCGCCACCACGACGTCGCGATCGAGGCCCCGGCCGCCGCACTGGTATGCGTACGTGGAATCGCTGAAGCGGTCGCAGATGACCCAGCGCCCGGACGCGAGCGCCGGCTCGATTTGCGCCTCCACATGCGCCGCACGGTCGGCGAACATCGCGAGCGCCTCGGCGAGCGCCGAGGTGGGATGGTGCAGGACCACCTCGCGCAGCCGTGCGCCGAAGGGCGTCCCGCCCGGCTCGCGCGTGAGCAGCACCTGCTGCCCGCGCGCAGCGACGCGCTCGCGCAGGAACTCGAGGTGCGAGGACTTGCCCGCGCCGTCGATGCCCTCGACGGTGATCAGCTTGCCGCGCGTCATCGGTGAAGCTGGTATTTCGCCACGGCGCGATTGTGCTCCTCGAGCGTGCGCGAGAACTGGTGCGTGCCGTCGCCGCGCGCCACGAAGTACAGCCAGTCGCTGTGTGCGGGCTGCACGGCGGCCTGCAGCGCGCCCAGCCCCGGCATCGAGATCGGCGTGGGCGGCAGCCCGTCGCGCGTGTACGTGTTCCACGGCGTGTCCGCGAGGAGATCCTTCTTGTGGATGTTGCCGTCGTAGGCCTCGCCCAGGCCGTAGATCACCGTGGGATCGGTCTGCAGGCGCATGCCGCGGCGCAGCCGGTTCACGAACACGGACGCCACCAGCGGCCGTTCGGCGGCCACGGCGGTTTCCTTCTCGACGATGGATGCGAGCGTGAGCGCTTCGTAGGGTGTCGCGAGCGGCAGCTCCGGATCGCGCGCGGCCCAGGCCTCCGCGAGCTTCTTCGTCATCGCCGCATGCGCCCGCTTGAGGATCTCGAGATCGGCCACGCCGGGCGCGAAGCGATAGGTATCGGGAAAGAACCAGCCCTCGGCGGAAGGCTCGGCGATGCCGAGCGCGGCGCGCAGTTGCGCCTCGCCGCCTTCGAGCGTGCGCTTGACCTGCGGCTCCCCGGCGAGCGCCGCCAGCCACTGGCGCAGCGTCGTGCCCTCGACGAACAGGATCTCGATCAGCTGCACGTCGCCGCGGCGCAGCTTCTCCAGCAGCTCCAGCGGTGTGATCGGCTGCTCGAGCCGGTACGTGCCGGCCTGGATCGTGGGCACGCGGCCGAGCAGGCGCGCCACGATCCAGAAGCTTTCGCCCTCGCGGAAGAGGCCCTCGCGCGAAAGCTGCCGCGAGAGCGTCTTGATCCCCGAGCCGCTGTGCACGGTGAAATCGAACGGCGTGCGCGGCAGGTCCAGCGGATGGGTCGCGAACCACCAAAGCCATCCCGCCGCGGCCGCGACGGCCAGGAGCGCGGCGAGGAAAAGGGACTTAAGCGCGCGCATCCTGCTCGGCGAGAAGCGCCTGCACTTCCCGCGTGACGGCGCCCGGTGCCCATTGCCGATGCGCGACGCGCGCGATGGGCCATGCGCCGATGAGGCTGTTGGTGAGGAAAGCCTCGTCCGCTTCTTCCAGCGCGTTCCAGGCGATGTCGCGCTCCTCGCAGCGGGCACCGAGCAGCTCCCGCACCCGCTCGCGCTGCGCGCCCACGACGCCGCAACGCCCGAGTGCCGGCGTCGACACGCGTCCCGCGCTCACCACGAAGAGGTTGCTCATGGTGCCCTCGACCACGCGCCCGTCCGCATCGCCGAGCAGCCCTTCGGCGATCGCGGCATCGCTCCACTCGCTGCGCGCCAGCACGCTCTCCAGGCGGTTGAGCGTCTTGGCGCCCGCGAGGCGGGGCTGCTGCGAGAGCACGAGGCTGCAGCGATGGACCGTGACGCCGTCGCGCGCGTGCTCCGCGGGGTAGGCGGGCGGCGCGAAGGACATCACGATGCGACGTGCGGCGGCGTGCGCCGGCATCGCGTACCCGCGTCCCGCGCTGCCGCGCGTGAGGATGATCTTGGCCACCGCATCGCCGGGAGCCGCGCGCGCGAGCTCGTCCAGGAGCAGCGCTTCGGCCGGCAGCGGCAACGCGAGCGTCGCGCAATCCGCGCGCAGCCGTGCGAGGTGCCAGCGCCAGTTGAGCGGGCGGCCCGCGCGCACGAGCAGCGTGCGGAAGATGCCGTCGCCGAAGGCGAGCCCCCGGTCCGAGATCGGCAGGGAATCGGCCTCGATGCCATCGACGAGCGTGAGCGTCAGTGGAAGCGCTTGAAGGCGAGCGTGCCGTTCGTGCCGCCGAAGCCGAACGAGTTCGACATCGCCGCCTCGATCTTCATCTCGCGGGCGGTGTTCGGCACGTAGTCGAGGTCGCACGCCGGGTCCGGCGTGAGGATGTTCATCGTCGGCGGCGAAATCTGGTGGTACACGGCCAGTGTCGTGAGCAGCGCCTCCAGCCCGCCGGCGGCGCCCAGCAGGTGGCCGTGCATCGACTTGGTGGAGTTCACCGCGAGCCGGTAGGCGTGCTCGCCGAAGGCCGCCTTGATGGCCGCCGTTTCATTGGCATCGCCGAGCGGCGTGGACGTGCCGTGCGCATTCACGTACTGGATGTCTTCGGCATTGAGGCCGCCATTGCGCAGCGCGCCCAGCATCGCGCGCCTCGGGCCGTCCATGTCCGGCGCGGTGATGTGGTTCGCGTCGGCGCTCATGCCCATGCCGGCGAGCTCCGCATAGATGCGCGCGCCGCGCGCCTTCGCATGCTCGAGCTCCTCGAGGATCACGATGGCGCCACCCTCGCCCAGCACGAAGCCGTCGCGGTCGCGGTCGAACGGGCGCGAGGCGGTCGCGGGATCGTCGTTGCGCTCCGAGAGCGCCTTGCACGCGCAGAAGCCGCCCACGCCGGAGAGATTCACGCAGGCCTCGGCGCCGCCGGCGATCATCACGTCCGCATCGCCGTACTCGATCATGCGGCCGGCCTCGCCGATCGAATGCGAGCTGGTCGTGCATGCCGAGACCATCGACACGTTCGGCCCCTTGGCGCCGAACTGGATCGAGATGAGGCCCGCGACCATGTTGATGATCGACCCGGGCACGAAGAAGGGCGAGATGCGCCGCGGTCCCTTCGCGATCATCTCGCGGATGTTGTCCTCGATCATCGGCAGCCCGCCGATGCCCGAGCCGACGTTCACGCCGACGCGCGTGGCGTTGGAATCGTCGATGGCGAGGTGCGCGTCATCGAGCGCCATGCGGGTGGCCGCGAGCCCGTAATGGATGAACGTATCGGAGCGGCGCGTTTCCTTCTGCGGCATCCAGTCCGAGGCCTTGAAATCCTTCACCTCGGCCGCGATGCGCGTGGGCAGCAGCGACGCATCGAACCGCGTGATCGGGCCCACGCCGCTCACGCCCTTCAGCACGTTCTCCCAAACCTGGGACGAGCCGATGCCGATGGGCGAGACCACGCCCAGCCCCGTTATGACGACTCTGCGCTTCGACATGTTTGGCTGCGCGGCACGGAACGGCGCGCGCGATGGGGACGGCGCCCCGAATGGTTACTGCTTGACGTGGTTCTTGACGTAGTCGATGGCCTGCTGGACCGTCGTGATCTTCTCGGCTTCCTCATCGGGGATCTCGCACTCGAACTCCTCCTCGAGCGCCATCACCAGCTCCACGTTGTCGAGGGAATCCGCGCCCAGGTCCTCGACGAAGGACGACTCGTTCTTGATGTCGGCCTCGGCGACTCCGAGTTGCTCGGCGACGATCTTCCGCACGCGGGCTTCTATGTTCTCCATCGAGGTTCTCCAGGCTCGTTCGGTGGTTTGAAATCTTTTCGACGGCTTATTTGCTGCAGGGAAAAGCGCGTAATTCTACCATCAATCCATGTACATCCCGCCATTGACGTGCACGGTGGAACCGGTGATGTAGCCCGCGCCCGCCGAGCACAGGAAGAGTACGGCCTGCGCGATGTCGTCCACGCGGCCCAGCCTTCCCAGCGGCACGGTCTCGACCAGCTTCTTCACCTGCTCGGCGGCGAGCGCGCGCGTCATGTCGGTTTCGATGAAGCCCGGCGCCACGCAGTTGACCGTGATGTTGCGGCTGCCTACCTCGCGCGCCAGCGACTTGGTGAATCCCACCATGCCTGCCTTGGCCGCCGCGTAATTGGCCTGGCCCGGGTTGCCCGTATAGCCCACGACCGACGTGATGTTCACGATGCGCCCGGCGCGCGCCTTCATCATGCCGCGCAGCACCGCGCGCGAGAGCACGAAGACCGCCTTCAGGTTCGTGGCGAGGATCTCGTCCCAGTCCTCGTCCTTCATGCGCGCGAGCAGGTTGTCGCGCGTGACGCCCGCGTTGTTCACGAGGATCGAGACCGCGCCGAATTCCGCCGCGATGGCCTCGACGAGCGAAGCGCAGGCGGCCGCGTCGCGCACATCCAGCACGCGCCCCGCACCCTTGCCGCCATGCTCGGCGATCGCGCGCGAGATGCCGTCCGCGCCCTTCTCGCTCGTGGAAGTGCCGATGACCGTGGCGCCCGCCTTCGCGAGGCCGAGCGCGATGCACTCGCCGATGCCGCGGGAGGCGCCGGTGACGAGGGCCACTTGTCCGGTGAGCATGGTCTATCCCTGCGACGCGGCGGCTTCGAGCGACGCCGTGTCGGTGATGGCGATGCATTGCGCATCGGCCGCGATGCGCTTCGAAAGCCCGGTGAGCACCTTGCCGGGCCCGCACTCGACGATGCGGGTGACGCCCTGCGCCGCGAGGAGCTGCACGGTCTCGATCCAGCGCACCGGGTGGTCGAGCTGCTCCACCAGCGCGTTACGGATGTGCGCCGGATCGTCGAACGACTGCACGGAACGGTTGTGCACGACGGGCACGACCGGACGGCGGATCTCGACCTTCTCCAGCTCCACGCGCAACCGGTCGGCCGCGGGTTTCATCAGGCTGCAGTGCGACGGCGCGCTCATCGGCAGCATCACCGCGCGCTTGGCACCCTTCGCCTTCGCGAGCGCCATGCCGCGCTCGACGGCGGCCCGGTGGCCCGCGACCACGACCTGCCCCGGCGAGTTGAGGTTGGCCGCTTCGAGCACCTCGCCCTGCGCGGCTTCCGCGCAGACTTCCGCGAGCTTCGCATCGTCGAGGCCGAGGATCGCGGCGATGCCGCCGGTGCCTTCGGGCACGGCTTCCTGCATCGCCTGGGCGCGGAAACGCACGAGCGGCAGCGCCTCCTCGAAGCGCAGCGCCTCGGCCGCCACGAGCGCGCTGTATTCGCCCAGGCTGTGACCGGCGAAGAAGGCCGGCATCGGCCCGCCGCGCTCGCGCCACGCGCGCCAGCAGGCCACACCCGCCACGAGCATCAGCGGCTGGGTGTTGACGGTCTGGTTCAGGAGCTCCGCGGGACCTTCACGCACCATCTGCGCGTAGTCGACGCCGGCGATGTCGCGCGCCTCGGCGAACGTGCGCTCGATCGCCGCCAGGCTGGCGAAGCCCTGCATCATGCCCACCGACTGCGAGCCCTGACCCGGAAAAACGATTGCCAGCATTGAGTATCTTCAGCCTTTTCCTGCGCCTTGCGTTTGTTCTTGCGCCTTGTGCCTTGCGCCTGTTGTTGCGCCCCGTGCCTAGTATTTCAGCAGCACCGATCCCCACGTGAACCCGCCGCCCACGCCCTGCAGCAGCACCGTATCGCCGCGTCGCACGCGACCGTCGCGCACCGCGACATCGAGAGCGAGCGGCACCGAGGCGGCGGAGGTGTTGGCGTGGCGGTCGACGGTCACGATGCACTTCTCGGCGGCGATGCCGAGCTTGCGCCCGACGCTCGAGATGATGCGCACGTTGGCCTGGTGGGGAATGTAGGCGTCGATATCCTGCACCTGCAACCCGTTCGCCCCGAGCGCCTCGTGGGCGCTCTCCTCCAGCACGCGCACGGCCAGCTTGAACACCGCCCCGCCGTCCATCTTGAGCGTGGGGTCCCCCTGGACCGCGCCGCGGCAGACATGGCCCGGCGTATTCAGGATGCCCGCATGCGATCCATCCGCGTGCAGGTGCGTGGAGAGGATGCCCGGCTGGTCCGACGCTTCCAGCACGACCGCCCCGGCGCCGTCGCCGAAGAGGACGCACGTGGCGCGGTCGCTCCAGTCGAGGATGCGCGAGAAGACCTCGGCGCCCAGCACGAGCGCGCAGCGGCTCTTGCCCGCGCGCACGTAGAGATCCGCGGTGGCGAGCGCGTAGACGAAGCCCGAGCACACGGCCTGCACGTCGAACGCCGCGCCCTTCGTGATGCCGAGCTTGGCCTGCACGAGGCAGGCGCTCGAGGGAAACACCATGTCCGGCGTGGACGTGCCGACCACGATGAGGTCCACCTCCTCGGGCCTGCGGCCCGCGGCTTCGAGGGCGCGGCGCGCGGCCTGCACGGCGAGGTCGCTGGTGAATTCGCCCTCGGCGGCGATGTGGCGCTCGCGGATGCCGGTGCGGGAGACGATCCACTCGTCGTTGGTATCGACGAGCGCTTCGAGATCCTTGTTGGTGAGCACCCTGGCGGGCAGGTAGCTGCCCGTGCCGGTGATGCGGGAATGGATCATTTCACCGCCTTGAGCGGGTCGCGCACCGGCGGCTCGGGCCGTGCCGCCGCATGGCCCAGCACGCTCGCCACCTGCTCGCCGATGCGATCGAGGAGCCCGTGGCTCGCCTCGGTGGCGGCGCGCTGCAGCGCCGTGGCGAAGGCGAGGCGATCGGCGGAGCCGTGGCTCTTCACGACGATGCCGCGCAGGCCGAGAAGCGCGGCGCCGTTGTAGCGGCGATGGTCCACGCGCTGGCGGAAGCGGCGGATGACCGGAAGCGACACCACCGCGGCCAGCCGTGACATGAGGCCGCGCGCGTATTCCTCCTTGAGGAAGTCGCCCATCATCTTCGCCAGCCCCTCGGAGGTCTTGAGCAGCACGTTGCCGACGAAGCCGTCGCACACCACGACGTCGGTGGTGCCCTTGTAGATGTCGTCGCCCTCGACGTTGCCGTGGAAGTTGAGCGTGCTCGCGCGCAGCATCTCGCCTGCCTTCTTCACCCTCTCGTTGCCCTTGATCTCCTCGGAGCCGATGTTGAGCAGCCCCACGGTGGGACGGGGCTTGCCTTCCATCTCGCGCACCAGCGTCTCGCCCATGATCGCGAACTGCAGCAGGTGCTGCGGATCGCAATCGGCGTTGGCGCCGAGATCGAGCACGTACACCTGGCCGCCACGGCGGGTCGGCAGCACGGCGCAGATGGCCGGCCGGTCGATGCCGGGCAGGGTCTTCAGCACGAACTTGGCGGTGCCCATCAACGCACCGGTGTTGCCCGCGCTCACGCAGGCCTGCGCGCGGCCGTCCTTCACCAGGTCGATCGCCACCCGCATGGAGGAATGCTTCTTGGTGCGGATGGCGGTGCGCACGTCCTCGTCCATGCCGACGACTTCAGCGGCCGCGACGATGGAAGCACGCGACGCATGCGGCGAACGGGCGCGCGCCAATTCCCGCTCGAGCGGCTCCCGCAGGCCCACGAGCAGCAGCTCGGCTTCGGGATTCGAGGCGAGGAAATCGAGGCAGGCCGGGACGGTGACCGACGGACCGTGGTCGCCGCCCATCGCGTCGACCGCGATGACGGTTTTCATCGGGGCGGATGCGTGAAGGCCCCCGAGGGGGGCCTTTCCAGCGCTCAGTCTTCCTTGCCCTGGATCACCTTGCGGCCGCGGTAGTAGCCCGACGGCGAGATGTGGTGGCGCAGGTGCGTCTCGCCGGTGGTCGGCTCGACGGCGACGGGCGGCTTGCCGAGGTGGTCATGCGCCCGGTGCATGCCGCGCTTCGACGGCGACTTCTTGTTCTGTTGAACGGCCATGGTTTCTCCTGATCAATTCATTTCGGTCGCTTGAGGCCTTCGAGGACCGCGAACGGCGAAGGCTTCGCCGCGTCGTCGTGCCCTTTTCCCGCCTTCGCCCCGTCCAGCCCCGGCTTGCGCGGGATCATCGGCAGGGCGAGGAGCACCGCGTCCTCGACCAGGTCGCGGATGTCCAGCGGCTCCTCGGCGACCACGTAGTCTTCCGATTCGCTCTCCTCCTCGATCGCCGGGAGCTGCGCCTCGCTATCGACGAGGACGAGCCGGTCGGAGACCGAGACTTCGTGCCGGAAAGCCTCGAGGCTCGCCTGGCACGTGAGAAAAACGAAGCCCTCGATTATACACCAGACGACCTTGCGCTGGTTCGGATCGAGCTGGGCAGTGATGCGGTAGCGCAGCTCCCCGCGGTCGTCGGCGAGGCTGTCCTGGAGGCGCTCGAGCTCCGCGGGAACGAACGTCCCCTCGAACACCTGGGGACGGGTGGAAAGACGCTCGGGGTGGATGAGGAATTCGTCGGACATGGTATCGTGCGCTTGGGCTCCCGGCCCTCGAATGGCTAGCTGATTCTGGCGGAATTCTGGTCGAACAAAAACTGATCCTCGCGTCCGGGTCGCGCTACCGCGCGGAGCTCCTCGGCCGGCTGCGACTCCCCTTCGAAGCCTGGTCCCCCGACATCGACGAAAGCGCCCTGCCCGGTGAGACCCCTGCCCGCACCGCGGCCCGGCTCGCACGCCTGAAGGCCGAAGCCGGCGCCCAGCTCCATCCCGGCGCTTGGGTCATCGGCTCGGACCAGGTGGCCGACCGGGCCGGCCGCGCGGTCAACAAACCCGGCAGCATCGAAGGCGCACGGCGCCAGCTGCGCGAGCTGCGCGGCCAGCACGTCCTCTTCCATACCGCGGTCTGCGTGCTCGGCGCCTCGGGCCGGCGGCAGGAGCGGCTGGTCACCACCGACGTGGTCTTCCGCCCGTTCAGCGACGCCGAGATCGACCGTTACCTCGACCTCGAGCCCGCCCACGACTGCGCCGGCAGCGCCAAGAGCGAGGGACTCGGCATCAGCCTGCTGTCGCGGCTGGGCGGGGACGATCCCACGGCGCTCGTGGGGCTGCCGCTCATCGCGCTTTCGCACATGCTCCGCCTCGAGGGCTTTTCGATCCCCTGATGGCCTACGGGCGGCTTTTCCTCGTGCCCGCGTGGCTCTCGGAGGACACGCCTCCCGCCGCCGTGGTTCCGGCGCCGGTGCTGGAGCGCGTGCGCTCGCTCGATGCGTTCGTGGTGGAGAACGCGAAGTCCGCGCGGCGCTTTCTCGCGGCGTGCGGGCACCCGATGCCGATGCGCGACATCGCGATGGCGGAACTCGACGAGCACACCCCCGTCTCGGACGTGGCGGCGCTGCTGCGGCCCGCGCTCGAAGGCCGCGACCTGGGACTGCTCTCGGAGGCGGGCGTGCCGGCGGTGGCCGATCCGGGCGCGGCGCTGGTGGCCGAAGCCCATGCACGCGGCGTGGCGGTGGTGCCGCTGGTCGGGCCCTCGTCCATCGTGCTGGCGCTGATGGCGAGCGGGCTCGAGGGGCAGCGCTTCCGCTTCGTGGGCTACCTGCCCGCGGAAGGCACTGCGCGCCGGGCCGCCATCGCCGAGCTCGAGCGCGCCTCGGCACGCCATCGCGAGACGCAGGTGTTCATCGAGACGCCGTATCGCAACGATGCGTTGCTCGCGGACCTGGTGCAGTCCTGCCGTCCCGCCACGCGGCTCGCGGTGGCCGTGGACCTCACGTCGCCCCACGAATCCATCGCGATGAAGGCGATCGCCGAATGGCGCGGCGATGCTTCCATCGGGAAGCGGCCGGCGATCTTCCTGCTACTGGCCTGAGGGTCCGTCGAAAAGGCTCGGGCGCGCGAGGAGCGCCTGCAGGGCCGTGGCGGTGGCCGGGCGCGAGAAGAGATAGCCCTGTCCCACGTCGCAGCCTGCCGCCTGCAGCAGCTCGAGCTGCGCGTGCGTCTCCACGCCTTCCGCGATCGTGACGAGCTCGAGGCTGCGCGCCATGTTGATGATGGCGGCCACGATCGCGCGGTCGTTCGGATCGACGGTGACGTCGCGCACGAACGACTGGTCGATCTTGAGCTTGCGGATGGGCAGGCGCTTGAGGTACGAGAGGCTCGAGTAGCCGGTCCCGAAATCGTCGATCGCGAGCTGCACGCCCATGCCTGAAAGTTTGTTCAGCAGCGCCATCAGCGGCTCGGTCTGGCTCATGACCTGGGTCTCGGTGATCTCCAGCTCCAGCGCGCGCGGATCGAGCCCGGTGCGCTCGAGCACGCGGGTCACCGTCTCGAGGAAGCCGGCATCGGCGAACTGGCGCGCGGACAGGTTCACCGCCATGCGCCTCAAGCCCATCCCCGCGTCCTGCCACGCCCGCGCCTGCCGGCAGGCCTCGTGCAGCACCCATTCGCCCAGCTCGCCGATGAGGCCCGTTTCCTCCGCGAGCGGGATGAAGTCGCCCGGCATGATCGTGGCGCCATCGGGCGGCTGCCAGCGCACCAGCGCCTCGAGCGCGACGATGGCGCCCGTACGCAGGTCCACCTGCGGCTGGTAGTGCAGCACGAAGTCCTTCGACATCACGGCACGGCGCAGCGCCGATTCCATCGTCATGCGCCGCTTGACCGCGACGTTCATCTGCGCGGTGAAGTACTGGTACGCGTTCTTGCCCTGCGCCTTGGCATGGAACATCGCGGTATCCGCGTTCTTCATCAGCGTCTGCGGATCGTGGCCGTCCTCGGGATAGAGCGCGATGCCGACGGAGCCGCTCACGTGCTGCTCGATGCCGCCCACGCGGAACGGCTGGCGCAGCGCGTTGAGGATCTTCTGCGCGACCACGGAGCCGCCACGGCTGTCGTCGATGCTGTCGAGGAGCACGATGAACTCGTCGCCGCCCTGGCGCGCGATGCTGTCCTCCAGCCGGATGCATTGCGACAGCCGCCGCGAGACGCCGCGCAGCAGCTCGTCGCCGGCATCGTGGCCGAGGCTGTCGTTGATGTTCTTGAAGTTGTCCAGGTCCACGAAGAGCACCGCCACCTTGTGGCTGGAGCGCTCGGCCCGCGCGATGGAGTTCGCGAGGCGGTCCTGGAAGAGCAGCCGGTTGGGCAGGCCGGTGAGGTTGTCGTGGTACGCCAGGTGCTGGATTCGCTCCTGGATCACCTTGCGGTCGGTCACGTCGCGGGAATTGAACACCACGCCGTG
>DATMJE010000094.1:0-17243 GCA_035553995.1 Usitatibacter sp. | reverse complement strand
CGCGACGTGCGCGCGGGTCTGCAACGACGGGAAGTTGAGACGGATGGGATCGCTGCGGTCATCGAGCGGCGTCGCGATCCACTGCAGGGTTTGCGCGACAGCGCTCGTGCCGAAGAGGAGCAGCAGGGCTGCCGCGGCGAGACTCCAGGTCTCGAGTGTGCGCATCGACGCCTCCGGCGATATTCGCAAGCGAGGGATGCGGAAATCTTCGTAGGGCTGGCGGCGGCGGTCTGTCGCTACCCGCCGGTTCGCGATGTCGGATGCGGCCTACGGGGCCGGGGGGCGACCCCGCCCGCGGGCAATGACCTACTTGCGGAAGGGCGAGCGCTCGTTCAGCTCGTCCACGTACTGCGCGATGTGCTCGCCCTCGCGCGAGAGGTATTCGTCGATCGCGCGGTTGAAGGCCGGGTGCGCGAGCCAGTGGAAGGAGCGCGTGACCTCGGGCGTGAAGCCGCGTGCGTGCTTGTGCTCCCCCTGTGCGCCGCCCTCGAAGAGCGCGATGCGCCGCTCGATGCAGAACTCGAGCGCCTGGTAGTAGCACGCCTCGAAGTGCAGGCCGGGGACGTATTCGAGGCTGCCCCAATAGCGGCCGTACAGCGCGTGCTCGCCGAAGAGGTCGAGCGCCGCGGCGATGGGCCGCCCCTCGCGCTCGGCGATGACCAGCAGCACGTTGTCGGGCATGCGCTCGGCGAGCAGGCCGAAGAACGCGCGGTTCAGGTACGGCGTCGAGCGATGCTCGCGATAGGTCCGCCGATAGCATTTCGTGAAGAAGTCCCAGTCCGCATCCGTGGCCTCGCGCCCGGTCGCGCGCCGCAGCGTCACGCCCGCTTCGGCCACGCGGCGGCGCTCCTGGCGGATCTTCTTGCGCTTGTCGTGCGAGAGCGCGCCCATGAACGCGTCGAAGTCGTGGTAGCCCTCGTTGCGCCAATGGAACTGCACGCCGGTGCGCTCGAGCAGGCCCAGCCCGCGCAGGGCCACGGCGTCCTGCGCCGTGGGAAAGAGGACGTGCAGCGACGACACTTCCGAGTGGTGCGCGGCATCCACGAGCGCCTGCGCGAGCCGCCTGCGCGAGGCGTCGTCGCGCGCGAGGAGGCGCGGTCCCGTGGCCGGCGTGAAGGGCACGGCGCACAGCAGCTTCGGGTAATAGGCGAGGCCGTTGCGCTCGTAGGCATCGGCCCACGCCCAGTCGAACACGTACTCGCCGTACGAATGGCTCTTCACGTAGAGCGGGACCGCACCTGCGAGCGTATCGCCTTCCCACAGGGAGAGGTATTGCGGCGCCCAGCCCTCGTCGGGCGCGGCGCAGCCGGTGCGGTGCAGGCTATCGAGGAATTCGTACCGCACGGTGGGATTGCCCGCGGTGAGGGCATTCCACTGGCCGGGGTCGACGCCGTCGAGCGAATCGAGGACGCGCAGCGAGGGGGGCACTTGCGAGCGGCTTTATACTCCGGGGCTCAGCCATGATTCTAGCGTGCCGATGAAGATCGCCGTGGCGCAGGTCGATACCACCGTGGGCGACTTCGCGGGCAATGCGCAGCGCATCGGCAAGGCGGTCGATGCCGCGCGCACGGAGGGTGCGAGCCTCGTCGTGGCGCCCGAGCTGGCCCTGTCCGGCTATCCGCCCGAAGACCTGCTGCTGCGCGACGATTTCCTCGACGCCTGCCGCGACGAGCTGATGCGGCTGGCAAGCCGGTGCCTCGACGTGGCGCTGGTGGTGGGCCATCCCTACCGCGAAGGGCGCACGCGCTACAACGCGGCGTCGGTGCTGCGCAACGGCCGCATCGAGGCGATGTACTTCAAGCAGCGGCTGGGCGGCTATGCGCTCTTCGACGAGCAGCGCTATTTCACCGCGGGCGAGGGCAGTTGCGTCTTCGCGCATGCGGGACAGCGCATCGCGCTCGCGATCTGCGAGGACCTGTGGTCGGCACAGCCCGCTGCGCAGGCGAAGGCCGCGGGCGCGGAGCTGCTCGTGAGCCTGCACGCCTCGCCCTTCCACCGCGCGAAGCTCGCCGAGCGCTACCAGGTCATGGGCGCGCGGGTGAAGGAAACGAAGCTGCCGCTGCTGTACGTGCACGGTGTCGGCGGCCAGGATGAGCTGGTGTTCGACGGCGCCTCGTTCGCGCTCGACGGGGAGGGCATGATCACCTACCAGGCGGAGAGCTTCCGCGAGGCGGTGGACATCGTGGACTTCGAGGCGGGCGCGGTGAAGGGCATGCTGGCGCGGCCGCTCACGGAAGAGGAGCTCGTCTATCGCGCGCTCGTGACCGGCCTCGCCGATTACGTGCAGAAGAACGGCTTTCCGGGCGTCGTGCTGGGCCTTTCCGGCGGCATCGATTCGGCGCTCGCGCTCGCGATCTGCGTGGATGCGCTCGGGCCGGAGCGCGTGCACGCCGTGATGATGCCCTCGCCCTACACGGCGGCGATGAGCCTCCAGGATGCGCGCGAGATGGCCGGCATCGCCGGGGTGAAGTACAGCGAGATCCCGATCGGGACGCTCTTCGACGCCTTTCGTGCGCAGCTCGCGAGCGCCTTCGCGGGGCGGGCCGAGGACACTGCGGAGGAGAACCTGCAGTCGCGCATCCGCGGCACGCTGCTGCTGGCGCTGGCGAACAAGTCGGGCGCGATCGTGGTGAGCGCCGGCAACAAGAGCGAGCTCGCGACGGGGTATGTCACGCTCCACGGCGACATGGCGGGCGGCTTCGCGGTCCTCAAGGACATCGTGAAGACGCTGGTGTACCGGCTCGCGCGATGGCGCAACACGCAGGGGCAGGTCATCCCCGAGCGTGTCATCGATCGCGCACCCTCCGCGGAGCTGCGGCCCGGGCAGGTGGACCAGGAGACGCTGCCGCCGTACGAGGTGGTCGACGCGGTCGTGGAGCGCTTCATGGACCGCGACATGTCCCCCGGGCAGATCGCGGGCATGGGCTACGACGCGCGGGCCGTGGAGCAGGTGGTGCGCTTCATCCGTAACAATGAATACAAGCGCCGGCTGGCGCCCCCGGGCGTGCGCATCACGCCGCGCCTGTCTGGCAAGGACTGGCGTTATCCGCTAACATCCGGCTTCCGCCCGAAGTCCTGAAGTGCCATCCCCATGAAGAAGATCGAAGCGATCGTGAAGCCGTTCAAGCTCGATGAGGTGCGCGAGGCGCTCTCCGAGATCGGCGTCACGGGGCTCACGGTCACCGAGGTGAAGGGCTTCGGCCGCCAGAAGGGGCACACCGAGCTCTACCGGGGGGCGGAGTACGTCGTGGACTTCCTGCCCAAGGTCAAGGTCGAGGTCGTCGTCGCCGACGGCCTCGTGGAAAAGGCGATGGACGCCATCGTGAAGGCCGCGCGCACCGGCAAGATCGGCGACGGCAAGATCTTCGTCTATGACGTGGGGCACGTGGTGCGCATCCGCACCGGCGAGACCGGCGAGGACGCCGTCTAGCAAAGGTTAAGCCCTTTCGGTATCCTTCGGGAACGGCCGACACAAGGCCGGGGAGAGAACAAAGAAATGCTGCTTGCCGCCTTCTACGTCTTCGCCATTGCCGCGATCATCCTGCACTACACCGGGCACCTGAAACGCTGGAACTGCGAATGGGTCCTGATCGTGCTCGCGATCGCGGTATTCCCGGCAGTTCTCTTCCTCTGACGCGCTGACGCTACAGCGGCGGGACGCTGGTCCTACGACCAGCGCCATCAACGTCCGATAACCTCCGCGGGCCGCACCTCTTAAGCTGGTGCGGTAGTCGCCCGTACGCATGGGGCGACCCCCCATTGGAGAAAACGGACATGAACCACAAACTCTGGAATGCCGCCGGCGCGCGGGTGATCGCCGCCTCGTTCGTGCTCGCGGGCGTCACCGCCTGCGGCGAGCGCCTGTCGGACACGCACGCGAAGGCCGCGCCCTCGACGCCGGCAAGCTCCTCCGCGGTCCTCGTCGGCACCGCTCCCGCGCAGCCCACGGGCGATCCCACGGGCACCACGCCGGTCGCTTCGCAGGAGACCGCGAACACCGGGGACAAGCAAACCACGACCGAGATCTCGAAGGCCGAGGAAAGCGCGCAGAAGCCGCAGGAAGGCGACAACCACGCCTATTCGTCGATTTCCGAGAAGAACCCGCAGAAGGCCGGCGGCATCGATCCGATCGTCGCGCGCGGCAGCGACCGCGCCACGGACGGCGGCAAGCCCGCGGACAACAAATAAGGAGCCATCATGGAGCCGAAGAAGAACGACCCCCAGCAGCAACAGCAGCAGGGCGGCACCGGCCAGCAGCAACAGCAGCCGGGCGCCGGCCAGCAATACGGCGAAGGCAACTACAAGGCCACGCGCGACTACAACGCCGGCCTGAAGGATCACGTCGAGCACCACGACATCGAGCGCGAGGCGCGCGCGGCGGAGCCGAAGGACGAGCAGGAGGCGCGCGAGATGGAAGCCGCGGAGCGCGAAGGGCGCAGCCGCAGCAAGGGCGAGGGCGAGGACGCGCGCAAGCGTCCCGATCCCAACAGCCCCAAGACCGAGCTGTAACTCAGCCTGCGGGGCGGCCCTTCGCGCGTACGGAGGGCCGCTGCAGGCGCGCCGCCGGGTCCTGCCGGTAGAAGAGGCGCAGCTGCTCGTAGAGTGCCGGGTAGGCGGGTGCCAGAAGCTCCGGCGTCTCGAAGAATCCCTCCGAAGCCACCGCGAAGAACTCCCCCGCGCTCTCGGCCGCATACGGGTCGAGGGGAAGCGCATCCAGGGCTGCCTGGGCGCGGCGCCGCGGCAGGGCATCGGCCGCATCCACGCGCGCACAGAAGTCCTCGTAGGCCGCGGCAAAGGCCTCCTTCCACGCGCTTCGGCTCATGTCGCGATGCAGCGGCGGGAAGCCGTTGGGATCGCCACTGCGCATGTCGAGCTTGTGCGCGAACTCGTGGATCACGACGTTGTAGCCCGCGACGCGCTGCTCCTCGTCGGCGGTGAGCGCCACGTCCTCGTACGAGAGGATGACCGGGCCGCCCAGCCACGCCTCGCCCGCCATCGGGTCGCGCGTCACGTGCACGACGCCCGCGTCGTCCACGATCTCGCGCTCGGGCATGAACTGCGTGGGATACACGATCACTTCCGACCATCCCTCGTACCAGTCGAAGCCCAGCTCCAGCACGAGGATGCAGGCCTGTGCCGCGATCTCGACCAGCATGCGCTCGTTGAGCTCGAGGCCGTGCGTGCCGGAGAAGTGCTTGGCGCCGAGGAAGCGCTCCGAGAGCGACTTGAGCCGCGCGTTCTCGTCCGGCGTGAGGCCGCGCATGAAGAGCCACGAAGCCGTTGCCGCCTCCCACAGCGCTGTCTCGATCGGGAGCGGCTCGCGCCCCCGGCGCCCGCGCAGCCAGCCGAACATCAGGGGGTGGCGGCGATGCGCTTCACGCTGCCGAGGCCCGCCACGCGCTTTGTCACGCCGGGATCGCCGTAGTAGCGCACCGAGCCCATGCCGGAGACCGCGGCGGCGAGCTTGTCGCGCGCCCACACCGTGGCATCTCCCGTGCCCGCGATGGAGACGTCGGCGCGTTGCGTCTCGAGCCTCGCCGCCTTCACGTCGCCCGTGCCCGAGATGCGCGCCTGCAGCTCCTCGGCGCGCCCCGCGACGCTCACTGTCCCCGTCCCGCTCACGCTCAGCCTGGCACTCTTCGCCTGCATGTCGCCGATGTTGACGTCGCCCGTGCCCGACACGGCGACCGCGAGCGAGTCGCCCTTCAGCGCGCGCGAATGGATCTGCCCGGTGCCGGCGAGGGCGACCCTGTCCAGGGTGCGGGCATGCAGTACGCCGCTCACGCCCTTGTCCGACCAGTTTTGCGTGCCGTTCCTGTACCGGATGTGGAGGGTGCCGTCCTGCACGTACGTCTCGATCCTGTCGAGCATCTCGGCGTCGCCCTGCAGGTCGAGCGACTCGCTGCCGTCCTGGATCACCTCGAGCCTCACGTTGGCGCCGAGCGCGAGCGCGTGGAAGCCGGAGACCTGCCGGTCGTCGCGGCGATCGGCGGCCGTGGCGCACGCTGCGAGCGAGCACGCGGCGAGGGCGATGAAAGCGGTCCGGTTGCGGAACATGGTCTTCTCCTCAGGTTGGCCGGACATCGGCGCCGATGCCGAGGTCGCGGCGAATGGCGAGCGCCACCTCGACCGCGCGGTCGATGGTGGACTCGCACACGGTGACGTGGCCCATCTTGCGCCCGGGGCGCGCCTCGCGCTTGCCGTAGAGGTGCAGGTGTGCCCCGGGATGCTTCAGCACGTATTGCCAGCCGGGGGCCCCGGAGTTCCAGAGGTCGCCCAGCAGGTTCACCATCACCGCGGGCGTGTGCAGCGACGGGTCCCCCAGCGGCAGGCCGCACAGCACGCGCACCTGCTGCTCGAACTGGGAGGTGCGGCACGCATCGATGGTGTAGTGGCCGCTGTTGTGCGGGCGCGGCGCGATCTCGTTCAGGAGCAGGCGGCCGCCCACGATGAACATCTCGACCGCGAGCACGCCCACGTACTCCAGCTCCGCGGCGAGGCGGCCGGCGAGCGCCGTCGCCTCGCGGGCGAGCGCATCGGGGATGCGGGCGGGTGCCACCGTGATGTCGAGGATGCCGCGCGCATGGTGGTTCTCGGCCACGGGGAAGACCGCGACCATGCCTTCGGCGCTGCGCGCGAGCACCACCGAGATCTCGCCCTCGAGCGCCAGCAGCTCCTCGATCACGCACGGCACGCGCTTCCATTCGTCGAAGACCCGCTCGGCATCGGCAGCCGATTCGACGCGCGCCTGCCCCTTGCCGTCGTAGCCGAAGCGCGCGGTCTTCATCAGCGCCGGCAGCTTCACGCGGCCTAGCGCTCGCTCGATGTCTTCCGGCGCCTCGACCGTGGCCCACGCGCCGACCGGGAATCCGCGCTCGCTGAAGAAGCCCTTCTCGCGGCGGCGATCCTGCGCCACGGCGACCGACGATCCGCTCGGCCGCACCACCGCGCGCGTGGCGATGGCATCGAGCGCACCGGCGGGCGCGTTCTCGAACTCGGTGGTCACGGCGGCACACGAGCGCGCGATCTCGTCGAGCGCCTGCCTGTCGTCGTAGGGTGCCGCGATGTGCTTCGTCGCGAATTCGGCCGCGGGGGCGATCGGGTCCGGATCGAGCACCGTCACGCCGTATCCCAGCGTGCGCGCGGCGGCGGTGAACATGCGGCCGAGCTGGCCGCCGCCCAGCAGGCCCAGCGTGGCGCCCGGCAGGATCACAGCACGTCGGGGAGCTGCATGGCGGCCACCTGCTCGCGCAGCCGGCCGCGGTACTCCGCCAGCTTGCGCACGAGCTCCTCGTTGCCGCCGGCGAGCAGGCTCACCGCGAAGAGCCCCGCGTTGGCGGCACCCGCCTCGCCGATCGCGAAGGTGGCCACCGGGATGCCGCGCGGCATCTGCACGATCGAGTAGAGCGAGTCCTGCCCCGCCAGGTGCCGCGAGGGCACCGGCACGCCCAGCACCGGCAGCGTGGTCTTGGAGGCGACCATGCCGGGCAGGTGGGCCGCACCCCCCGCGCCCGCGATGATGCAGGCGAGCCCGCGTTCGCGGGCGCTCTCGGCATACTCGAACATCGTGTCCGGCGTGCGGTGCGCGGAGACCACGCTCGCCTCGTAGGGCACGCCGAACTCCTTCAGCACGCGTGCGGCGTGCTGCATCACGTCCCAGTCGCTGATCGAGCCCATCACGACGCCGACTACCGGTTTGGTGTCCATGGAGGGAGCGGGGCCATCGAAAGGGTTGATTTCACCACAGGGGAGCGGCGGATCACAGTGGCGAGCGGCCCGCTACTGGGCGAGAGCGCGCGCGTCGTCGAGCTGTCCACGGTACGCCTCGAAGATATGCCGCAGCGCCGTCGCCATGTCCACCCGCGGCTCCCATCCGAGGTCCTGCATGGTGTTGGCGATGGCGGGCACGCGGTTCTGCACGTCCTGGTAGCCGCGGCCGTAGTACTCGTTCGAGCTCACCTCGAGGAGCTGCACCTTGGCCGCGGTGTCGCGATATTCGGGATACTGCTTCGCCAGGTCGAGCATCATGTGCGCGAGCTCCCGCACGGAGTAGTTGTTGCGCGGGTTGCCGACGTTGTAGATCTTGCCGCTCGCCACGCCTTCGCGGTTCTCGATGATCTTCATGAGCGCGGCGATGCCGTCGTCGATGTACGTGAAGGCGCGCTTCTGCCGTCCGCCGTCGACCAGCTTGATCGGCTCCCCGCGCACGATGTGGCCGAGGAACTGCGTGATCACGCGCGAGCTGCCTTCCTTGGCGGTGTGGATCGAATCCAGCCCCGCGCCGATCCAGTTGAACGGGCGGAAGAGGGTGAAGTCGAGCTGCCCCATGGAGCCGTAGGCATAGATCACGCGGTCCATGAGCTGCTTCGAGCACGAGTAGATCCAGCGCTGCTTGTCGATCGGGCCCAGCACCAGCTCCGAGGCGTAGGGATCGAATTCCTCGTCGTGGCACATGCCGTAGACCTCGGAGGTCGACGGAAAGAGCACGCGCTTGCCGTACTTCACGCAGCTCCGGATGATCGGCAGGTTCGCCTCGAAGTCGAGCTCGAAGACCTTGAGCGGCTCGCGCACGTAGGTCGCGGGGGTGGCGATGGCCACGAGCGGCAGGATCACGTCGCACTTGCGGATGTGGTACTCGATCCACTCGCGGTTGATGGTGATGTCGCCCTCGAAGAAGTGGAAGCGCCTGTTGTCCATCAGGTCCGTGATGCGATCGGAGCTCATGTCCATGCCGAACACCTCCCAGCCGGTATCGGCGAGGATGCGCTGCGACAGGTGGTGGCCGATGAAGCCGTTCACGCCGAGGATGCAGATCTTGGTCATGCGCTTTCTCCGAGGGGGACCGGGCCGCGGCCGAAGCGCTCCCGGAACTGCGGCGGCCCGAGGCGCACACCCTCGAGCTCGCATTCGATGAGGTGGAGCTCGCCGCCGTCCGCGCAGCGCGCGAGGATGCGGTCCGCGTCGAGGCACAGGACCGGCGGCGCGGGCTTGCGCCTTTCGCCGGTCACGAGAGTGCGCAGCACCCGCACGCGCGTGCCGCGCACATCGGTGAACGCTCCCGGGTACGGCGGGGCCACGGCGCGCACGAGATCGTGGATCTCACGCGCACCCTGGTCCCAGCGGATGCGCCCGTCCTCGGGCTTGCGGCCGCCGAAGTAGCTGCCCGCGGCGAGGTCCTGCGGATGCATCTGCGCCGTCCCTTCGAGGAGCCGCGGCAGCGAGCGGTGCAGCACGATCTCGGCGGCGACCGTCACCTTGCGAAAGACCTCGAGCGCCATGTCGTCGGGAAGGATGGGCACCGCCATCTGGTCGACGATGCGGCCGGCGTCGGGCTTGGCGACCATCTCGTGGAGCGTGGCGCCAGTCTCCCGCTCGCCGCGCAGGATCGCCCAGTTCACCGGGACGCGCCCGCGGTAACGCGGCAGGAGCGAGCCGTGCACGTTGAAGGCGCCCCGCCGCGCCGCCGCGAGGAACGCGGGCGGCAGCATGTGGCGGTAGTAGAACGAGAACAGGAAATCCGGCGCGAGGGCCTCGATGCGCGACAGCAGCTCGTCATCGGGCGCCTCGGGTGTGACGACGTCCAGCCCGTGCTCGCGCGCGAGCCGCTCCACGCTGCCGAACCAGATGTTCTCCTCGGGGTTGTCGCGGTGCGTGACGACGAGCGCCACCTCGACGCCGGCCGCCAGCAGCACCGAGAGGCAGCGCACGCCCACGTCGTGGTAGGCGAAGACGACGGCGCGCGCCATCAGTCCTCGCGCTTTTCCAGGATCGCCTGGATGAGGTAGCGCGGCCGCTCGCGCACCTGCTGGTAGATGCGGCCGACGTACTCGCCGATGAGCCCGAGGCCGAAGAGCACCACGCCGATGAGGAAGAACTGCAGGATGTCGCGGTCCCAGATGACCCAGAGCGAATCGCCCAGGCCGGTGAGGATGCGCTGCACGATCACGATCACGTACACCACCAGCGACACCAGCGACACGAAGATGCCGAAGAGCGAGAAGATCTGCAGCGGCACGACCGAGAAGCCGGTGACGAGGTCGAAATTGAGCCGGATCAGCTTGTAGAGCGAGTACTTGGACTCGCCCGCCTGGCGCTCCTCGTGCTCGACCTCCACCTCGATCGGGTTCTGCGCGAACGAGTACGCGAGCGCCGGGATATACGTGCTCACCTCGCGGGAGGCGCGGATGGCATCGACGATGTTGCGGTCGTAGGCGCGCAGCATGCAGCCCTGGTCCGTCATGCGGATGCGGGTGATGCGCTCGCGCATGCGGTTCATGGCTTTCGACGCCATGCGCCGCCAGGCGACGTCGCGGCGCTGGCGGCGGATGGAGCCCACGTAGTCGTGGCCCTCGTCCATGGCGGCCAGCAGCTTGCCGATTTCCTCGGGCGGGTTCTGCAGGTCCGCGTCGAGCGTCACGATGCGCTCGCCGCGGCAATGCTCGAAGCCCGCCATGATCGCCATGTGCTGGCCGAAGTTGCCGTTGAAGAGGATCACGCGGGTGACATCCGGACGCTTCTGGAACTGCTCGCGCAGGAGCGCCACCGAGCGGTCGCGGCTGCCGTCGTTCACGAACACGATCTCGTAGCTGATGGCGAGGGCGTCCAGCGCGGGATAAAGGCGCGCGAAGAGGGCGCTGAGCACCTCCTCCTCGTTGTACACCGGGATCACGACGGAGAGCTGCGGACGCACGACCGCGGGAAGCTGGGAGACGCTCACGCGGTGGCCTTCGAGCGCAGCGTGCGCTTCATCGCCTCGACCACGCGCTCCACGTCGGACTCGCGCATTTCGGGATACAGCGGCAGGGTGACGGTCTCGCGGGCGATGCGCTCCGAAACCGGGAACTGTCCCTCGCGGAAGCCCTTCGCGCGGAAGACGCTGGTGAGGTGGATCGCCTCGTACGAGATGCCGATGCCCACGCCCGACTTCGCCATCGCGTCGACGAACTGCTTGCGCGTGACAGGCGTCTCGCCGAGCGGCAGCAGCACGGTGAACATGTTCCAGCTATGTCCCGGATTGTGGCGCAGCGGCAGGCGCTCGGGCGTGAGCAGCTCGTCGCCTTCGAGCGCCGCGAAATAGGCGGCGGCCAGGCGCTCGCGCTGCCGGCACCACGCATCGAGGTGCGGCAGTTGCTCCAGGCCCAGCCGCGCGGAGACGTCCGACAGGTTGTACTTGCCGCCCGTGACGGCGACATCGCGCGTGCCGTCGTCCAGCCGCACGATGCCGTGGAAGCGCAGCCGCTCCACCGCCGCCGCTTCGGCCGCATCGTTCACCACCAGGGCGCCGCCCTCGATGGTGGTCATGTTCTTGTTCGGATGGAAGCTGAACGAGACCAGGTCGCCCGTGGCGCCCACGGCCGCGCCGCCGGCACGCGATCCCATGGCGAGCGCCGCATCTTCGAGGATGCGCACGCCGTGCTTCGCGCGGAACGCGGCGAGGGCCGCGGGATCGAGCGGCGCGTTGTAGTGGGTGGGCAGCAGCACGCGCGTGCGGGGTGTCACGGCCGCGTGCGCCTGCGCCATGTCCAGGTTACGGCTCGCGAGCTCCACATCCACGAAGACGGTGGTGGCGCCGGTGCGCTCGATCACGTTGCCGGTACAAAAGAAGCTCTGCGCGGGGGTGATCACCTCGTCGCCGGGACCGACCTCCAGCATCTCGAGCGCTACCTGCATCGCCGCGGTGGCGGAGGTAACGCTGCGCACGGGACGTCCGCCCACGTATTCCGACAGCGCCTTCTCGAAGGCGGCCACGCGCGGGCCGGTGGCGATCCAGCGGCTGCGCAGCGTGTCGGCCACGGCCGCGATCATCGCTTCATCGATCGTGGGCCGGGCGAAGGGAATGAAATCCGCCAAGTCTCGCCTCAGGAACGCGCCACCAGGAACACGCCGATCACGATGAAGCCGATGCCCACGATCTTCTGCGCCGGCAGCGACTCGCCGAAAAGCATCCAGGCGGCGAGCGCATTCAGGATGTAGCCCACCGAGAGCATCGGGTAGGCCACACTCACCGGCACGCGCGACAACCCCAGGATCCACACGACCACGCTCACGACATAGCAGCCCAGGCCCGCGACGATCGGCGGATTGAGCAGGAGCTTGGTGCCGATCGGCACGACGTTATCCAGCGTGAACGCGAACTCGCCCACGCGGTTGGTGCCGGCCTTCAGCAGCAACTGCGCGATGGCGTTGAGCAGCACGCCCAGCATGAGGAGGGAGAAGGAGAGGGGGGTCAAGGCTTTCGCACCAGGACGCGTCGGGGGTCTTCGTGCAGCACCTGCATGGGCAGGCCTTCGGTCCGGAGCTTCGCGTAGATTTCGGGATGCATTATAGCGAGCGCCTCGCCGGGGCGCAGCCATTCGGCCGCGAGCTGCGGCCAGCGCTCGATGTTCAGTCCCGGCTCGATGCGCAATCCGGTCTCGAACTCGTCGCCATAGTCCACCAGCCGCGTCGTGCGGCCGATGTAGAACGGCAGCGTCTGGTCGTAGATCTTCACCTGGTAGACGCGCGCCTCCGGCGTGAGGTACGGCTTCATCTTCTGCGCCACGACGAGCCCGGACTGCCGCGGCGAGAGGTGGTCGTAGATGTTCACGGAGAAGCCCACCATCGCGACCACGCCGAGGGCGGCCACCAGCATGCCCGCCCAGCGGCGCTCGCGCCAGAAAAGCACTGCGGCGGCGAGCGGGGCGGCCAGCAGCGCCACGCCGGCGAGTATTCCCAACGGACGCGCCTGCAGGAAGAGCTCGCGGCTCCAGGGGTCGCGCGTGGTGGCGGGAATGAGCCACGCCGCGACGATGGTCAGCACCAGTCCCACGATCGCGGTGGGTGCCACATATCGCGCGAGTGTTCGTAGCGGCGCTTCCACCAGGTAACGGCCCAACACCAGTGCCATCGGGGGCAGGGCGGGCAGCACGTAGCTGGGCAGCTTCGAGCCCGAGGCGCTGAAGAACGCCACGATGAAGAAGGCCCACAGGAGTGCCAGCTGCAGCGCGGGTGTCTCGGGACGGCCCTGCGGATCGCGCCACGCACGGCGGATGGCGCCGGGAAGCGCCAGGAACCACGGCAGGAAGCCCAGCACGAAGAAGATCGGCAGGAAGTACCACCAGGGCTCGTTGCGCCGGTGAACGGTCGATGTGAAGCGCGCGAAATGCTCGTGGATGAAGAAGAACTCGAGGAAGGTCGGATTCGCGCGCGAGACCGCCACGAACCACGGCACGGCGATCGCGAGGAAGATCACGAGCCCCAGGACCCATTCCAGCCGCAGCAGGCGGCGCAGGTCGCGTTTCAGGATCGCCTGCATGCCGATGGCCGCCGCGGGAAAGACGATGCCGATGAGGCCCTTCGAGAGCACCGCCAGCGCCATCGCCGCCCAGCCTGCCAGCAGCCATGCCCGGCGCCCGCCCCGGTCGATGCCGGGACGCTCCGCCAGCACGAAGGCGCAGAAGGTGGCCGTGGTCCACAGCGTGAGGCCCATGTCGAGCGTGACCACGCCGCCCATCACGAGGAAATACGGGCTCGAGAGCAGCACCATGACCGTACCCAGCGCGAGCAGGGGTCCCGAGAGCCGCCATGCCGTGTAGGCCATCAGCAACAACGTGAGCGCGCCGCAGAGCATCGTGTAGAGGCGCGCGGCGGGCTCGTTCACGCCGAAGGCGAGGAACGATGCGGCGCTCGCCCAGTACTGCAGCGGCGGCTTCTCGAAGTAGCGGATGCCGTTGAGGCGCGGCGTGACCCAATCCCCGCCCTGCGCCATCTCGCGCGAGATCTCCGAGTAGCGGCCCTCGTCGGGATTGGCGAGCGGGCGCCGCAGGTCGTCGAGGCCGGTGAGCGCCGCCACGGCGAGCACGAGCGCGAACAGCAGGCGGACACCCAGCCCCCGCAGCTCAGACATCGAGCAGCACCACCACCGCGCCGCCACCCCCGCCTGCCGCCGGCGGCTCCGCAAAGGCGAGGACGTCGTCACGCCGCATCAGCATGCGGCGCACGCGCTTCTTCAGCACCGGCTCGCGTCCCGGTGAGCGCAGGCCCTTGCCGTGGATCACGCGCACGCAGCGCAGGCCATGGGCGCGCGCTTCCGCGAGGAAGGTGGCGAGGGCGAGCGCCGCTTCCTCGCTGTTCAGGCCGTGCAGGTCGAGAGTGCCCTGGATGGACCAGTGCTGGCGCCGGAGCTTGCGCAGGATGTCGCGCGGCAGGCCGGGGCGGAGGAACAGGCCATCGTCGTCGATCTCGACATCGTCGAGGTCGAACATCGCGAGGTGCGCGAGCTCCTGCAGCACGGCGCGCTCGTCCTCGATGCGTTTCACCGGCACCGGCTTCGCCTTCGGCGCTGTCGGCTCGATGCGGTTCACCGGGGGCAGGGGACGCACGTCGCGCACGGCCTCGCGGAATGCGGCGCCCTCATCGGGCGGCTGCGGCGCCTGGTGCGTGCTGTCGCGGCGCCGGGCCGTGACCCGGACCGACGTCTTCCTCAACCCAGGCTCTCGAGGTACTTGTCGGCATCGAGCGCGGCCATGCAGCCCGTCCCCGCGCTGGTCACGGCCTGGCGGTAGACGTGGTCCTGCACGTCGCCCGCGGCGAACACGCCGGGCACGCTGGTCGCCGTGGCGTTGCCCTCGAGGCCGCACTTCGTGACGATGTAGCCGTTCTTCATCTCGAGCTGGCCCTCGAAGATCTCGGTATTGGGCCGGTGGCCGATGGCGATGAAGACTCCGGAGAGGGTCCGCTCCTTGGTCGCGCCGTCGGTGGCGGACTTGAGGCGCATGCCCGTCACGCCGGACTTGTCGCCCAGGACCTCGTCCAGCGTGTGGTTCCATTCGATGGTGACCTTGCCCTCGCGCTCGCGGGCGAAGAGCTTGTCCTGCAGGATCTTCTCCGCGCGGAAGCGCTCGCGGCGGTGCACGACCGTCACGTGGCTCGCGATGTTGGCGAGGTAGAGCGCCTCTTCCACCGCGGTGTTGCCGCCGCCCACGACCGCGACCTCCTGGCCCTTGTAGAAGAAGCCGTCGCAGGTGGCGCAGCCCGAGACGCCCTTGCCCATGAAGGCCTGCTCCGAGGGCAGTCCCAGGTACATGGCAGAGGCGCCCGTGGCGATGATGAGCGCGTCGCACGTGTAGGTGCCGGAATCGCCCACCAGCGCGATCGGCTTTTCGGCGAGCTTGGCGGTGTGGATCTGGTCGAAGACGATCTCGGTCTCGAAGCGCTCGGCATGCTTGAGGAAGCGGTCCATGAGCTCCGGGCCCTGCACGCCCATGGCGTCGGCGGGCCAGTTGTCCACCTCGGTGGTGGTCATGAGCTGCCCGCCCTGGGCGAGGCCGGTGATCAGCATGGGCTTCAGGTTGGCGCGCGCGGCGTAGATGGCTGCGGTATAGCCCGCAGGCCCGGATCCGAGGATCAGCAGTCGGGAGTGTCTGGTTGTCATTCCGGCGAGAAAAAATCTTTCCGGCGAAGGCCGAAAAACAGCGATTATCGCATTCCACGCCGTGACCGTATGTGCCTGATACTAAGGCTTTAAATGAGAAGCCCGGTCTAAGGGTTTGACAAAAAAAGACATTTTGAGTAATTAAGAGCCATGTCATCGCCTCCAAAGCCGCAGCGGCCCAACATCGGCGAGCGCACCATGACGCTCAAGGCCGTGCCGTTCTTCACCCAGCTCAGCGACCACGAGCTGGACCTCGTGCGCGCCGTCGCCAGCGAGAAGACGTATCCCAAGAACGCCGTCGTCCTCACCGAGGGCGAGGCGGGCGATTCGCTCTACATGATCCAGTCCGGCAAGGTGAAGGTCTTCATCGGCGACGAGGAAGGCCGCGAGATCATCCTCAAGATCCTCGGCCCCGGCAGCTTCTTCGGCGAGATGTCGATGATCGACAAGCAGCCGCGCTCCGCCTCGGTCACCACGCTCGAGACCTCGACCTTCCTCGTGCTGCAGCACGCGGCGTTCGAGAAGTGCGTCGAGCAGGCCCCGACCATCGGCAACATGGTGATGCAGATACTCGCCCAGCGCGTGCGGGAGGCCGACCGCAAGATCGGCACGCTCGCCCTCATGGACGTGTACGGGCGCGTCGCCTCCACGCTCCTCGAGCTCGCCGTGTACACCAACGGCAAGCTCATGGTGGGCGAGAAGCTCTCGCAGCAGGACCTCGCCAACATGGTCGGCGCCTCGCGCGAGATGGTGAACCGCATCCTCAAGGACCTCTCGGACCGCGGCTTCATCTCGATCGAATCGAAGGCGATCACGATCATCAACCGCGAGCTGCCGCCGTCGCTTTCGTAGGACCGCCGCCATCGCCGTAAACGCACGCACCCCCGACGACGACGCCCCGGGCGCCGCGGTAAACCCGCGCCTGGCGCGCGTGCTGCGCGAGGCCGCGTGGATCGTGCTGCTGGCCGCGGGCGCGTGGCTCGCGCTCATCCTTGCTTCGTACCATCGCAGCGACCCCGGTCCCTTTTTCAGCGGCGCGGGAGGCCCCATCGCGAACCAGGGCGGGGCCGCGGGCGCGTGGGTCGCGGAGCTGCTGCTGTACATCTTCGGCCTCTCCGCCTGGTGGCTCGTCTCGCTTGCGGCCTTCGGCATCCTGCGGCTCTACCGCCGCGTGGAGACGTGGGAGCTCTTGAACCACCGCACGCTCGCGGTCTCGCTCGTGGGGTTCGCGGTCCTGCTGGCGGCCAGCAGTGCGCTCGAGGCCATGCGGCTGCATTCGCTGAGGGCGGAGCTGCCCGACCTGCCGGGTGGCGCGCTGGGGGTCTTCCTCGCGGGCTTCGTCGAGCACACGCTGGGCTTCGCGGGCGGGACGCTGCTCCTGATCGCCGCGATGGCGGCTGCGTTCAGCGTCTTCACGGGGCTCTCGTGGCTGCGCTTGTCCGAGGTCATCGGTGCGGGGCTCGAATGGGCCTGGGGCGCGGCGCGCACGCGCATCGAGGCGCGCCAGGACCGCCGCAAGGGAGAGATCGCGGCCCAGGTGCGCGAGGAAAAGGTGGAGGAGGCGAAGCGCGTCTTCGAGGAGCACGAGCCGATCCGCATCGAGATGCCCGCGCCCGTGGTGGTGCCGAAGAGCGAGCGCGTCGTGCGCGAGAAGCAACAGCCACTCTTCGCCGACCTGCCCGATTCGCCGCTGCCGCAGCTCTCGCTCCTGGATGCGCCGGACACGCACATCGAGCGTCCCACCCCCGAGACGCTCGAGTACACGTCCCGCCTCATCGAACGCAAGCTGCTCGACTTCAACGTGCAGGTGAAAGTGGTGGCGGCCTATCCC
>DATMJE010000093.1:0-9894 GCA_035553995.1 Usitatibacter sp. | reverse complement strand
TCGCCCCACGCGATATTCCAGCTCAGCATGAGCGTGGCGGGATCGAGCGTCACGGTGCCGTTCAGGTGGTCGCTCGCGACGATGCCGCCCGCGGCGCTGGTGAACACGTCGTAGAAGTTGGTATCGATCGGCACCACCGTGCCGCGGATCTCACCGTTGGGGAAATTCGCGGTGTGCAGATTGATGTAGTACAGCCCAGCGAGCAGGTCCGCTTCCTGCTGCGTCGTGAGTATCGCGCTGCCGACTAGCGGACTGCTGCCGCCCGCATCGATGAAGACCTGGACCCCGGCCTGGCCCCCCGGCGCGGTCGGGCCGTGGAAGTGCGAGATCGTGTACTGGCTGGTGAGGTTGCGAAAGTTGACCGCCCACGAAACCGTGTGGGTCGTCGTGTCGACGCTTACGAATGCCGATCCTTCACCGTTGCCGACCACGCCGACTTCGTTGGCGAGGGTCGCCTTCATGAACACCATCGCCGCGTTGGCCGACGCCGATACGACGAAAACCGCCAAAACCAGCAAACAGCGGCTCAGCTTGTACATGACAGCCTCCTCTCGCTGTGGGAATAGTCCGACGTTCGACCCACAAACACGAGGACGTGCCCAATCCTTCCGCGTTAATCCGCGGCGGGCCCTTAATTCATTTTGGTTTAGTGGCGCGGCTTTTGCGTCACTGCGGGTATACGGCGACGATGCCGACGCCCGTTCCCGCCTGTGCACCAGAAAGGATCACGGTGTAAGCCCCCGGCGGGAGCGTCGCCATGATCGCGGACTCCTTGGGATCCGCCGGCGCGAGACCCGCCGCCTGGAGCTGCGCCGCATTCTGCGCCGTGCCCCAGTCGTCGTTGGCCGCGACGATCGCCTGGTCGGACGAGCGCACGAGTGTCAGGGTCGGGTCGGCGAGCGCATTGCCGATGCCGGCCCGCGCGAGCGAGGGCCCGGTGCCGGTGACCACCACGGTGCGCGGCGCGCTGCCCTGGATCACGAAGCCCGCGATCATCACGTCGTTGCCCGCGAGCACCTGGCCGCGCGTGGAGATGTTGGCAAGCGGCGCCTCGGGATGGTCCACCTCGTAGACCGCGACGATGCCCACGCCGCTGCTGCCATTCGCATCGGACACGATCGCGGTGTACGCGCCGGGTGGCAGCGTCATCATGATCGCGGACTCGCGCGCATCCCCCGGGGCTAAACCCGTGGCCTGCAGCGCACTCGCATTGGGCGCGCTGCCCCAGTCGTCGTTGGTGGCGAGGATCGCCTGGTCCGACGACCGTACCAGCGTCAGCGTCGGGTTCGTGAGCGGGTTGCCGATGCCCGCCTGCGCGAGCGAGGGCCCGGTCGCGGTGATCACCACCGTCTTCGGCGTGGCGCCACCGATCACGAAGCCGCCGATGAGGACCTCGTTGCCGCTGCCGGCAGCGCCGCGCGTGGAGAGGTTGACCACGGAACCCGGGGTCGATGCGAGCACCGTGTGCGCAGTGGTTGCGCGCTGGGTCGAATAGACCGCGTCGCCGGAGTAGATCGCGCCGATCGAATGCACGCCCGCGGCAAGCGCGGTCGTCGTGCACGTGGCCGCACCCGCGAGGACGCTCACCGCCGTGCAACCGGCAATCGGGGTGGCGCCGTCGCTGAACGCCACGATGCCGGTAGGCGCACCCGAAGATCCGGCGAGCGCTGCGGAGAGCGTGACCATGGCCCCCGCCGCGGACGGATTCGGTGATGCCGTAAAGCTCATGCCGGGCGCCTGCACGGCCGAAGCGGCCGGCATCGACAGCGCATCGATCCAGAAGCGGTCCGCGCAGGCGCTCCCGCCGGGCGCGCCGGCTACCGTGTTGCACGCTGCGGCGTGCGAGTTGGCCATCGACCACACGAGGGTGTGCGGACCTGCGGCGACCGGCACGGTGAAGATCTTCCAGCCCGTCTCGCCGGCGGTCACGAGCGCGTCCTTGCCGTCGATGGAAAACCGGAACGTGGCGAACGCGGCGTCCAGCGCGGACACGCGATAGGCGAACGCGACATTGCCCGTGGTGAAGTTGCCCTGGAAGGTGAGCGTGCTACTTGCGGGCTGTCCTTCCTGCGATGCGATCACCTGCGGCGAGCGCACGCTCGTGGAGCCCTCGAAGGTGAAGTCGCTCGCCGCGGTCCAGTCGCTGCTCGGCGGCACGCCGCCCGGCGTGAATCCCTGCGGAAAGGCGTCGCCCGCGGGCCAGGCCGCCGCGATCAGCACGGCGACCGAGGAGGGCGACTGCAGCGATGCCCCCGGCGCCCCGCTCACCCCGAAAAGCTCGACCTTGAACAGCTTGCCGTGCCCGCCGGCGGCGAGCGGCACACGAATCACCTTGTCGTCGCCGTCGCCGTCCGCCCAGGCGAGCGTGCCGGTCGTGGCGGTGTAGTCGACGCCCGCAATCGCATCGCTGTCGACCGTGCGATAGCTCACCTGGACGGCACCACTCGTGCCGAGCAGGCGCTTCACGGGGATGCTCGCGACACCGAGGCTCGCGGGCGCGCCGACCGTGTCCAGCGGCAATGCGATCGTCCCGGCGAGGGTGCCTGAAGGCGCCGCCGTCGGCACGGCGGCCGAAAGTGCCGCGCGATAGTTGTTGATGGAGAGCGCCCCGTTCGCTTCCTGCGCGTTGCCCACGGGCACGCCGCACGGGTGCGTGATGCCGCTCGGGCCGCTGCAGGGAATGTCCGGGTTGGAGATGTGGTACGACTTGAACGACGAGTGGAAATAGGCCATCACGTCGGCGAAGTTGTCGTCGCTCGGGACCGAGCAGTTGGGCTCGACCGAGCAGCCGCCACTCACGGTCGCGATGTTCGGGTTGCACGTGTACGTGCCGGTCGAGCAGAACGCGTAGCCGAACGAGTAGCTGAAAAGTCCGCCGCCGGGATTCGGATTGCCGCCCGCTTCCCACGCCGCGGTCGCACGGTCGTGGTTGAGCCCCATGTTGTGGCCGAGCTCGTGCACGAACAGCCAATCGCATCCCACCATGCACCCGCTCACCACCGAGTACATCCAGTGCGGTGACGGCGGGTTGAAGCCGAAGTACGCCAGGCCGGAGCCGGAAAAGTCGCCGGTGTTCCGCAGCAGCATCACCAGGTCCGCGCCGGCCGCGGTGCGCTGCGCCTCGACGTTCGCGAAGTGGACCGCGTCGAAGTTGTTGGGCGTGCACGAGGCGCAGTCGGGCGAGATCGCGGCGAGCGCCGCGGCGTCCGGCGTGCCGTCGGGATAGTCGGTCTGCACGGCGCCCACCAGCCGGAGGTTGACCCCGATCTCGCTGTCCGCGTACACCACGTTGGCCTGGGTGACGAGGAACTGCAGGCGCGTCATCACGTTGGCGCCGAGGCGCTGCGCCACACCCGCCGTGTACACGACCATGAGGTCCACGTCGTACATCGGCTGCGGCGTGGCCTTGGGTGTGGCGACCGTGTTCACGCCGTACACCGGCATGTAGGGTTGCGAGGGGGCTGTGGGGGCGGGCGCCGCCTTCAGCGCGGGCGCGGCGATGCCGTCGCGTCCCAGGTCGATCGTGGGCAGGTTCGCGCGCTCGGCCTCCATGTCGACCAGTACGTCGCCGGCCGGACCCGGCACGAGCCGCCATTCGCCGTGCGGGGTGTTGAACACGGCGAACGTGCCCGCGGGACCGCTCGTCACGATCGCGCGATAGTCCTTGCCCAGGTCGCGGTGCCGGCCGATCCAGCTGCGCACGCCGCCGCCGTGCGCCTGCTGCATCTCGTATACGAACGGCTGGCGCGATCCGTCAGGCAGCGCCAGCTCGACCTCGGCGCCGCGAGGCAGCGCGAACATCGCGGCCGCATTGAAGTGCGCATGCCGGCCGCGCGAGATGGCGTCGCGCGCGGGCGTGGTGGCCGTGCTCGCAGCCTGCTTGGAGAACGTGAGGAGCTGGGGCGGCGCGGACCAGGCGGCGCCCGCGAGCAGCGTGCCGATGAGGAAGAGGAAGGCTCGCATCATCGGCAGCGCGGCTCGCATTGCGCCGCGTTACGGTCGGTACACGGCCACCAGGCCCACGCCGGTCACTCCGCCCACGCCGCTGAGGATCGCGGTGTACGCGCCGGGCGGCAGCGTCACCATGATCGCGGACTCCTGCGCATCGGCCGGCGCGAGCCCCGTCGCCACGATCTGCGCGGCGTTGGGCGCGCTGCCCCAATCGTCGTTGGTCGCGACGATCGACTGGTCCGACGAGCGCACCAGCGTGAGCGTGGGGTTGGGAAGCGCGTTGCTGATGCCCGCCTGCGAAAGCGAAGGGCCGATGCCGGTGACGAGCACCGTCTGCGGGCTCGAGCCCTGGATCACGAAGCCGCCGATCATCACGTCGTTGCCGGTGAGCACCACGCCGCGGGTCGCGATGTCCACGAGCGGCGCTTCGGGATGGTCGACCTCGTAGACGGCGGCGATGCCCACCCCGGTGCCGCCATCCGCGCCTTCCACGATGGCGGTGTACGCGCCGGGCGGCAGCGTCATCATCACGGCGGATTCGCGTGCGTTCGGCGGCGCGAAGCCCGCGGCCTGCACGTCGGCGGCGTTCGGGGCGTCGCCCCAGTCGTCGTTCACCGCGAGGATCGCGTGGTCGGACGAGCGCACCAGCGTGAGCTTCGGATTGGCGAGCGGGTTGGTGATGCCGGCCTGCGCGAGCGAGGGGCCCTGCCCGACCACGACCACGGTCTTGGGAACCGAGCCGCCGATCACGAAGCCGCCGATCAGCACGTCGTTGCCGATACCGACGCGGCCGCGCGTGGAGAGGTTCACGACGCTCGACGCCGGCTGCACCTGGCTCGAACCCACCGAGACGGTTGCCGACCCGGCGTTGTTGCCCGGAACGGGGTCGGTCTCGTTCGCGTGCGCATTGGCGCCGAGCGTGAGCGTGCCGGCGGAATCCGCGCGCAGGACGATCGCCACCTGCATGCTGGTGTTGGCACCCAGCGTGCCGATGTTGCAAGTCACCGTGTCCGCGGCGCTGCTGCAACCGGCCGAAGCCGATACCAACGTGGCACCGGGAGGAATGCTCGCGGCGAGCGCCACGCCGGTCGCGGTATCGGGACCCGCATTGAGCGTGGTGACGGCGAAGGTGACGTTGTCGCCCACGTTCATGCTGGTGGCGCTCGCGGAAACCGCGACGGAGAGGTCGCCCTTCGGTTGCGGCGGCGGCGGGGCCGCGGTCACGCTTTGCGTAACCGTGTTCGACGCGGCCGCGTTGTAGGCAGCGTCGCCCGAGTACTGCGCGGTGATCGCGTGCGAGCCCTGTGCAAGCGCGCTCGTGGCGCAGCTCGCGCTCCCCGAAGCGAGCGCTACCGCGCTGCATCCGGCGATGGGATTCGCGTCGCCGAAGAAGGCAACGGTGCCCGTCGGCGTGCCGCGCGAGCCCGAGACCGTGGCGGTGAAGGTGACGCTCGTGCCGGCCTGCGACGGGTTCGACGACGAAGCGAGCGCCACGCTGGCCGCAACCTTCGGCGGGGGGTTCACCGCCTGCGACACGGTGTTCGAGGCCGCGGGGTTGTACGCCGTATCGCCCGAATACTGCGCGGTGATGGCGTGCGTGCCCTGGGTGAGCGCGGCGGAGGAGCAGCTTGCACTTCCCGCGGTGAGCGCGAGTGCGCTGCAACCGGCGATCGGGTTGGTGTCGCCGAAGAAGGAAACGGTGCCGGTGGGCGTGCCGCGGCTACCCGAGACGGCGGCGGTGAAGGTCACCGACGCGCCCACGATGGACGGGTTGGCCGAAGAGGTGAGCGCCACGTTTGCCACGACTTTCGGCGGCGGGTTCACCACCTGCGAAAGCGCGCTCGAGGTCGCCGGATTGTAGGTGGCGTCGCCGGAGTACTGCGCGGTGATCGCGTGCGTGCCCTGGGAGAGCGCGCTCGTCGCGCAGGTCGCGCTGCCCGTGGCGAGCGCCACCGAGGCGCATCCCGCGACCGGATTGCCGTCGCCGAAGAAGGACACCGTGCCGCTGGGCGTCGTGCTCGCGCCCGAGACCGTCGCGGTGAAGGTGACGGACGTGCCCGAAACCGACGGATTCGCCGACGACGCGAGGGCCACCGACGCCGCGATCTTCTCCGGCATGTTCACCGACTGGTTGAGCGTGGTGGACGTGGCCGCGGCATAGGTCGCATCGCCCGCGTACTGCGCGGTGATCGCATGGGCGCCTGCGGAGAGGCTCGCCGCGGTGCACGAGGCATTGCCGCCCGAGAGTGCCAGCCCGCTGCAGCCCGCGAGCGCGGTGCCGCCGTCGAGGAAAGTGACGCTGCCGGTGGGTGCGCCGGCGCTGCCGCTTACGGTCGCGGTGAAGGTGACCGATTGACCGGAGAGCGACGGATTGGCCGACGAGGCGAGCGTCACCGCCGGCGTGGCCTTGGTGATCGCCTGGCTCACCGCAGCCGAAGTCGCGGTGTCGAACGTCGCGTCTCCCGAGTAGCGCGCGGTGATCGCGTGCGTGCCCACGGCAAGCGCGGCCGCGTTGCAGGAGGCGGTGCCGCTCGCGAGCGTGATGGCGCCGCAGCCGGCGATGGTGCTGCTGCCGTCGAGGAATGCGACGCTGCCGCCGGGCGTGCCGCCGGTGGCGGTGACGGTCGCCGTGAGGCTCAGCGCTTGTCCGGCCGTCGCCGGATTGGCCGATGAGGCGAGCGCCACGCTGGCGGCGAGCTTCGTGACCGACTGGTTCACCGCGGCCGAGACGGCCGGGTCGTAGGTCGCGTCACCCGAGTAGAGCGCGGTGATCGAGTGCGAGCCCGCCGCGAGGGTGCCCACGTTGCAGGTGGCCGAGCCGTTCACCAGCGCCACGGCGCTGCAGATCGCGGCCGTTCCGTCGTTGAAGGTCACCGTTCCGGTCGGCGCCGCCGCGGCGCCCGTGACGCTGGCGGTGAGCACGATGCTTTGCCCAACCGTGGAGGGATTCGCCGACGAGGCGAGCGAGACGGAGGCGACGGCCTTGGCGCCCGTGACCGTGAAGCTGTACGTCGCGGCCGGCCCGACGATCGGCGCCGATTGCGGGCCGCTGGAAGTGATGGCCTCCTGGCTGTCCACGGCGAAGGCCGTGATCGTGTGCGGTCCGTTGGGAAGCGTGGGCAGCGTTGCGGTGAAGGGACCGGTGCCGTCGGCGGCGAGCCACGGGCCGGTCGATGCATCGAGGCGATAGAACACCTTGTGCACGGGCGGCGCGCCTGCGCCGAAATTGCTCGTCGCGTTGAACGTGACGGTTCCGTGCGGCCCGGTGGTGTTGCCGGTGAAGGGCGTGATCGACGTGGTGATCGGCACCGCATGCGTCGTGCCGCCGGTGCCGGCGAGCGACGTGAACGTGGTATCGAAGAAGAAGGCCGTGTCGGTGAGCGGGTTGTAGCCCACGACGGAAGTGCCTGCGGTGATCGGGGTTGTGGAGACCACGGTGTCGGTGTCGCCATCGATCACCGAAAGCGAGCCCTGCGCGCTCGCGACCAGGATGCGATTGCCCTTCGCGTTGACCGCGATCGAGACCGGGCCCGTCGCGCTGTTCGGAATGGGCACGAAGGTGAGGGCGTTGGTCGCGCCGTCGATCACCACCACCTCGTTCGCGAACGCCGCGTAGACCTTGTTGGTGAGCACGTTCACCGCGATCGCCTGCGGATCCTGCGCATGGCCGGCGGGAATCGTCGGGATGAAGTTGTCGTTGGTCGCGCCGTCGATGATCGAGATCGGGCCGCGCGCGTCCTGCGTGATGACGTAGACCTTGTTGGTCACCGGGTTCGCCGCCAGGGCGAACGGATGCGAGAAGACGCCGACCGAGACGCCCGCGGGAAAGTCGTCGGCAGGGTTGAAGGCGCCGCTGATGACTTTCACGTCGCCCGTGGCGTAGTGCGCCACGTAGATCGTGTTGGTGGCGGTGTCGACCGCCATCGCGTTCGGCTGGAACGAGTTGGTGGCGATCGTGTACCAGGTGGGCGTGTCGGTATTCGCGTCGAAGAAGGTGACCTCGTCGCTGCCCGTGCCGGTGAGCCGCACGATGTAGACGATGCCGGTGATGGTGTTCACCGAGATCGGCCCGGTCGACCCGACAGGATAGGTGCCGATCACCGTGTCGGTCGCGCCGTCGATCATCGTGAGCGAAGCATCGCGGCCGTTGTCCACGAAGACGCGGTTGGTCTCGGGGTTCACGGCGATGAACAGCGGTCCCGTGCCGACCGGGATCGTGGTGCTCGTGCCCGCATTCATGTCGAACGCGGTCACGGTATTGGCATCGGTGTCGGTGACGTAGACCTTGTTCGTCACCGGGTTGACCGCGAGCTTCACCGATGGCGTCGGCGGAAATGTCGATTGCGCCATGGCGACGAAAAGGAACTGGACCAGCAGGCCGGCGAACGCGGCGAGGAGACGGGATGGGCGCATGGGGGCTGACAAAGCACTCGGGGAACCGATGACATGCTCTGCCCTCGCGCGCGACATTTCTGTCGGCCCGACGAGGTTAACGGTGTAGGAAGGGCAGCGACGTTACCGAACAGCGACGCTCCGGAAGGAGCAGCCGCCTGTCACGAACGCTTAACGTGGCGTGCGGGCGACCGCGCCGAAGCGCGCCTTGTCCTCGATATTCCCGGGCCCGGGCTCGTCCTTCTCGCCGGAGTCGGACAGCGGATGTTCCGCCTCGAGCAGCGCGATGCGCTGGTTCACGCGCCGCAGGTCGCGCCGCAGCTTGGTGAGCGCGATGTCGGCGAAGAGCGCCTTCACCACGAGCACGAGGATCGCCACGAGGAACAGCAACGTCGGCGGATACGCGATGCCGAGCAGATTGCCGAAGCTGTCGATGAGATACGGCCAGATGCCGAACGCGAGCGACACCACCGCCGCGAGGATCCAGAAGAGGCCCTGCCGGATGTACAGGTGGTCGCGGCGCACCAGGTACAGGATTCCCCCGGCGAGGCCCACGCCCAGGACGAGCACGGTGTAGTGGTAATCCTTCATGCCTCGCCCTTCGCCTGTGCGCGCTCCTCGGCCGTCGGCTGGTTCCAGCGCGCGAGGCACAGCAGCGACGTCTCGGCCATGTAGCGTGTCACGGTCCACCACGAGGAGAAGACGCGCGAGGCGCCGTGGCGTCGCGGATTCATCGCCACCGGGATCTCGGCGATGCGCAAGCGCGCGTGCCGCAGGATCAGCAGCACGCCGATGTCCTGGTAGTCTAGCAAAGTGGCCTCTTCCCTCGTGAGCAGCCGGCACGCCTTCGCGTCGTAGTAGCGGAAGCCCGAGGTGAGGTCGTCGAACTCGAAGCCGGTGATCAGCCGGAAGTAGCTCCACGCGAAGTGGCGCAGGCGGCTGCCACGGCTGGGACACGCGGCGATGACCACGTTCGCGCCACGCTCGGCGGCTTCGATGAGGCGCGGCAGGTACGCCGCCTCGTGTTGCCCGTCCGCATCCATGGTGATCACCGCGTCATAGCCGTGGCGCACGGCGTAACGGATGCCGGTCTGGATCGCGCCCCATGCGCCCTGCCACAGCGGCGCCTGGAGCACGGTGGCCCCCCCCAGCATCGCCACGTTCGCCGTGTCGTCGCTGCTGCCGTCGTCCACCACCAGCACGTCGATCGGCCCGGCGCCGCGCGCCTCGCGGATCACCGCGCCGATGCATTCGGCCTCGTTCAACGCCGGGATCACCACCAGCATTCGACCCTTGCCGCGCGGATGGTATGGCGGGGCGCTCACGGCGGCGGCAATGCGGCGCCGCGCGGCCGGGCGCGCTTCGGCGCCCTGGGCGCGCACCGCGACGCGATAGATCGCATCGATGCCATGCTCCACGCGATCGATAGCGAACTCGCGCAGGTACCGCCGGTAGCCCAGGTGGCCGAGGAAATGACGCCGGGACGGCGACTGCGCGAGCGACAGCATCGCGTGCCGCCATGCGTCCACGTGGTCGACCGGTACCACCAGG
>DATMJE010000092.1:0-5294 GCA_035553995.1 Usitatibacter sp. | reverse complement strand
AGGAAGACCGGCGCATTGGCCTCGCGCAGTTGCTGCGCGATGCGCTTGTCCTGCGGCGAGAGGCCCGCGCGGCCGTCGGTCACGAACACGATCACGTCGGCTTCGGCGATGGCCTCGCGCGCCTGCCGCGCCATCTCCGAGAGGATGCCCTCGGTGGCAACGGGCTCGAAGCCGCCGGTATCCACGACGATGAAGGGCTTGGTCCCGAGCCGCCCCTGGCCGTAGTGCCGGTCGCGCGTGAGGCCCGGCTGGTCGGCCACGAGCGCGTCACGCGAGCGCGTGAGGCGGTTGAAGAGTGTCGACTTGCCGACGTTGGGGCGGCCGACGACCACCAAGGTGGGCTTCACCGGAAGGAGCTGCCCGGTCGCGCCATGCTTCCCGGCTCTTGCGCCTTGTGCCTTGCGCCTTGTGCCTTCACTTGCGCCCTTGTGCCTTGCGCCTTCATCAAAACCGCACCAGCGACACCGTGCCGCCCGCGGTCTGCACGAGGAAGCCGCCGCCGGGCGCGGCCACGAGGGACTCCACGGCGGTGCCGTCGGTCGCGAGGCGTCCCACGATGGCCCCGTCCTCGCCGGACAGCACGTGCACGTAGCCCTGGAGGTCGCCCACGACGATGCGGTCGGCGACGACCAGCGGCGCGGTGACATGCCGCCACGCGAGCTTGTCCTGCTTCCACACGTTGGCGCCGGAGGCCTTGTCGAGCGCCTGCACCGCGCCCGTGTCGTCGGTGACGTAGAGCCGCTTGGCGTCGTTCGCGAGATCCTCCGCGGTGGAGAGGTCCTTCGACCAGAGCATGTTGCGCGTCTTGATGTCGAAGCACGCGACCTTGCCCTGGAAAGCGCCCGCGCAGACGTTGGTTCCGTCGAGCACCGGCAGGCCCGCGACGTCGGCGATGCGCTCGAGCTCGGTGGTGCCGCGCGGCTGCGAGACCGTCACTTCCCACGTGAGCTTGCCGTCCTCGAGGTCGAGCGCGATGAGCTTGCCGTTCGGATAGCCCGCGACGACATCGGTGCCGACCGCGAGCACGCCCGCCTCGCTTCGCAGCAACAGCGCGGGTGTCGCGCGCTGGAAGACCCACAGCCGGTGCCCGTCCTTGCTCGAGAGGCCGAAGATGCGCCCGTCCGCCGTGCGCACGACGACCACTTCCCGCGACGTGGCGGGCGGCGCGATGACCTCTCCTGCGACGAGCGTGCTCCAGGCGGTGGCACCGGAAGGCTCGAGCGCCCAGACCTCGCCCTTGAGAGTCCCCACGATCACGCGGCCCCCGGCGACGGTGACGCCTCCGGAGACCTTCGTCTTCGTTTCCGCGCGCGAGACCTGCTTGCCGGTCTCGGCATCGAGGACCGTCACGCTGCCGTCGGCCGCTGCCGCATAGACGCGGCCGCCGTCGGCCTGCGGCCGCAACCCGAGCCCCGCGGACTTGCCCACGTTGGCCGTCCACACGGCGCGCGGCGTGACCGTGGCCTCGATGGGCGTGAGCGGCGTGGGCTTGTGCGCGGGCTCGCTCTTCAGCCCGATCGCCACGAGCGGATTCCACGAGCTGCAACCCGCGGCGGCAAGCACTACCGCAGCGAGCGCGGCACGGGCGGCAAACCTCATTGCGGCCCTCCGAGCGCATTCAGCTTGGTCTCGGCGATGTTGCGCACGGGGCTGCGCGGATCGGCCTTCTCGATGGCGAGCTTGTACGCCGAGCGCGCCTCGTCGAGGCGGCCCTGCGCGAGCATCACGTCGCCGCGCATGTCGGCGACGAGCGGATTGAAGGCGGCATCCTTGTTCTGGTCGAGGAGCTTGAGCGCATCGTCGTACTTGCGCTGCTCGAGCATGACACCCGCGAGCCGCAGGCGGGCCACGCCGCGGTGCTCCTGCACGCCGTGCTCCATCACCCACTCGAGATGCTTCTGCGCCGTGGCGTAATCGGCGGCATCGAACGCGGCCTTGGCGGCGACGAGCCCCGCCTGCGAGGCGTAGAAGGAGCTGGAGTGCTTGTCCTCCAGCGCCTGCGCGAGGTCGCTCACGCGCTTCACGTCCTTGCCCTTCGCCGCCTCGGACACCGGCGTGAACATCGCGGCCGCGTCCTCGGCCTGGCGCGCCTGCCAGTACTGCCAGCCGCGATAACCCGCGAACGCGATGATGAGCCCCGCGACGGCGCCGAGGACATACATGCGGTTGTCCTCCCACCACGCCTTCAGCTCGGCGATGCGTTCCTGTTCCTCGAAATCGTATGGTCCGGACATCGTCTCTTCCTGTGCGCCTCAGGCGCCCGTTGTCGCCGGCTCGCGGCTCGCGCCCGAGACCAGCCGGATGGCGGCCTGCGGCTCGAGCGCCTGCTGCTCGCCGCCCCGCATCGGTTTCACCGTGACCTTGTTCGCGGCCACCTCGTCATCGCCGATGATCACGGCGTAACGCGCGCCGCTGGCATCGGCCTTCTTCATCTGCGACTTGAAGCTGCCTCCCGAGCCCAGCACGACCTGCAGGCCGGCATCGCGCATGCGCTCGGAGAACGTCCACGCCATCTTTTCCGCCGTCTCGCCGGAATGCACGATGAAGGCGTGCGGCTCGTGGCCCGCCGCGACGTTGAACGCCTGCATCGCGAGCAGCACGCGCGCTACACCCATGCCGAAGCCGCACGCGGGCGTGGGCCTGCCGCCGAGCTGCTCGAAGAGCGCGTCGTAGCGTCCCCCGCCCGCGATCGTGGCCTGCGCCCCGATGCGCGGCGTGATCCACTCGAACACCGTGCGGTTGTAGTAGTCCAGTCCGCGGACGAGGCGCGGGTTCACCGTGAACTCGAGGCCCGACTCCTGCAGCAGCCACTTGAGCCCCTCGAAATGCTCGGCCGCGGCGTCGCCCAGGTGATCGAGCAGGCGCGGCGCCGCCTCGATCATCGCCTGCATCGCGGGATTCTTCGAATCGAGGATGCGCAGCGGATTGGTGTGCAGCCGCCGCCTCGCGTCCTCGTCGAGCACTTCCGCGTGCTTCTCGAAGTGCGCGATCAGCTTCTCGCGGTGCTCCTTGCGATCCTCGGCGTCGCCGATGGAATTGATGTGCAGCTCGACATCGCGCACGCCCAGCTCCTTCCACAGGCGGGCGAGCAGCACGATCTGCTCCGCATCGACGTCGGGCCCCTCGAACCCGAGCGCCTCGACGTCGAACTGGTCGAACTGCCGGTAGCGTCCCTTCTGCGGACGCTCGTAGCGGAACATGGGCCCGCTCGTCCACACGCGCATCGGCCCGTTGTAGAGGAAATTGTGCTCGATGGCCGCGCGCACGATGCCCGCGGTCGCTTCCGGCCGCAGGGCGAGGCTCTCGCCGTTGCGATCCTGGAAGACGTACATCTCCTTCTCGACGATGTCCGTGGTCTCGCCCACGCCGCGCACGAAGAGCTCCGTCGGCTCGACGAGCGGCGTACGGATGTTGCGGTAGCCGTATTGCCGGAACACCGTGCGGCAGGCGTCCTCGAGCTTCTCGAGCAGCGGGCTCGCATCCGGCAGCACGTCCTCCATGCCGCGGATCGCCTGGAGCCTGGCGCTCATGAATTCACCGCGCGAATCGGAATCTGCGTCTTGAGCCTTGCGCCTTGCGCCCTGGGCCCAGCCCCCGGCGCGTAATTCGCCCGCACGTATTCCTCCACGATCGCCTGGAACTCCTCGGCGATACGCTCGCCCTTGAGCGTCACCGTCTTCTCGCCATCGACGAACACCGGCGCCACGGGCTTCTCGCCCGAACCCGGCAGCGAGATGCCGATGTTGGCGAGCTTCGACTCGCCCGGGCCGTTCACGACGCAGCCCATGACGGCGACGTGCATCTCCTCGACGCCGGGATATTGCGTGCGCCACACCGGCATCTGCGCGCGCAGGTAACCCTGGATCTTGTCGGCGAGCTCCTGGAAGAACGTGCTCGTGGTGCGGCCGCAGCCGGGACACGCCGACACCATCGGCGTGAACGAGCGCAGTCCCATCGTCTGCAGCAGCTCCTGCGCGACGATGACCTCCCTGGTGCGATCGCCGCCCGGCTCCGGCGTGAGGGACACGCGGATCGTGTCGCCGATGCCCTCCTGCAGCAGCACGCCCATGGCGGCCGACGAGGCCACGATGCCCTTCGAGCCCATGCCCGCTTCCGTGAGCCCGAGGTGCAGCGGGTAATCGCAGCGCGCGGCGAGCGAGCGATATACCGCGATGAGATCCTGCACGGCGGAGACCTTGCACGAGAGCACGATGCGATCCGCGGCGAGGCCGATTTCCTGCGCCTTCGCGGCACTCTCGAGCGCCGAGACGATGAGCGCCTCGCGCATCACGGCATCGGCTTCCCACGGCTGCGAGCGCGCGTGGTTCTCGTCCATCATCCGCGCGAGGAGCTCCGGATCGAGCGAGCCCCAGTTCACGCCGATGCGCACCGGCTTGCCGTGCTCGATGGCCTTCTCGATCATGGTCGAGAACTGCTCGTCGCGCTTCGAGCCGTGGCCCACGTTGCCGGGATTGATGCGGTACTTGTCGAGGACCACCGCGCACTCGGGCACCTGCGTGAGCAGCTTGTGGCCGTTGAAGTGGAAGTCGCCCACGAGCGGCACCGCAACACCCATGGCTTCCAGCCGGCGGCGGATCTCGGGGACCTGCCGTGCGGCCTCCACCGTGTTCACGGTGATGCGCACCACTTCCGAGCCGGCACGCGCGAGCGCGGCCACCTGCTCGGCGGTGGACTTCGCATCCTCGGTATCCGTGTTCGTCATCGATTGCACGAGGATGGGCGCATCGCCGCCGACGACCTTGTCGGCGATGCGTACGGGGCGGGAACGGCGGCGGATGGGTGGCATGCGGGGTTATTCCAGCGTGAAGCGGGCGACGTCGACCTTGGTGTGGGGCGCGAGCGGGAAGTCCTGCCCGTTGTAGCGCAGCGAGACGTGCGAGGCGTTGCCGACGATGACGCGCAGAGGCAGCCGCCCGGTCACCTCGGCATCGCTGCCCGCGGCATTGGTGCGCTGCATGAGCACGCGATTGTTCGCGCCGCGCACTTCGACCCAGGACTCGGCGTCGAAATGGAAAGCGAGCACTGCCCCGTCCTTTTCGGCAGCGGCTCCCGTTGCTGTGCCTTCGGTAGCGGGCGATGCGGTTGCCGGTGCAGCGGACGTCGTCGATGCGGGTGCGCCGCCGGCGGCCGGAGCATTCGCCGCGCTCTCGGGCGTCGCGGGCGCAGGGGCCGCGGGACTGGTGACAGCCTCCGTGCCGGGCGGGGATGGGGGCGGCGCCGGTGAAGGCGCGGCGGGCGTGCTCGCGGCGGGCTCGGCGCGGTGGGTCGCGGGC
>DATMJE010000091.1:0-6694 GCA_035553995.1 Usitatibacter sp. | reverse complement strand
AGAAGCTGGTCCTCCTGCCCGAGCGGGCGGTCTTCTGGCCGACACGGCGGATGCTTTTCATCGCCGACTTCCACCTCGGCAAGGCGGCGAGCTTCCGGCGCGCGGGCATCCCGCTGCCTTCGGGCACCACCAGCGAGAACGTCGAACGGCTCGATCGCGCCATCACGCGCACGTCGGCCGCCGAGGTCGTCTTCCTCGGCGATTTCCTGCACAGCAAGGAAGGGCGCGCCCCACAGACCTTCGAGCGCTTCGCGGCGTGGCGTCGTGCGCGTGCCGGGGTTTCCCTCACGATCGTGCGCGGCAACCATGACCGCAAGGCGGGCGATCCGCCGGAGGCGTGGGGCGTGCGCTGCGTCGAGGCGGGCGCATCCATCGGTCCATTCGTGCTGAACCACGAGCCGGGGCCCCACCGCGCGGGCTACGCCCTCGCAGGCCACATCCATCCCGCGGTGCGCCTCACCGCCGCCGGCGAAAAGCCCATGCGGCTGCCGTGCTTCTGGTTCGGCGCGCGCTGCGGCGTGCTTCCCGCCTTCGGCGCGTTCACCGGCAACGCCGACGTCCTGCCCCGTCGCGGCGACCAGGTATTCGTGATCGCCGACGAGGAAGTGCTGAAGGTGGCTTAGCGGGAGATTGGGCCCCGGTCCGTTGCGGCAGAAGCCGCGCCCGGGGCGACGCCTAGCGCGGGCGGATATCGCCGAAGTGGGGCGTGAAGACGCCGCGGCGGCGGTCGGCGAGGAAGTGCTCGAGCGTGAGCTTGACCATCGCGAACGCGAGCTGGTCCCACGGGATCTCGTCCTCGCGCACCAGCTTCACCTCGAGGCTCTCGATGCCGGGCGACACGTCCGGATCCACCAGGCGCGCGCGGAACATCATGTAGACCTGGCTGATGTTCGGGATCGAGTAGACGGTGTAGAGGTCCTCGATCTCCACCTTCGCGTTCGCTTCCTCCAGCGCTTCCCGGGCCGCACCTTCGGCGGCGCTTTCGTTGTTTTCCATGAACCCGGCCGGCAGCGTCCACAGGCCGTAGCGCGGCTCGATCGCGCGCTTGCAGATGAGGATGCGTTCCCCGTAGGTGGGCAGGCATCCCACGACGATCTTCGGGTTCACGTAGTGGACGATGCCGCAGGCATCGCACACGGCGCGCTCGAGGCTATCGCCTTCGGGGATCCGGTGCGTGACCGCCGCGCCACATGAATTGCAGAATTTGATCAATGACTTGGGGAAGCAAAAAATTCGCCTGCAGATGTACCTGGCGACGTTGACGGATGGTATCATAACCCCCTGATAACGCAGAAAAAACCCGACTACGGCCCAAGGGTCCGGCCGCCCATTCCTCCGGGGTCTTTGCAATGATCCGTTCCATCCGGGCGGCGCTCGCATTCGCGGCCGCGCTCCTCGCCATCCCTGCCGTGGCCGCCACGGTTTTCCGTGCGCCGGCCCTGTCGCCCGCCGCCATCGTGAGCCTGCCCGCACCGGCCGGGAAAAGCGCCGGCGCGAGCGTCGATGCGAGCGGTCGTCTCCGGGTCGGCTTCGAGCGCACGCTGGATAAAGCGGTCGCCGTGCCGGCATGGCATGCCGTGGCCGGCGGCTTCGCGGCACACATCGAGGCCACTTCGGCCGAAGCGCAGGGCCTGCGCGTGAAGCTCGCCCTCGGCACGGTGCCGGGCCCGATGGAAGTGCGCGTCGCCGGCAGCGATGGCCGCGTGGAGACGATGAGCATCGATCCGCTGCTCGGCAACGTGGCGTGGACGCCGTGGACCGAAGGCGAGACGCAGGCGATCGAGCTCTTCAGCGCCGTGGCGCCCTCCGCCAACGCGATCAGCGTCGAATCGATCGTGCACTTCACGGATTCGCCCTACGCCAAGGTGGCCGCCGCCTGCACGCTTTCCACCGCCTGCTCGGCGCAGGATCCGACATATGACGCGGCCATCACCGAGCGCAAGAAGTCGGTGATGCGCATCCTCTTCCAGGAGGGCGCCAGCGCGTTCGTGTGCTCGGCCACGCTCATCGATACGCCGCTGCGCCCCGCCTCCTTCATCCTCACAGCCAACCATTGCATCAACAACCAGCAATCGGCCACGTCGATCACCTCGCTCTGGTTCGACGAGGAGAGCGCCTGCGGGAGCGGCCTTCCCTCGCCGAACCGCGTGCAGGTGAGCGGCGGCATGAGCCTCACGTTCACCAACTTCAACGTCGATTCGACGCTGCTGCTGATGAATAGCGCACCGCCCTCGGGCGCGCTGTATGCGCCGCTCAATACGGCCCTTTTGGACCCGGGCCAGAACGTCGTCAGCATCAGCCACCCGACCGGCGACCTCGCGCGCTATGCCATCGGCACCTCGGGCAACCAGGCTCGCGACGGCGTGCGCGCCATCGACATGTACCTCGTGAACTTCCAGCGCGGCATCATCCAGGGCGGCTCGAGCGGCTCGGGCATCTTCACGGTGAATGGCGGCGGGCACCTCGAGCTGCGCGGGCTGCTTTCGCAGGCCGACGTGACCCTGAGCTGCACCAATCCCACGGCGGTCACGCTCTATACGCGGCTCGAGGCCCTCTACCCCGAGATGGCGCAATACATCGGCGCCGCGGCCGTTGCGCCCGACGATGCGCCCAACCGTCCGCAGGATCTCTTCCTCGCGCCCATCGGCAACGCGGGCCTCGACGTCCCGCTGGATACGCTCGGCATCGCGCGGCTGGACAACATGCACATCGACTATGGCGGCGACATCGACGTGTTCCGCTTCTTCCTCACGACGCCGAAGGTCGTGACGATGTTCAGCACCGGCTCGATGGATACCGTCGCGGCGCTGCACAACGGCTCGGGCGTGGCACTCGAGGCCAACGACGACGCGAACTTCAGCCGCACCGACAACAACTTCGGCATCACGCGGCGGCTGGATGCGGGCACGTACTACCTGAGCGTGGCGGCGTGGGACCCGGCGGCTACCGGCACGTACGGCGTCACGCTCCGCACGGAGCCGGTGGACCAGAACTTCACCGACCTGTGGTGGAACCCGAACGAGTCGGGCTGGGGCATCAACATCAACCACCAGGGCAATACGCTCTTCGGCACGCTCTTCACCTACGATGCGAGCCACGCGCCGTTGTGGCTGGTGATGTCGGGCGGCGCGAAGCAGGCCGACGGCTCCTACCACGGCGATCTCTTCCGTGTGCAGGGCACGCCGTTCAACGCGCCGACATGGACGCCGCCGTCGGCCACGACAGCGGTGGGGACGATGAACCTCGTCTTCACCACGAACAACACCGCCACGCTCACGTACTCCGTGAACGGCACGACGGTCACCAAGTCGATCACGCGGCAGTCGTTCGCCTCGCCCGTGCCCTCGTGCAAGTGGTCCGCGTTCGACCGCAGCTTCTCCTTCAACTTCCAGGACCTGTGGTGGAACCCCAGCGAGCCGGGCTGGGGCCTCAACCTCGCGCACCAGGGCAGCACGCTCTTCGGCACGCTCTTCGTGTACGGCGCGGATGGGCAGCCGGAGTGGTTCGTGATGTCCAACGGAAAGGGCGACAATACCGGCGGCACGTTCACCGGCAGCCTCTTCCGCACCACGGGGCCGGTATTCAACGCGAGCCCCTGGACGGCGCCCACGGTGGCGGAGGTCGGCACCATGACGCTCGATTTCTCCACCGGAAATTCGGGAAAGCTCACGTATACCGTGAACGGCGTGCAGGTCGTGAAGACGATCGCGCGCCAGGTGTTCTCGACCCCCGCGACGGACTGCGACAACTGACGCAACCGACGTTGGCGAACGAAGCGACCATCGAGTCCATCGACCACGAGGGAGTCGGGGTCGCGCACGTCGACGGCAAGGTCACCTTCATCGACGGCGGCATCACCGGCGAGCGCGTGCTCTTCACGCGCCGCCGCAGCCGCGGCAATTTCGACCTCGGCACCGTCACGCAGGTCGTGCGCGAAAGCCCGCAACGCACGCTTCCGCGCTGCGTGTACTTCGGCGCGTGCGGCGGCTGTGCCATGCAGCACGTCGATGCCGCCGCGCAGATCGCGGCAAAGCAGCGCGTGCTGGAGGACAACCTGGCGCGCATCGGCAAGGTGCAGCCCGGGCGCATCCTGCCGCCGGTGATCGGGCCCGCGTGGGGCTATCGCAATCGCGCGCGGCTATCCGTGCACTACGTGGCGAAGAAGGGCGGCGTGCTGGTGGGCTTCCACGAGCGCCGCTCGTCGTTCGTGGCGGACGTGCTCTCGTGCGAGATCCTGCCGCCCGCGGTCGCGGCGCTCATCCCGGAGCTGCGCGAGATGTTCACCGGCTTCCGCATCCGCGACCGCATCCCCCAGCTCGAGCTCGCCGTGGGCGAGGAGGTCACGGTCTTCGTGCTGCGGAATCTCGAGCCGCTGCCGGAGGAGGATGCGGCGAAGATGCGCGCCTTCGCGGACAAGCACGGGATCCAGTGGTGGTTGCAGCCCAAGGGGCCGGAGACGGCTCATCCCTTCTATCCGCTCGATGCCCCGCCGCTGTACTACGCGCTGCCCGAGTTCGGTCTCAAGATCGCCTACCGCCCGACGGAGTTCACGCAGGTCAACGCCGGCGTGAACCGCGTGCTGGTGAATCGCGCCGTGTCCATGCTCGACGTGCACGAGGGCGAGCGCGTGGGCGACCTCTTCTGCGGGCTCGGCAACTTCTCGCTGCCGCTCGCGGTGCGCGGCGCCCAGGTGATCGGCATGGAGGGCTCACCGGGCCTGGTGCAGCGCGCGCAGGAGAATGCTCGCGCGAACGGCCTCGCGGATCGCGCGCGCTTCGTGGCGTACGACCTCTACACGGATGCGCCCGGCGCGCTGAAGGCGCTGGGACACGTCGACAAGCTCCTCATCGACCCGCCGCGCGACGGCGCAATGGAGATCTGCAAGGCGCTTCCCGACGATGGCCCTTCGCGCATCGTCTACGTCTCCTGCAGCCCGGGGACGCTATCCCGCGATGCCGGGGTGCTCGTGAACGTGAAGGGCTACCGGCTTGCCTGCGCGGGCGTGGTCAACATGTTCCCGCATACCGGGCACGTTGAATCGATCGCCCTGTTCGAGAAATAGCCATCATTCCAGGGCGCCGCACCGTCATTCCGGCGTAGGCCGGAATCCAATTTCGACAACGAAGAAAAAAGGGCGGCCGAAGCCGCCCCTGGTTACTGCCCGAGAAAACCGTCAGTCGCTGCTGCCGCCGGTGATGCCGAGGAGCGCCAGCAGGTTGGTGAACACGTTGTAGACATCGAGGTAGATGGCGAGCGTGGCCGTCACGTAGTTGGTCTCGCCGCCGGTGACGATCCGGTTGATGTCGTAGAGCATGAACGCGGAGAAGATGCCGATCGCGATCACGGAGATGGCGATCATCAGCCCCGGCACGTGCAGGAAGATGTTCGCGAACGCGGCGACGATCAGCATGATGACGCCCACGAACAGGAACTTGCCCATGCTCGACAGGTCGCGCTTGATGGTGGACGCGAGCGAGGCCATGGCGGTGAACACGATGGCCGTGCCGCCGAACGCGAGCCCGATCAGCTGGGCGCCGTTGCCGAAGCCGAGCACGAACGTGAGCAGCCGCGAGAGCATCAGCCCCATGAAGAACGTGAACGCGAGCAGCAGCGCCACGCCCATGCCGCTGTTCTTGGTCTTCTCGATGCCGTAGAAGAAGCCGAACGCGATGGCGAGGAACAGCACGAAGCCGATCGCCGGGCTGCCGGAGAAGAAGCTGAACTTGAGCTGCACGCCCAGCCAGGCACCGAGCACGGTCGGCACCATCGACAGCGCGAGCAGCCAGTAGGTGTTGCGCAGGACCCGGTTCTGGGAGAGTGCCCGCGACGAAACGCGGCCCTGCACCACAATCGGGGTATCGGGTTGCATCAATTGTCTCCTTGGGAGATGGGTTGGCCGACATCGGCCAACGGTTAGAGTATGGGCATGGAGCCCACGTTTCAAGGGGTCCATCATACCCGCTAGAATCACATTCGATTCAAAAGGTTGACGCCGATTGCAAGACGCAATGCCGCCAGGGCAGGCCTTCGCTGCCCGGAAGGAGGTCGCAATGAGGATTCGCATGTGCTTGATCGGGGTGGTCGCGGCAGGCGCGGCCGCCATCGCCAACGCCGCGGATGTCACCTGCTACCGCGGTGACCGCGCGCAGGAAAAGCTCTCGGGGGTGACCTCGCCCGATTCGCAGGATGTCACCACCCTCTCGTTGTGGACCGGCTCCAATGCCCGCAGCGTGAACCTGGCGGACATCGAGTCGATCACCTTCACGCGCCCGGCGAACCGCATCATGCGCAAGGCGTTTGCGAGCATGAAGCTGCGCGGCAAGCCCGCGGAAGACGTCGTCATCTTCCTTCCCGCGCTCGACCGGTCGCTGGAGCTGGAGGGTACGGCGGAGGGCAAGCGGACGCGGCTCGATGCGGTGTCGTGCGACCGGCTCGTTTTCGGGGCGGGATGAGAGATTGGTAATGCGTGAGGCCGGTTTGCCTGGGCGAAAATTGGCAAGTTGGACTTCAGCACGGAAGGTTGGCCGAGCGGTTTAAGGCACCGGTCTTGGACGCGGCCCGCTTTTGGCCGCGTCGGGGCGCACTTACCTTCAGGTTAGTGCGCACCAAAACCGGCAACATTGAATATTGAACACGGAAGGTTGGCCGAGCGGTTTAAGGCACCGGTCTTGAAAACCGGCAACGGGGTAACCCG
>DATMJE010000090.1:0-5947 GCA_035553995.1 Usitatibacter sp. | reverse complement strand
ATCGGCGACATCCGCGCCGGCGCGCAGGGCGTGATCGCGTTCTTCGGCCTCGCCTTCCTCATCACGCTGGGGCTGATGCTCTGGTTCGTGAAGGACGTGAAGCTCACGCTCGTCGCCATCACGGTGGCGATGATGCCGGTGCTGTGGCTGCTGGGGACGCTGCCGCTGCTGGGCTTCGGCATCGATCCGCTGTCGATCCTGGTGCCGTTCCTCATCTTTTCCATCGGCGTCTCGCACGCGGTGCAGATGACCAAGGCGTGGGAGCGCGAGGTCGTCGCGGGTGCGGACAGCCTCGTCGCCGCCCGCCGCGCCTTCGCGAAGCTCTTCATTCCCGGCACGCTGGCGCTCCTCACCAACGTCCTCGGCTTCGCGGTCATCATGCTGATCCCGATCGACATCGTGCGCGAGCTGGGCATCACCGCCTCGCTCGGCGTGGGCTGGATGATCGTCACCAACAAGATGCTGCTGCCGATCCTGCTCTCCTACCTGCACATGTCGAGGCACGCGCTCGCGGGCGAAGCGTGGCAGGAAAGCCGCGCCGACCGCTTCTGGCGGACCGCGGCGCGCGGCGTCGAGCCGCGGCGTGCGGGCGTGATCGTGGCCATCGCGGCCGTGGTCCTCGCGGCGGGCCTCCTGCAGGCGCGCAGCCTCAAGGTGGGCGACTACGGCATCGGCGTGCCGGAGCTCAGGCCCGACTCGCGCTACAACCTCGACAACGCGAAGATCATCGAGAAGTTCGCCATCGGCGTGAATACGCTCGGCGTGGTCGCGCAGACGAAGAACGTGCAGGGCGCCTGCACCGACTACGGCGTGATGACCCTCATCGACGACTTCGACTGGCACATGAAGATCCAGCCGGGAACCCAGTCGGTGATCTCGCTCGCGGGCCTCGCCAAGGTGGTCAACGCCGGCTTCAACGAGGGCAACATCAAGTGGCGCCAGTTGCCGCGGGATCCGCAGGTCCTCGCGCAGAGCGTCACGCCGATCGACACCGCCACGGGCCTGCTCAATCCCGACTGCAGCGCGATGCAGGTGCTGGTCAACACGCGCGACCAGCAGGGCGAGACGCTGGCGCAGCTCGTGGACGCCGTGAAGCAGTTCAACGCCGCCAATGCGAGCGACAAGGTGGACTTCCGCCTCGCCACCGGCAACATGGGTGTGGCCGCCGCCACCAACGAGGCCGTGGACAAGGCGCGCTGGGAGATGAACTTCGCGATCTTCGGCGCGCTGCTCGCGATGTGTCTCGCCACCTTCCGCAGCCTGCGCGCCACGCTCTGCATCCTCGTGCCGCTCGCCCTCGTATCGGTGCTGTGCGAGGCGTTGATGCCGCTCCTGGGGATCGGCCTCAAGGTTTCCACGCTGCCGGTGGTGGCGCTCGGCGTGGGGGTGGGCGTCGACTACGGCATCTACCTCTACGACCGCATCGGCAAGCACCTCGAGGAGGGCAAGCCGCTCGCCACGGCGTTCTTCGAGGCGCTGCGCGAGCGCGGCACCGCCATGGTGTTCACCGCGGTCACGATGACCATCGGCGTCGCCACCTGGGCGCTTTCGGCGCTCAAGTTCCAGGCCGACATGGGCGTGCTCCTCGCGTTCATGTTCTTCCTCAACATGCTGGGTGCGCTCTTCCTGCTCCCCGCGCTCGCCTCGTTCCTGCTCCGCCCGAAGGTGAAGACATGACCGCGATCGCACGCTTCCTGCTGGGCTCCGGCGCGCTGGTGATGGCGCTCGGCGTGATCCTCGGCGCCATATCGGCGCACGCCTCCAAGGGCGCCGCACATGCCGATGCGCACCGCCTGATGCAGACCGCGGTGCTCTACCAGCTCGTGCACGGGCTGGGCCTGCTCGTCATCGGCACGCTCGCGCGCAACGCCGCCTCGATGTGGCTGGTGGCGGCGGGCGTGCTGCTCGTGCTGGGCGTGCTCTTCTTCTGCGGCTCGCTCTGGTACCTCGCGCTCACCGGCCGCTCGCTGGGCCCGATCGCGCCGCTGGGCGGGCTTTGCTTCATCGCGGGCTGGCTCGCGCTCGCGGCTTACGCCTTCCTGCATTAGCCCGGGCGCATCAGCGGATCCACGCCGTCGCGGCCATCGCGAGCACGTTGGCGAGCACATGCATGGCGAAAGGGATCGCGAGCGAGCCCGTCCCCAGGCGCGCCGCACCGTACAGGCATCCGAGCACCACGAGGCTCGCCAGGCGCCATGGATCGTCGTAGGCATGGGCCACGGCGGGGATCACGGCTGCAATCGCGACCGCGCCGCTGCGTCCCGGCGCGCTCGCGGCGAGCGGCGGCAGCAGGAAGCCGCGGAAAAGCGCCTCGTCGAAGAGCGGCGTCACCACGATCGCGGCGAACCATGGCAGGACGGGCGACATGGCGGCGCGATAGCGCTCGAGCTCCGGCGGACCGGCAATATGCCCGCGAGCGAGCCACATCACGCCATCCATCGCGGCCACGGCCGCGAGCGTGATGCCGAGCCAGCGAAGCAGGTTGCGGCGGTCGCTATCCGGCGGGAACTGCACGGCCAGCGGCACGTTGTGCTCGAGCACGATGGTGAAGAGCGCGAGCAGCCCCGCCGCCATGGCGATCACGCCGGAGATCGCCACCAGGTCGCCGTTCACCGCGGCCGCGTGCGCGGAACGCAGCGACATGCCGCTGCCGGTGGTCTGCCTGAGGTAGTAGTCGGAGTAGCCGAGCTGCACGGCGGCCGTCACGGCCATCACGGCAAGCGACCAGGCGGCCGCCGCAACGGGACGGAACGCGTTCATTCGCCGCCCTCCGCCGACACGGCATCGCCCACGCGCACGGCACCGCTCGCCACGGTCACGTAGTTCATGCCGAACATCACGCCGAACTCGTCGCTCGACCGGTACTCGCCGAGCGTTTGCAGCGGCTCGGGCCCGCGGACTTCGCCCGTGGACTGGTCGGTCGTCGTGACCTGGCAACGCCCGCAGGGCTTCGCTGCGCGCAGCACGGCTTCGCCGATGCGCAGCTCGCGCCAGCCGTCTTCGGCAAAAGGCTCGCTTCCCGCGATCACGAGGTTGGGGCGGAAGCGGTTCATCGGCAGTGCGCCATGCGACTTCGCGGCCAGCCGCGCATTGAGCTCCGCGAGCGACGCTTCGGTGCAGACGAGGTACGCGTAACCGTCCGCGAAGCTCACCGGCTTGTCGTATCCCGCGTAGCGGGGATTCGAGTTGCGCCGCACGGCGGGTGGCATGTACACGAGGCGGCAGGGAATGCCGAGGTAGCGGCTGAGCCAGGCGTCCGCCTCGGGTGCCGGCGCCGCGGCCTTCAGCGTGCTGCTCCAGACGGTGACGCGCGTATCGGCATCCGCTGCGGGTGCCACCGGCAGCGAGACGCTGTCCACGTCGGGCGCGGAGAGCGTGAGCGTGTCGCCCTCGATGTCGGTCCAGACGGTGGCCATCTTCGGCACCGTTCGCTGCGAGATGAACTCGCCATCGGCATCGACCACCATCCAGCGACGGTCGCGCTCGAGGCCGCGCCCGGTGCAGCGCGACGCCTCGACGGAAATGCCCTTGAGGCCCTTCACCGGGTAGACGTAAAGGGCAGACAGGATGAGCGGCAAGAGGATGTCCCCGTGGTTTGGGCCGGCTTGCGCCGGGACTTCAGTGGTGGAAGGAACGGGCGCCCAGTCCCGGGGGAAGACGGGCGCCCCGCGTGCGGCCGGTCAGAGCTGCTCGAGCATCTTCTCCGCGCCGGAGACTTCGTACTTGCCCGCCTGCTCGATGTTGAGCTGCTTCACGACGCCGTCGTCCACGATCATCGAGAAGCGCTGGCAGCGCGTGCCGAGGCCGCGGGCGTTGAGGTCGAAATCGAGGCCGAGCTTCTTCGTGTACTCGGCGCTGCCGTCGGCCATGAAGCGGATCTTGCCGCCGGCCTTCTGGTCGCGCGACCACGCGCCCATCACGAACGGGTCGTTCACCGCGAAGCACCACACCTCGTCGATGCCCTTGGCCTTGAGCTGGTCCATGTTCTGCAGGTAGCTCGGCACGTGCTTGGCGGAGCAGGTGGGCGTGAAGGCGCCGGGCAGGCCGAAGATCGCGATCTTCTTGCCCTTCGTGAGGTCCTGCACCTTGAAGGTGTTGGGGCCCACGCTGCAGCCGTTGCCTTCCACCTCGATGAATTCCTGCACGTTGCCTTCGGGAAGCCGGTCACCAACCTTGATCGTCATCGGGTTCTCCTCTGTCGTTGGGGGTTCGGGCCGGATACGCCGGCAAGCCGGCGATCCAGGCCGAAAGTGCATTCAGTGTCCCTGTTCGATGGCGCGGCGCGCGATGCGGTCCACGAGGCCCGGTGCGATGAGCCGCAGCCAAAGGCCTATCTTACCGCGCGCGGTCATGACGACCCGGCGCTCGCGCCGCTCGATCGCCCGCACGATGCGCCCCGCGCATTCGTCCACGCGCATCACCTCGTGCTCGCGCACCGGGCTCACGTGGATGGGCTGGCCGTCGGGGCCGGCGGCATTCTCGCGGATGCCGGTGGCGACGAATCCGGGATGCACGGTGCATACCGCCACGCCCGAATCGGCGAGCTCGATCCGCAGCGCGTCGAAGAAGCCGGTCATCGCGTGCTTCGCCGCGCAGTAGCCGGTGCGCGTCGGCACGCCCGTGAGCCCGGCGAGGCTGGAGATGGCGACGATCACGCCCTGCGACTGGCGCAGGTACGGCAGCGCGTACGCGGTGCAGTAGGCGGCGCCGAGGTAGTTCACCGCCATCAGCCGCTCGAGCACGCCGAGGTCCTCGAGCTCTTCGAACCGCGCCCACATGCTGGCCCCCGCGTTGTTGACCAGCACGTCCACGCGCCCGAAGCCCAGGACCGCGCCGGACACAAGCGCCTGGCAATCGCGTTGCGCCGCGACATCCGCGCGCACCGTGATCACGGCGGCGCCGCGCCGGCGGCAATCGATCGCCACGGTTTCGAGCTCTTCCTGGCTGCGCGCCGCGAGCACCAGCCGCGCGCCCTGGTCCGCGAGCTGGCGTGCGAGCTCCGCGCCGATGCCGCGCGAGGCGCCCGTGATCACGACGACGCGATTCTTCGGCGGCGTCACTTGTCCGTCTTGGGATCGGGGATGTGGTTGAAGGCGATGTGCAGGCCGCTGCGGTCGCGCGCCTTGTGCGCGCCGGCGAAGTACACGGCCTGCTTGCCGAAGCGGGCGTTCAGGCTGTCGAGCGCGGCATAGAGCGCCTTCGACTTGTCCTCCGTGGCGAAGAGCGTGCCGGAATGCGCCGATTCCGGGACGAAGTCCGAATACGCCATGCCCACGCGCAGGATCGTGCGCCGGTCCCGCGGACGCGCCCCCCACAGCTTCTCCAGCGCGTGCAGGAAGGTCACCGTGTCCTGCGTATCGACGAGCCGCATCTCGTCGTGCCAGTGGGAGCCGTCGAGGTATTTCACGTCGACCGCGACGCGTCCCGCGTAGTAGCCGGCCTTGCGCAGCCGCATCGCCGCCTTCTGCGCGAGCCGGTTCAGCACCGCGAACGCATCGTCCGGGTTGCGCCGCTCGGGACCGAGCACGCTCGAGTGCGAGATGGAGCTGGTGTCGTTTTCGCGCTCGTGCTGCTCCTCGCCGCGCAGGCGCCCGTACATGATCTCGCCGCCCACGCCGCCCCAGATGGCGCGCAGCTCGTCCTTCGAGCGCGCGGCGAGGTCGCGCACCGTGTGGATGCGGTGGCGCGCGAGGCGCTTCTCCATCTGCTTGCCGATGCCCGAGAGCGCGCGCACCTCGAGGTCGAACAGGCGATCGGGCAGCTCGTGCTGCTCGATCACGACCAGGCCGTCCGGCTTCACCAGGTCCGAGGCGGTCTTCGCGATGAAGGTGTTGGGGCCGATGCCGATCGAGGTGCGCAGGCACGCGCCCACCTGGGCCGCGAGCGCCGCCTTGACGCGGTGCGCGGTGTCCAGCGCACGGGCAGGCTCGCGCCAGCGCCTGGTGAG
>DATMJE010000089.1:0-3185 GCA_035553995.1 Usitatibacter sp. | reverse complement strand
CGCCGGTCGATCCATGCGACCGCGCCCAAGTTCGATGAGCTCTCTCCCTCGGTCGAGCTGCTCGAGACCGGCATCAAGGTGATCGACCTGATCTGCCCGTTCGCCAAGGGCGGCAAGATTGGCCTGTTCGGCGGCGCCGGCGTGGGCAAGACGGTGACCATGCTGGAGCTCATCAACAACATCGCCACGCAGCACTCGGGCCTGTCCGTGTTCGCGGGCGTGGGGGAGCGCACGCGCGAGGGCAACGACTTCTACCACGAGATGTCGGAAGCCAAGGTGATCGTGCAGGACGACCTGAGCAAGTCGAAGGTGGCGATGGTGTTCGGCCAGATGAACGAGCCCCCGGGCAACCGCCTGCGCGTGGCGCTCACGGGCCTCACCATGGCCGAGAGCTTCCGCGACGAGGGCCGGGACATCCTGCTCTTCATCGACAACATCTACCGCTTCACGCTGGCGGGCACCGAAGTGTCGGCGCTGCTGGGCCGGATGCCGTCCGCGGTGGGTTACCAGCCCACGCTCGCGGAGGAAATGGGCCGCTTGCAGGAGCGCATCACCTCGACCAAGACCGGCTCGATCACGTCGATCCAGGCGGTGTACGTGCCCGCGGACGACCTCACGGACCCGTCCCCCGCCACCACCTTCGGCCACCTGGACGCAACCGTCGTGCTCTCGCGCGACATCGCCGCGCTGGGCATCTACCCGTCGGTGGACCCGCTCGATTCGACCTCGCGGCAGGTGGACCCCAACGTCGTCGGCGAGGAGCACTACGGCACGACGCGCGCCGTGCAGGAGGTGCTGCAGCGCTACAAGGAGCTGCGCGACATCATCGCGATCCTGGGCATGGACGAGCTCTCCCCCGAGGACAAGCTCGCGGTCGGACGCGCGCGCCGCATCCAGCGCTTCCTGTCGCAGCCGTTCCACGTGGCCGAGGTGTTCACGGGCTCGCCGGGCAAGTACGTGACGCTCAAGGACACGATCAAGGGCTTCAACATGATCGTGGCCGGCGAATGCGACCACCTTCCCGAGCAGGCCTTCTACATGGTCGGCACCATCGAGGAAGCCTTCGAGAAGGCCAAGACGCTGCAGTAAGGCGAGGGGACGCAGATGGCAAAGCAATTCCACGTCGACATCGTGAGCGCCGAGCGGGAGATCTTCTCCGGCGAGGCCGACATGGTGATCGCCCCGGGCGAGGCCGGCGAGCTCGGCATCATGCCCGAGCACACGCCGCTGCTCACGCGCATCAAGCCGGGCACCGTGCGCATCCAGCACGGCGGCCAGGACACGGAAGTGATCTACGTTTCCGGCGGCATGATGGAAGTGCAGCCGGACCGCGTCACCATCCTGGCCGATACCTCCATCCGCGCGCACGACATCGACGAGGCGAAGGCCCTCGAGGCCGAGCGGCAGGCGAAGGAAGCGCTCGCCAACCGCACCGGCGCCCTCGAGATCGCGCAGGCGCAGGCGGAGCTGGCCGAGGCGGCCGCGCAGCTCGCCGCCATCCGCAAGCTGCGGGACCGGCACTGACCTGCTAGAATCATTTTTCGGGAGATCACGAACTCCTTGAATAGAGGCGCAACACATACGGGCAGGGGGCAACCCCTGCCCTTTTTCTTTTTCGGGAATCGATGCCGATGCCGTCCAATACCCTCCAGGTCGTGATCCTCGCCGCCGGCCAGGGCAAGCGCATGAATTCGGACCTGCCCAAGGTCCTGCACCCGCTGGGCGGCCGCCCGCTGCTGGCCCATGTCATCGACACTGCGCGCACCCTTTCCCCGCAACGCCTTTGCGTGGTCGTCGGCCATGGCGCAGCCCAGGTCCGCGAGCGCGTGGCCGATGCGGACATCGCCTGGGCGCTGCAGGAGCAACAGCTCGGCACCGGTCACGCCGTGAGCCAGGCGTTACCGCAACTCGGCGGCGAGGGCACCGTGCTCGTGCTCTACGGCGACGTGCCGCTCATCGCGGCGGAAACGTTGCGCTCGCTCGTGGAGGCGGCCGCCGACGGCTCGCTCGCGGTGCTCACGCAGGACCTCGACAATCCGCGTGGCTACGGGCGCATCGTCCGCGACGCATCGGGAAAGGTCGCGCGCATCGTGGAGGAGAAGGACGCCTCCGCCGAGGAGCGGCGCATCCGCGAGGTCAACACCGGCATCCTCGCCGTGCCCCGGGCGCGCCTGCAGCAATGGCTGCAGGGCCTCCGGAACGACAACGCGCAGGGCGAGTACTACCTCACGGACATCATCGCCGCGGCGGTGGCGGACGGCGTGGCGGTGGCGGTGCGGCAGCCTGCGGCCGCCTACGAATGCCTCGGCGTGAACAGCAAGGTCGAGCTCGCCGTGCTGGAACGCCATTTCCAGGCGGCGAACGCGCAGCGCCTGCTGGCCGCGGGCGTGACACTCGCCGATGCCGCCCGCATCGACGTGCGCGGCAGCCTGGAATGCGGCCGCGATGTGTTCATCGACGTGAACTGCGTCTTCGAGGGCCGGGTCGTCCTCGGCGACGGCGCGAGCGTGGCCCCCAACTGCGTGCTGCGCGACACGCAGGTCGGCGCGCGCACCGAGGTGAAGGCATTCAGCCACATCGAGGAAGCCGTCATCGGGACCAACGCGCGCATCGGGCCCTATGCACGCATCCGTCCGGGGACCGTGCTCGCGGACGAGGTGCACATCGGCAACTTCGTCGAGGTGAAGGCAAGCCAGCTCGGCCATGGCAGCAAGGCGAACCACCTCGCGTACGTGGGCGATTCGACCGTCGGTAGTAGCGTCAACATCGGCGCCGGAACCATCACGTGCAACTACGACGGCGCCAACAAGCACCGCACCGTCATCGAGGACGACGTGCACATCGGCTCCGACGTGCAGCTGGTGGCGCCGGTGACGGTGGGCCGGGGTGCAACCGTCGGCGCGGGCACGACCGTCTTCAGGGACGTGCCGCCCGGAGGCCTCGTGCTGAACCCGAAGAAGCAGGAAAGCCGCCCCGAGTGGCAGCGTCCGCGCAAGAAGAAATAGTCACCAGCGCGCCGGCGGGCGCTTGTTGATGGTGATGAAGCGGTGCTCGACCGTGATGTAGCCGCCGGCGGTGAGGTCGCGGAAGATGCGGCTCACCATGTCGCGCGAGGCGCCCACGCGCTCGGCGATCTCCTGCTGCGTGATCTTCTCGGGGATCACCAGCTTGCCCTCCTTCTCCAC
>DATMJE010000088.1:0-6237 GCA_035553995.1 Usitatibacter sp. | reverse complement strand
GTGATGGAGATCTTCGTGGAAGGCGAGCTCGAGCCCGGCATGGCGGTGACGGCGCCGGTCGAGCCCTACGGCTTTCGCGCGGTGCTCAAGGCCGGCGGCTTCGGCGAAGCCGACGCATGGGTGCGCCTTGCGCGCGCCGTGGCGTCGCCCCTGTGAATACGTCCGCACGTCCCGTGGTCGCGGTCACGATGGGCGATCCGTCCGGCGTGGGGCCGGAGGTCGTCGCCAAGTCCTTCGCGCATCCGGACGTGTTCTCGCACGTGCGCCCGCTCGTGGTTGGCGACCGGCGACGGCTCGAGCGCGCGGCCGAACTGTGCGGCGTGGCGCTCGAGGTGCGCACCATCGCGCGCGCGGCCGAGGCGCTCTACCGGCCCGGCGCAATCGATTGCATCGCGGTGGGTGAAGTGCCGGGCTCGCTGCCTTTCGGCGAGCTTTCCCCCGAAGGCGGTGCCGCCGCCTTCCGCTATATCCGTCGTGCGGTGGACATCGCGCTCGCGGGCGAAGCCGCGGCCATCTGCACCGCGCCGCTCAACAAGGAGGCGCTGCACGCCGCGGGCCACAAGTATCCCGGCCATACGGAGCTCCTCGCCGAGCTCACCGGGACGCCCGAGGTCTCGATGATGCTGGTCGCCGAGAACCTGCGCGTGATCCACGTGACCACGCACATCGGGCTCCTCGATGCGGTGGCGAAGATCGATGCGCCGCGCGTGGAGCGCACCATCGCGCGCGCCCACGACCTGCTCGTGCGCATGGGCATCGCGAATCCCCGCATCGCGGTCTGCGGCATCAACCCGCATGCGGGCGAGAGCGGCCTCTTCGGGCGCGGCGAGGAAGGCGAGAAGATCGAGCCCGCCGTGGCGCGCTGCCGCGCGAAGGGATGGAACGTCCAGGGCCCGCTACCTGCCGACACGCTCTTCTTCCGCGCGCGGCGCGGCGATTTCGACATGGTGGTCGCCATGTACCACGACCAGGGCCATGGACCCGTGAAGGTGCTCGGCCTCGAGGCGGGCGTGAACGTGACCGTGGGACTGCCGTTCGTGCGCACCTCGGTCGACCACGGCACCGCCTTCGACATCGCCGGCACCGGCCGTGCGGACGAGCGCAGCCTGCTCGAGGCGCTGCGGCAGGCGGCGCTGCTCAGCCCGAAGTCCTGAGGGCCGCCGCCGGCACGCGCGCGGGGGGCCGTCTGCGCTGCGCGCGGCCCCGGGACCCCACTCAAGCCACCACGAGTGCCATCGTCGCGACGACTGCCGCCAGCATCAAGGGCAGGCCGGCGTGGTCGAGCCAGCGCGTCAACGCGTCGGCCGCGAGGCATGGGGTACGGGTGCAGCGAGTTGCGAACAGTGTTGCCATTTGAGCCTCCGTGTGGGCTTGACGTGGAGCCACTCTAGAGGCGAGGGACGCGCTCCACAATCGATTCGTTTTCCGGGAAAATGTGAGCCTTTCTCACATATCGGGGGTCTGCGGATGGCTGATCGATTGCCGCCCATGCAGGCGCTGCGTGCGTTCGATGCCGCGGCCCGCGCCGGCAGCCTCACGCGCGCGGCCGAGTCGCTGCATCTCACGCACGGCGCCATCAGCCACCAGATCAAGGCGCTCGAGGAAGACTTCGGCGTGAAGCTGGTCGAGCGCTCGGGACGCGGCATCCGCCTCACCGATGAAGGCGAGCGCTTCGCGGCGCGGCTGCGCGCAGTGCTGGCCGAGCTGGGCGATGCCGTGCGCGAAGTGACCGAGCAGGGCAATCCGCGGCAGCTGAGGCTGAGCACGCTGCCCTCGTTCGCCGCCCGCTGGTTGCTGCCACGCATCGCGCGGTTCTTCAAGGCGCACCCGGATATCGACCTGGAGATCCGCTCGTCGAACGCGCTCGTGGACTTCCGCCGCGACGACGTGGACATCGCCATCCGCCAGGGCCTGGGCCAGTGGCCGGGCTTGGCAGCCGAGCATCTCCTCGACGACGTGTTCTTTCCCGTTTGCAGCCCGCGGCTCGCCAATGGCCGGCTGCCCAAGCGTCCTGCGGACCTGGCCAAGGTCACGCTGCTGCGCGGCGAGGGCGAGCAGTGGAAGCCCTGGTTCGAAGCGGCGGGACTCGACTGGCCCGAGCCCTCGCGCGGCCCGCTCTACAGCGATTCATCGCACATGCTCCAGGCCGCGGTCGAGCGGCAGGGTGTTGCCCTCGCACGCACCTCGCTCCTCGGCAACGACCTTCGCAACGGCGTGCTCGTGCGGCTCTTCGACATCGAAGTCGTCTCCCCGCGCCGCTACTACCTCGTCTACCCGCCGCGCATGGCCGCCTCGCCCAAGCTCGACGCCTTCAGGAAATGGCTGCAGGCCGAGCTGCGCCGGAAATGAAAATCGGGACGTACCCCATTTCCCATATAGCGGAACGCTGTTCCGTGATGAGGTAAATCGGGACGGACCCTATTTCCCGCGGAGCGGAACGTCGTCCCGCAATGCGGGAAATAGGGTACGTCCCGATTTTCGGTCAGGCGAGGGCCTGGCCGATGTCCCAGAGGATGTCGTCGAGGGTCTCGAGGCCGATGGACAGGCGCACCATGTCGGGCGGAACGCCGGCCTTGCGCTGGTCTTCCCCGGAGAGCTGCCGATGCGTGGTGGAGGCGGGATGGATCACCAGCGATTTGGCGTCGCCGATGTTGGCGAGATGGCTCACGAAGGTGAGGCGCTCGATGAACTTGACCGCCGCTTCGTAGCCGCCCTGGATGCCGAACGCGAGGAGCGAGCCGGCGCCCTTCGGCAGGTAGCGCTTGCCCAGGGCGTGGTACGGATTGTCGGGCAGCCCGGGATAGCTCACCCACGCGACCTTCGGATGATCGCGCAGGAATTGCGCGACTCCCAGGGCATTCGCGCAGTGGCGTTCCATCCGCACCGGAAGCGTCTCGAGGCCCTGCAGCAGCAGCCACGCGTTGAACGGTGCGATGGCCGGACCGTAGACGCGCAGGATCTCCATGCGCGCCTTCATGGTGAAGCCGAAGTCGCCGAAGGTCTCGAAGAAGCGCACGCCGTGGTAGCCCGCGGAGGGCTCGGTCATCGTCGGAAACTTGCCGTTGTCCCAGGGAAAGCGCCCGCTTTCGACCAGCACGCCGCCCATGCTCGTGCCGTGCCCGCCGATGAACTTGGTGGCCGAGTGCACGACCACGTCGGCGCCGTGCGCGAACGGTTGGCACAGGTACGGGGACGCCGCGGTGTTGTCCACGATGAACGGCACGCCCGCCTCGCGCGCGATGGCGCCGATGGCGGCGATGTCGATGATGTTGATCGCGGGATTGCCGAGCGTCTCGGAAAAGATCGCCTTCGTGTTCGGCTTCAGCGCGCGGCGGAAATTCTCCGGCTCGTCGGGATCGACGAACGTGGCATCGATGCCGAGCTTGCGGAAGTTGACCCCGAGCATCGTGAGCGTGCCGCCGTAGAGCTTCGACGACGACACCACGTGGTCGCCGCTCTCGAGGATGTTGAGGAACGCCACCATCCCCGCCGCCTGCCCGGACGCGGTGGCTACCGCCGCGCGCCCGCCTTCGAGAGCCGCCACGCGCTCCTCGAACACCGCGGTGGTCGGATTGGAAAGCCGCGTGTAGACGTTGCCGAACGTCTGCAGGTTGAAGAGGCTGGCGGCGTGGTCGGCGCTGTCGAAGACGTAGGACGTCGTCTGGTAGAGGGGCACGGCACGCGAGCCCGTCTGCGCGTCGGGGATCTGGCCCGCGTGCAGCGCGAGCGTTTCGAAGCCGAATTCCCGGTCAGGCATTGGACGTTCCCGCGTTCGTCCGCGGGGACGACCCCGTTCATCCGCGGCAAAAGGATTTAGCGGCGGAAACTATAGACCAATGCGAGCCGGCTCGTCAGGAGCCTGCCTGCGACTGCACGTACGCGGCGACGGCCGGCATGTCCGCGGATTCCAGCTTGTGCGCGATCACCTTCATCACCGCCCCCTCGGGGCGCTGCTCCGTGGCGTAGAAGACGTTGAGTTGCTTCATCACGTATTCGGCGTGCTGGCCGGCAAGCCGCGGGAAGCCATCCTTGCCCTGTCCGCGATCGCCGTGACACGAAGCGCACGCCGGCAATTCGCGTGAGGCGACACCCTTGTCGAAGATCTCGCGGCCGCGCGCGATCAATGCGGGATCCGCTTTGGATGGGTTGGGCAGGATCGCCTGCGCGGCGAAGTACGCGGCGATGCCGTCGATCTGCGCGTCCGTGAGATGCCGGCTGAGTCCCCACATGTATTCGAAGCCCGCGGGATCGGAGCGACCGTGGCTGCGGAACGCCTTCAGCTGCGCGACGAGGTAAGCCGGAGGCTGCGCGGCCAGCCGCGGAAAGTTCGACGATGGCGCATTGCCATCCATCCCGTGGCAATTCGAGCACACCTGCTGCACCGTGGCGAGCGGCGGGATGGCGGGATCGTTCAGGGCGCGCGACCGCTCGGGTGACGCACACCCGGCGCAGGCGGCAAGGACGATCGCGGCAAGGATCGGGTTCTTCATCGACGCTCCTAGAACGCGCCCCACACGTAGAGGAAAACCGTGTTGTTGTCGTGGGCGTTGCGGCCGAAGCCGTCGTAGTTGGTGGACGCGCCGTTGAAGCGCGTGAACGCGGTGTACTCGAGGCCGACGCGCGCATATTGAACGGGCGTCCAGAAGACGCCCCCCGTCCACGCGCGAGTGCCGGGATTTCCGGACAGGTTGCCCGTCACGCCCTGCGAGCCTTCGAGGAGCTCACCCGGATTCGCGGGATCGAACGCGGAGGTCTGCAGCGCCGGGTTGCTGGTGCCGCTCACGTCGAAATACGAGAGCGAGCCGCCGTAGCGCGCCTGGTAGACATACGAGGCCTTGGCGCGAAACATCCGCAGCGTGTCCGACGAATTCGTGAGCGGCAGGCCGAGCGTGCCGTCGGGATCCAGCGGATGCGGCTGTCCCGCGACGGAATCGGCGTAGTCGACCTTCTCGTGGATGTAGGTCGCCGTCACCGTTATCGCATGCGGATCGAGGAGGTATTGATACTGCGCGTCGAGCGCGGCGTCGCGGAAGTGGTTGGTGGACCCGGCGGGATCGGTCGGATCGGGAAAGACGTGCGCATCCATTCCGTACGTGCCGATCATGGCGCTGTGCGGTCCCCATTCGTGCGCGAGGGCCAATCGCCAATACGGATTCGTGCCCTTCACGATCTGCATGTCGTCGCGCTCGGTGTTGAAGCCCTGGCTCATGAAGGACCACACGCCGTTGGCGGTGCGATAGCCGGTGACCTCGGCGTAGATCGTGCGGTTCCAGAAAACGTATCCGCCCCAGCCGGCCACGTTCTGCGCGAGACCGCCCGCGATGAGCGGCGTGGCTCCCGGACCGCTGCTGCCGGGGACGACGTTGTATCCCCACGCGGGAACGCTGTTCCACGGATCCTGCACCGTCGGGTTGTTGTTCATCGTGGCGCCGAAGATGAAGTCGCTGCCCGGCGAGATGTAGCGATCGGCGTAGCGCAGGTCGAGGTTGTCCGAGCTGGTATGGCCCGTCCAATGGGAGTTCGAGGGGCTCTGCGCATCGTAGTTGTTGTACGTCACCTGCACGAAGGCGCCGAGGTTGTTGGTGATGCGGCCGGCGAGGAACACGCTCGCGGTCGAGAAGATCAGGTTGCCATCCTTGGGGAAGCCCGCGCGCTCGTCGAACTCCGGATCCGGCGACGAGGTCTTCTGCGTCTTGTTGACGCTCGCAACGGCCATCGCCGCAAGCGGCAATGCATGCTCACCGATGGTGTAGCCGGTGAGCTTGAAGATCCTGCCGTAGGGCGTGAGGTCGGGGAACTGGCCACCCGCGTGGCACGCCACGCAGTTCTGGCCGGTCTGCCGATTGAATACGGGAATCGCGTGCGCCTGCAAGCTCCACGACAGAATCACCGCAGCCAGCAGCAGCGCCACGCAGCGAACCGCCTGCAGGCTTGCGGCAGCACTGTCCCACTTCGTTTCACCCATGGTCCGCCTCCAATCGAGCCGACATTTGTGACACGGCACGGCGACTTGTTGCTGACTTAGGTCAATGCAGGACCAACCAGTGTGCGTGACGGACAATATCACTTAGCAAGCGCGGACGGCGGCTTCACGCGGTCGAGCACGGTCATCGCGCTCGCGACCAGCCCTGCCACGTCGGAAACATTGCCCGGCACGATGAGCGTGTTGCTCGCCTTCGCAAGGTTGGCGAAAGCTTCGATGTACTGCACGGCCACCTTGAGGTTCGCCGCACTTAT
>DATMJE010000087.1:0-5920 GCA_035553995.1 Usitatibacter sp. | reverse complement strand
GTCGCCGACGCCCGCAACGGCAAGGGCCGCTTCTACCTCTTCATCGGCACCCCCTGAAAACCGGGACGTACCCCATTTCCTGCATGGCGGGATGGCGTTCCGCCCCGCAGAAAATGGGGACGTACCCGATTTACCGCATAGCGGGATGGCGTTCCGCTGCGCGGGAAATGGGGTACGTCCCGATTATTCAGTGCAGGGTGCGGATGCGTTCGCGCAGCTCGGCGGGGCCGAGCTGGGTGTAGTCCTTGTTGATCTCGCGCGACACGAGGGCTTCCAGCTGCGGGGTCAGCACGCGGCGCAGCACGCCGAGGAATTCGGGGGAGGCAACCAGGCACAGCTTGGTGAACTTGCGCTCGTTGTGAGCGTGCAGCAGCACCTTCACCAGGTCGCGCGCGAAGACCTCCGTGGCGTGCTGCACCGGCGTCTGGTGCGGCTGGTAATCGCTCGACGTCGTGGCGCCGCCCGCGCCGTGGCGGCTGTCGGAGGCGGCACGCTGGCCGAGCGAATCGGTGTCGATCTCGTTGTCGCGTTGCCGTGCGCTGGTATTCACCAGGTCCTGGACTTCCTCGAGCCCGGCGGCGGCACTCGCCTGCGCGAAGATCCGCGCCCGGCCGGCATTCGCGGAAACGATCCACGTCGCATCCATGAGTTCCCCTCGTTGTTGTCCGGAGCTGTTACGAACCTTCACCCCGCCAGATCGTTCCCGCAGCGCCAGCAGAAATCGAACGAGGAAGGATTTTCCTCCCCGCAGGCGCGGCAGCGGACCGGCGGACCGAGCGGCGGGCGTCGCAGGTAGGCAGCGATCACCTCCCGCGCGCGCGTCGCATGAGCAGGATTTTCCACCCACACCTGGGGCAGTGCCGCATCGAGCGGCAGCTCGCCGGCGATGCTCGACGCGTTGGCGTTGAACACGTGGGCGACGATGCCATGATGCGCGAGCGCATCCCGGATGAGATGCGCCTCGGGCAAGTTGGCGGCGGTGTGGACTTTCTTCAGAACCGGTACGAGACGGTGGCGCCGATGCCGTCCTGGCGGATGGCGGAGCGCGACGACACGTTCTGGTAGAGGACGCTGAGGGCCACGCGATCGGTGATCGCGCCGTTCACGCCGAGCGAGGTGGTGACGTAGCTCGTGTCGGGCGCGAACGCCTGGATGTCGAAGCTGTTGCCGATGGCGACGAGCGACAGCGGCGTGGCCGTCACGAAGCGCGCGTCGTCGCGGCGCTCCTTGTCGGCGGTCACGCGCAGCCACGGCGTCCAGCCCGCGTACGTGTAGCTGCCGCGTACGCCGGCGCTCCACACCTCGGACTTGCGCTTCTGGCTGCCGATGCGCAGCCCCGCCACGCCCATCGCGGCCGATTCGTCGAAGCCGTTCACGTCGACGTTCTGCGCGGTGACGGAAACGGTGGGCCCGACGGTGAAATGGTTGAAGACGAAATCGTAGCCGGCGGAAAAATAAGCCGACATGTTCGAGCCCTTCGTGCTGGTGGTGGAGGTGCGCACGGTCTGGCCCAGCAGCACGTTGCGATGCACGTTGTCGAAATCGATGTCGGCGAGGGTCACGATGCCGGTGCCGTAGAAGCCGCTCGCGTAGACCGAGCCGAAGAGCGAGAAGGCGAACTCGTCCGTCTTGAAGCCGCCGCCGTCGCCGCCGAAGTCCGCATGGCTGGTGGACTGCCCGATGCCGAAGCCGAGCGTCACCCAGTCGGAGGTGCGCACCGTGCCGCCCACCGTGAGCGAACGGTTGCGCGTATCCATGCCGCTCGTGCCGCCGCCGGCATCGATGTCGAACTGGCCGCCGTCGAGCGCCGCGAATACCGTGAACTTGCCCACCGAGGCGAGGCGGCCGCTCAGCAGGCCGTCGGCGATGGTGCGAATGTGGCTTTCGCGCGTGTGGATCGGAGCCTCCGCGAGCAGGCCGTACTGCGTGGGGCCTTCGATGAGCGACTCGGTGAGCTCCGCGATGATGCGATGCGCGGCGCCGGTCGGATGCACCGGATCGGCGAAGGCGAAGGTGTTGTTCGCATTCGGCTGCACCAGCGTCTGCGGCAGGCAGAACTGCGAGTTGGACGTGGTGCTGAAGGGCGGGAACGGCCCGCAGGCTACGTCCGTCACGTTGCTGAAGCCGAAGGCCGCGGGATTGGCGCGCACCTCGCCGAACAGCGTGAAGACGTCGACGGGAATGACGCGGATGCCGGCCGCGGCGAGACCGGTGAAGAGCGTGGTGTTGAATCCGGCCGACAGCGCCGTGACGGCGCCCGACACCGGCGAGGTCGCGAACTGCGGCGTCACGCCGATGTCCGGCAGCGCGAAAACCATGATGTAGCGCGCGCCCGCGGCCTTGAGGCGTGCCACCTGCGCGATCTCGGCGTTGGCCGCGCCGAGCACGTTCGCCTGCAGCTGCGCGGCGTTGATCTGTCCCGCCTGCAGTGCGCCCAGGTTCTGGAAGATGTCGTTGGCGCCGGCCCACACGCCGTACAACGTGTTCGGGTCCGCCACGCCGCCATTGCGGGAGAGGAACTCGTCGATCTGCGTGCTCACCGGGCGTTGCGCCGCGCCGGGCGGCGTGCTCACCGAAGGCAGCGCCACGCGCGCACCGCCCTGCGCGAAGATGCTGCCGCCCGCGTTGCTCGCCGCGGGTGCCACGCCGTAGAACTGCGAGACCAGCGCGGACCAGACCGGGTCCGGGTTGGTCGTGAAGCTGCCGAGCTGCGAGACGATGGCGGGCGGAATGCCGATGCTCAGGAGGAAGGGGCGATAGAAGCCCGCGTCCGAGAGGCTGTCGCCGAACACGACCACGTTGTCGAATTGCGCCGCCTCGGCCGGCGGCGGCGAGGCCGCGGCCATCAGCGAGAAGACGAGGGCGGGGAGCAGGCGTTTGCGGATCTTCACCGTGTTGCCTCCGAGTCGTTGTTTTGTGGCGGGATTATAGGCGCAAGGGGAGAAAGAAGAGGCGCAAAGCGTTGGGAGGCGCAAGGCGCAAGGCGCAAGGAGCAAGGAGCAAGGAGCAGGGCGCAAGGTGCAAGGCGCAAGACCTGCTGCAACCGATCGGAAAGTCCGAAACGACGGGCTTTTATCTTGCGCCCTGCGCCTTGTGCCTTGCGCCTTGGTGCGGCGCGCTAATACACGCGCCGCACCAGATGCGCCTCGTGCAGCATGTGCGTCGCGATCTCCTCGATGGACTTGGTGGTGGAGTCGAGGTACGGGATGCCCGCCTGGCGCATGAGCTTCTCCGCGGCGGACACTTCGTAGCGGCAGTTGTCGAGCGCGGCGTAGCGCGAGTCGGGACGGCGCTCGCTGCGGATCTGGTGCAGCCGCTCGGGGCTGATCGACAGCCCCCACACCTTGGCCTTCAGCGGCAGCAGCGACGGCGGCAGGCGGTTGGCCTCGAGGTCCTCGGGGATGAGCGGGTAGTTCGCGGCCTTGATGCCGAACTGCATCGCCATGTAGAGGCAGGTGGGCGTCTTGCCGCTGCGGGAGACGCCGACCATGATGATGTCCGCCTCCTCGAGGCCGCGGTGGGTCACGCCATCGTCGTGCGAGAGCGTGTAGTTGATCGCCTCGATGCGGTGGTTGTAGTCCTTCACGTTGCCGGCGCTGTGCGAGCGCCCGACGGCGTGCAGCGACTTCATGCCGAGCTCGCCTTCGAGCGGCACGATGAAGCGCTCGAAGACATCCAGCACCAGCGCATCGCACTTGCGGATCTCCGTGCGCACCTCGTCGTCCACGATGGAACTGAACAGCAGCGGGCGCTGTCCAGAGTCGCGGCGCGCCTCGTTGACCTGCGCGACCACCTGGATCGCCTTCGGGATGGAGTCGATGAACGGCAGCGTGACGCGGAGGAAATCCACGTCGGCGAACTGGGTGAGGAGCGAGGAGCCCAGCGCCTCGACCGTGATGCCGGTGCGATCCGATACGAAAAAGACGCGTCTGCGGGGTGACATGGTCTGGCCGGAGAGAGCCGCATCCCATGATGCGGCGCAACATTGTCATGTACCGTAGCCTATAATTGCAATCCCGAAAAAATTCCACCTTCGCGAAAGTCCCTGCCATGCCGCGCTACGTCCTGCCCCTGGAAAACCTTCGCATGAACGACGTCGGCCGCGTCGGTGGCAAGAACGCCTCCCTGGGAGAGCTCATCAGCCAGCTCGCGGCGAGCGGCGTGCGCGTGCCGGGCGGGTTCGCCACGACGGCGGAGGCGTTCGACCATTTCCTCGCGCACAGCAAGCTCAAGGACCGCATCGACGCGGCGCTGAAGAGCGTGGATGTGGACGATGTGAGCGCCCTCTCGAAGGCGGGCGCCCAGATTCGCGGCTGGGTCGAGGCGGCGCCGTTGCCCCCGGCCCTGGAAGAGGAAATCCGCTCCGAATACGAGCGTGTCTCGCGCGGGCAGCCGAAGGCCAGCTTCGCGGTGCGCTCTTCCGCCACTGCCGAGGACCTGCCCGATGCCTCGTTCGCCGGGCAGCAGGAGACCTATCTCAACATCAGCGGCATCGACAACATCCTCGATGCCGTGCGCCGCGTCTTCGCGTCGCTCTACAACGATCGCGCCATCGCCTACCGCGTGCACAAGGGCTTCACGCATGCGGACGTGGCCATCTCCGCCGGCGTGCAGCGCATGGTGCGCAGCGACCTCGGTGCCGCCGGCGTGATGTTCACGATGGACACCGAGTCCGGCTTCCGCGAGGTGGTCTTCATCACCTCCAGCTACGGCCTGGGCGAGATGGTGGTGCAGGGCGCGGTGAATCCGGACGAGTTCTACGTCTCGAAGCTCTGCCTCGCGAACGACAAGCCCGCGATCCTGCGCCGCGGCCTCGGCACCAAGGCGATCAAGCTGGTGTTCGACACCGTGGCGCGGGCCGGCAAGTCGGTGAAGGAGGTGGAGTGCGACGCGGGGGAGCGCGACCGCTTCTCCCTCACGGATGCGGAGGTGCACGAGCTCGCACGCTACGCCGTCTCCATCGAGAAGCACTACGGCCGCCCCATGGACATCGAGTGGGGCCGCGATGGCGAGGACGGCAAGCTCTACATCCTGCAGGCGCGTCCCGAGACGGTGAAGAGCCAGGAAAAGCGCCGCGATACGCTCACGCGCTACCGCATCGGCAAGCGCGGCGAGGTGCTCTCGCAGGGGCGCGCCATCGGCTCGAAGATCGGCCAGGGGCGCGTGCGCGTGATCATGGACGTCTCGCAGATCTCGCAGGTGCAGGACGGCGACGTGCTCGTGACGGACATGACCGACCCGAACTGGGAGCCGGTGATGAAGCGCGCCTCGGCCATCGTCACCAACCGCGGCGGGCGCACCTGCCATGCGGCGATCATCGCGCGCGAGCTGGGCGTGCCGGCGGTCGTGGGCTGCGAGGACGCCACCGAGAAGCTCGGCCACAATGCGGAAGTGACCGTCTCCTGCGCCGAGGGCGACACCGGCTACATCTATGCCGGCAAGATGGACTACCAGGCCGTCGAGGTGAAGCTCGACCAGATGCCCGACATCCCGGTGAAGATCGCGATGAACGTCGGCAACCCGCAGCTCGCGTTCGATTTCTGCCAGCTTCCCAACGAGGGGGTGGGCCTCGCGCGCCTCGAATTCATCATCTCCAACACCATCGGCATCCACCCCAAGGCGTGCCTCGAGTTCTCGACCCTCCCGCACGAGCTGCGCGCGCAGGTCGCGCGCCAGTCGCGCGGCTACGAGAACCCGGTGCGCTTCTACGTGGACAAGATCGCCGAAGGTGTCGCCACCATCGCCGCCGCCTTCTGGCCGAAGAAGGTGATCGTGCGGTTGTCGGACTTCAAGTCCAACGAGTACCGCAACCTCATCGGCGGCGCGCGCTACGAGCCCACCGAGGAAAACCCGATGCTGGGCTTCCGCGGCGCCTCGCGCTACATCGCGAAGTCGTTCCGCGACTGCTTCGACCTCGAGT
>DATMJE010000086.1:0-6243 GCA_035553995.1 Usitatibacter sp. | reverse complement strand
GCTTCCGGCGCCGATCTCCACGCCGCGATGCGCGTGGCCAACCACGCCGCCGGCATCGTCGTGGGCAAGCTCGGCACCGCGGTCGTGCACCGGCCGGAGCTCGAGGCGAGCCTTTCCAACACCCACTGACGGGATCTCCATGGCCCTCATCGTCACCGGCGCGGCCGGGTTCATCGGCTCCAATGTCGTCAAGGCGCTGAACGAGCGCGGCACCGCCGACATCGTCGCGGTGGACAACCTCACGCGGGCGGAGAAGATCGCGAACCTCTCCGATTGCGAGATCGCCGACTACCGCGACAAGCAGGAATTCATCGAGGCCATCCGCGCCGACCGCTTCGCTACACCCGTGGAAGCGGTGCTGCACCAGGGCGCGTGCTCGGACACGATGGAGGCGGACGGGCGCTACATGATGGCGAACAACTACCGCTACTCCATCGACCTGCTGGAGTGGTGCCAGGCACGCGAGATCCCGTTCATCTACGCCTCCTCCGCTTCCGTGTACGGCGGCGGCCGCGCCTTCCAGGAGTCGCGCGAGCACGAGGCGCCGCTCAACGTGTACGGCTACTCCAAGTTCCTCTTCGACCAGGTGATCCGCCGCCGCCTCGAGGGCGCGCGCTCGCAGATCGCCGGATTCCGCTACTTCAACGTGTACGGCCGGCGCGAGTCCCACAAGGGCCGCATGGCCTCGGTCGCGTTCCACTTCTTCAACCAGTACGTGGGCGCGGGTCGCGTGCGGCTCTTCGAGGGCAGCGGCGGCTACGGCCCGGGCGAGCAGGTGCGCGACTTCGTCTCCGTCGAGGACGTGGTGCGCGTGAACCTGTTCTTCCTCGACCACCCGGAAATCAGCGGCATCTTCAACGTGGGCACGGGACACGGCGAGACCTTCAACGCGGTCGCGCACGCCACGATCAACGCCGTGCGCAAGGCCCGCGGCGAGGCCGAGCTTTCGCTCGACGAGATGCGCGCCCAGTCGGTGATCGAGTACATCCCGTTCCCGCAGCAGCTCGTCGGCAAGTACCAGAGCTATACCCAGGCCGACACCACGGCGCTGCGCGGCGCGGGCTACGAGGTGCCCTTCCTCACCGTGGGCGAGGGCGTGGAGCGCTACGTGGCAGGGCGCATCAAGTCCGGCGAGGCCGCCTGATGCGGGTAGTGGCCGGCATTGCGGCGCTGGCGATCGCGGGCTGTGCGGCGCCCGATCCCGCGGCTGCGCCGGCAGCCAACGCGATCGCGCTTCGCAACGCGGGCTTCGAGAGCGCGCGCCGGCCGGGCGAACGCTGTCCCGTCGAGTGGGGCTGCAGCATGCACAGCAACCCCGATTCGTTCCGTTTCTGGCTGGAGGAGCGCGGTGCGGGATCGGGCGCGCAGAGCCTGTGTATCGAGCGCGTGCTGCCGGAGCCGTGGGCCACGGCCGCGCAATCGGTGCCCGCGGTGGCGCTGCGCGGGCGCAAGGTGCGCTTCTCGCTGCTCATGCGCGGCGAGGGCTTCGACGGCGAGGGCGTGGGGCCGATCATCATCGCCACGGCGGGCGGTGCGACGATCGCGATCGCGCAGAAGCTTGCGCGCATCGGCACGGAGTGGCGGCGTTACGCCGTCGAGCTCGTCGTGCCGCCGCAGGCCGAGGCGCTGGAGGTCGGCGCCACTCTCTTCGGTGCCGGGCGCGCGTGCGTCGACGACGCCCGGCTGGAACCTGCGTAAACTTTTCGCGATGGACACCACACTCGAGCAATTCATCGCCAACACCCCGCTCGTGCGCCTGCAACGCATCCCGGGCACGAGCAGCAACGTGCTGTTGGCCAAGCTGGAAGGCAACAATCCCGCCGGCTCCGTGAAGGACCGCCCGGCGCTCTCGATGGTGCTCGGCGCCGAGCGCCGCGGCACCATCAAGCCCGGCGACACGCTGATCGAGGCCACGAGCGGCAACACCGGCATCGCGCTCGCGATGGTGGCCGCCATGCGCGGCTACCGCATGGTGCTGGTGCTGCCCGAGCACCTGTCCGTCGAGCGGCGGCAGACCATGGCCGCGTTCGGCGCGCAATTCGTCCTCACGCCCGAGAAGGGCGGCATGGAGCTCGCGCGCGACACCGCCGAGCGCATGCGCGATGCGGGCGAGGGCGTGATCCTCGACCAGTTCGGCAACCCCGACAACCCGCTCGCGCACTACCTCGGCACCGGTCCCGAGATCTGGCGCGATACCAAGGGGAAGATCACGCACTTCGTGGCGACCATGGGCACGACGGGCACGATCATGGGCGTGTCGCGCTTCCTCAAGGAGAAGAATCCCGCGATCCAGGTCGTGGGCGTGCAGCCCGCGCCCGGATCGTCGGTGCCGGGCATCCGCAAGTGGCCCGAGGCGTACCTGCCGAAGATCTTCGACCGGGCGCGCGTCGACCGGGTGGTCGAGGTCACGCAGCAGGAGAGCGAGGAGATGACGCGGCGCCTCGCACGCGAGGAGGGCATCTTCGCCGGCATCTCGTCGGGCGGCGGCCTCGCGGCGGCGATGAAGATCTGCGCCGAGGTGAAGGACGCGGTCATCGTGCACATCGTCTGCGACCGCGGCGACCGCTATCTCTCCACGGGCGTCTTCCCCGCGTAGATGACGCCGATCCTCGTCTTCGACATCGAGACGATTCCCGACGTCGAGGGCCTGCGCCGCGTGTGGGGCCTCGACGCGGGCGTGACCGACGCGGGCGTGGTCGACCTCGCCACGCAGCGCCGCCGCCAGGCCACGGGCAGCGATTTCCTGCCGCACTACCTGCAGCGCGTGGTCGCCATCTCGTGCGCGCTGCGCGAGGGCAACAACGTGCGCGTGTGGTCGCTCGGGAGCCCCGAGGACACGGAGCGCGACATCGTGCAGCGCTTCTTCGACGGCATCGAGCGCTACACGCCGCAGCTCGTGTCGTGGAACGGCAGCACGTTCGACCTGCCGGTGCTGCACTATCGCGCCCTCATCCACGCCATCGCCGGCTGCTGCTACTGGGACGTGGGCGACAACAACCGCGACTTCAAGTACAACAACTACCTCGGCCGCTTCCACACCCGCCACGTGGATCTCATGGACCTCCTCGCGGGCTATGTGAACCGCGCGTGGGCGCCGCTGGACGAGGTGGCGCAGCTCTGCGGCCTGCCCGGCAAGCTCGGCATGGACGGCTCGCAGGTCTACGAGGCGTGGAAGCGCGGCGAGATCCGCGCGATACGCGACTACTGCGAGACCGACGTCGCGAATACCTACCTGCTCTACCAGCGCTTCCAGCTCATCCGCGGCGTGCTCAATCCCGAGGCTTATGCGGCGGAGGTTGAGCTCTTCCGCGCGTTCCTCGGCGCGCAGGCCTCGCCCCACTGGGCCCAGTTCCTGGAGGCGTGGAAGCAAGGGTGAGCCACCCTTTGCATTCCTTCACATCGATTTTCCACGTGGCGGTTACCTCGCCTCCGGCGACGGCTTCTTTCCGACGGCAGCGGTTCGTGCGCGGGCTCGGGTAGGATTCACTACATGGAAAAGCAAAAGCAGATTTCCGCCCTCGTGTCCGAGGCTACGTCGGAGTTGCTCGAGCGGTATGTGCGCGCCTCCGTAAAGCCCCGGCTGGTCGTGACACATCGATCCGGAAAACGGGTCCTCGCGCAGGCGCGCCGCGGCAAGCCGACAACGGCACTGCGCGACCTCCTGCGCGACGGAGATTAGGGCACTCCGCGAGTCGGACGATCGTTCGGCCTTTCGCCCGCGAAAGCCATCACGGACGCTGCAATCGCGGCGATGGTCCGGGATCCAGTTTTGTCGCGGAAGACTTGGGCCCCGGCCCGTTGCGGCAAATGCCGCGGCCGGGGCGACGGCATCTTTGACGTCATCCCGGCCGGGCGACGTGCCTCTTTGACGTCATCCCGGCCGCTGCAACGACCTCTGTTCGCCGTTACTGCACCGCGAACGCCCCGACCACCGCCACGCCCGTCGTGTCGTTCACGCCGCTCACGATCGCGGTGTAGGCGCCCGGCGGGAGCGTCATGAGGATGGCGGGCTCGCGCGGATCGGCCGGTGCGAAGCCGCTCGCGCGGATCGCATCCGCATTGGGCGCCGATTGCCAGTCGTCGTTGGTCGCGATCACCGCCTGGTCGGACGAGCGCACCAGCGTCAGCGTCGGATTCATGAGCGGCTGCGGCACCCCCGCGCTCGCGAGCGCCGGCCCGGCCACGGTGATCGCGACGGCCTGCGGCGAGTCGCCCTGCACGATGAGGCCGGCGATCAGCACGTCGTTGCCCGTGAGCACGCGTCCGCGCGTGGAGATGTTCACGAGAGGCACGTCGGGCCGGTCCACCTCGTCCACGGCGACCAGGCCCACGCCGGTCGTGCCGTTCACGCCGCGCACGATGGCCGTGTAGGCGCCGGGCGGAAGCGTCATGAGGATCGCGGGCTCGCGCGGATCGGCCGGCGCGAAGCCGCTCACCTGGATCTCGGCGGCGTTCGGCGCGTCCTGCCAGTTGTCGTTCGTCGCGAGCACCGCGCCATCCGACGAGCGCACCAGGGTGAGCGTCGGGTCCGCAAGCGCGTTGGCGATTCCCGCCCCGGCGAGCGAGGGACCGGCCGCCACGACCGCGACCGTCTTCGGCGTGGTACCACCGATGATGAAGCCGCCGATCATCACGTCGTCGCCGGTGAGGACGTCGCCGCGCGTCGAGATGTTGAAGAGGCGCGGCGGGTTCACGGCGGCGAATCCCGTGTACTTGATCGCCTTCACGAAGACATCGCTCGACGTGCGCACGGTGCCGATCGTGTATGCGCTGTCCCCGGCGGAGATCACGATCTGCCCCGTCGCGGTGTTCTCTCCCGCCGCCTTGGGATAGCGCAACGTGGCGAGGAGCTGGCCGCTCGTGCCCGCATAGCGCAGCGTGGCGATGTCGTAGTCGGCGGCGCCCGTGAAGAACGGATTCGCCGCCACGAGCGCATCGCCGCTCGCATCCAGGGTGATGAAGCGGCCCTGCTGGCTCCCGTGCGACGGATCGGTGCCGTCGAGTGTCGCGAGCCACACGGTCGCGCCGTCCCGCGAACGCAACCGCGCCGTGGTGACGAGCTGCTCGTTGGCGCCCTGCGTGCCGGTCACGAGGATGTCGCCGTTGCTGGCGGTGGTGACGCCGAAGGCGAAGCTGGGCGTGCCGTCGGTGACGAGCGCGCGCTTCCAGTTGAGCGTGCCGTCAACGTTGGAAAACTTGGCGACCTCGCTTCCCACGAGCGTGGGCTTGCCGAGGCCGTCGAGCGTGAACGCCTGGATCTGGCCGAAGGGCGCGCCGTTGCTGCTGTACGAGAGGGGCGTGGCCCAGGTCCGCGCACCCGTAGCTCCGTCCAGCTTGAAGAGCAGCGAGCCGGTGTTGCCCAGGGGCGCATCGCCGAAGTACGTGACGCCGACGACATTGCCGTCGCGGTCCTTCTCGATGCCGATGGGATGCTGGAAGTTCGGCACGTCCGGGCCCGGCTGCACGGACCACAGCACCGCGCCGGTATCGCCCGCGTATTTCGTGACGACCGCACGTCCTCCTCCCGCGCCCAGCACGATCGCGTTGCCGGCCGCGTCGACCACGATGTCCGCGCCGAAATTCTCCGTCGTGACGCCGGGCACGTCCGTCGCTTCCCACATCACGGCACCCGTCGCGCCGGAGATGCGCGCGACATACTGATGCTCGATCCCGCCGCTGCCGATGAATCCGACGGCGAAGGCATCGCCGGCGGCGTTGACGGCGACCGCGATGAAGTCCGACTGCGCGGGACCGATGAAGCGCCACTGTTGCACACCGTCGGCTCCGTACTTCACGAGGAGGCGCCGTTCGCTCTCGGGAAACGAGCCCGGCCGGTTCGAGCCGCCGGCGATGAACAGCCCACCCGCGGCGTCGAGGACCGCGACGTGCGCACGGGTCTGCAACGACGGGAAGTTGAGACGGATGGGATCGCTGCGGTCATCGAGCGGCGTCGCGATCCACTGCAGGGTTTGCGCGACAGCGCTGGTGCCGAAGAGGAGCAGCAGGGCTGCCGCGGCGAGACTCCAGGTCTTGAGTGTGCGCATCGACGCCTCCGGCGATATTCGCAAGCGAGGGATGCCGAAATCTTCGTAGGGCTGGCGGCGGCGGTCTGTCGCTAGCCGCCGGTTCGCGATGTCGGATGCGGCCTACGGGGCCGGGGGGCGACCCCGCCCGCGGGCAATGACCTACTTGCGGAAGGGCGAGCGCTCGTTCAGCTCGTCCACGTACTGCGCGATGTGCTCG
>DATMJE010000085.1:0-3110 GCA_035553995.1 Usitatibacter sp. | reverse complement strand
TAGCCGAGGCTGCGGCCGTTCAGGCCCGGGTCCGGTTCGGTCTTGAAGCACCAGTCGGTGCGCGGGTTGCCGATGGTGTAGAGGTACCCGACCGGGACGTCGATCCAGAACCAGTCGTCCTTGCCCCCCGCCTCGAGCAGGAGCACGGTGGACTTGCCGTCCTTCGTGAGCCGGTTCGCGAGGACGCAGCCCGCGCTGCCGGCGCCCACCACGATGTAATCGTATTCCCCGAAAGTCTGCATGGCGGGTCCATCGTAACAAAAGGTGGCGCTGGCTTTTCTTGATCCACGTCGTGCGCGACAATGGTGTTCCACCCGCGCGAACGGAGGCCCCATGCGCAAGCTTCCCTTCCTGTTGCTCGCCGCCGCCCTGCCCGCCGTGGCCGCCAGCGAGCGTATCGATCTCGACCGCCCCGGCGCGCTTTCGGCGCTTCGCGGCGCCCGGCCGGACCACTATGCCGCCGTCATGCAGCAGGTGCGGCACGTGGCCAGCCAGTCGTGCAAGGTCGATGTACCGCTGTACCACGCGGGCGCGAACCTGAACCTCGATCGGCTGCCGTGTCACGCCATGGTCGTGAAGACGAGCTGGCCCGCGCAGACCGAGCTGCAGGTGCCGCTCGAAGACCGCGTCTACAGGATCACCGTATACCTCGACTCGAATTACACGTTCCAGCGCGCGGTCGAAACGCGGTGATCGGCGCCGGCTACGCGCGCACGATGGCGCGCTATAACCGCTGGATCAACGAGCGGCTGTACGAGTGTTGCGCCCGCCTGCCCGAGTCCGGGCGCAAGCGCGACATGGGTGCCTTCTTCAAGTCCATCCACGGCACGCTCAATCACCTGCTGCTGGGCGACCGGGTGTGGATGGGACGGTTCGCGGGCCCGGTATTCGTCCCGAAATCGCTGGCGGAAGAGCTGTACGCCGATTTCGGCGAGCTGCGGCGCGAGCGCGCGAAGACCGACGCCGCCATCGAGGCCTGGTCGGCCGCGCTCACGGATGAGAGGCTGCGGGGCGATCTCACGTACACCAGCATCGTGAACCCGCAGCCGCGGCGCATCGCGATGGGCCTCGCGGTCGCGCATTTCTTCAACCACCAAACCCACCATCGCGGCCAGCTCACGACGCTGCTCATGCAGCAGGGCATCGACCCCGGCGTGACCGACCTCATGTGGATGCCGCAAGCGGAGGCCGTGCCGTCATGAGTCATAGCGTGGTGTGGGTGGACATTCCCGTGACGGATCTCGACCGGGCGCTGCGCTTCTACTCGGCGATGCTCGGCAAGAAGGTCGAAAAGGGCGGCGGCCCGGGATTCAGCTTCGGCATCTTCCCGCACCAGGGCGAGGATGTGGGCGGCTGCCTCGTGCCGCCCGGCGACGGCAACGCGCCCTCGCAGCAGGGTCCGCTCCTGTACTTCAACGCCTCCGGGCGGCTCAAGGAGGCGGTGGAGGCGGCCACGGCCAATGGCGGCCGCGTGGTGCATCCGATCACGCAGATCGGCCCGCACGGCCACCGCGCGATCATCGTGGACAGCGAGGGCAACCGCCTGGCGCTGCATTCGCAGACGATTTGAACTCTTTGCCGCCGGCGCTTTCGAGAGCGTCATGGCGACGGCGGAAAAGGAAGTCCTGAAGGTCGGCTTGCGCGAGGTGGCGATCTCGAACCCGCGCAAGATCCTCTTTCCGGAGCCCGGCTACACCAAGCTCGACCTGGTCCTCTACTACCTCGCCGTGGCCGACGGCGCCCTGCGCGGCTCGGGCGGGCGTCCCAACATGCTGGTGCGCTATCCGGACGGCGTGAAGGGCGAGTTCTTCTACCAGAAGCGCGCGCCCGAATCGCGGCCCGACTGGGTGGAAGTGGTGCCGATCCGCTTTCCCTCCGGCCGCATGGCGGATGAAGTGGTGCCGCGCACGGCCGCCGATCTCGCCTGGCTCGCGAACCTGGGCTGCATCGAGCTGCACCCGCATCCCGTCCGTGCCGAGGATCTCGACCATCCCGACGAGCTGCGCGTGGACCTGGACCCCGTTCCCGGCGTGCCGTGGAAGCAGGTGCAGGAGGTCGCGGCCGTCGTGCACGAGGCGCTCGAGGAGCATGGCCTCGCCGGCTGGCCCAAGACTTCCGGCAAGCGCGGCATCCACGTCTACGTGCGCATCCAGAAGAAGTGGACCTACGACCAGGTGCGCCGCGCGGCCCTGGCACTCGCGCGCGACGTCGAGCGGCGCGCGCCGTCGCTTGCGACCAGCAAGTGGTGGAAGGAGGAGCGGCACGGCGTCTTCATCGACTACAACCAGAACGCGCGCGATCGCACCATCGCCGGGGCTTATTCGGTGCGCCCGACGCCGAACGCGCAGGTTTCCGCGCCGCTCGCGTGGGACGAGGTGGACCGCGTCGAGCCCGCCGACTTCACCATCGCCACGATGGCGAAGCGCTTCGCGAAGCTGGGCGATCCGCACGAGGACATCAACCGGCGCGCGTGCTCGCTCACCAGGTTGCTGGCGCTTTCCGAGCGTCACGAGCGCGAGGGCCTGGGCGATGCGCCATGGCCGCCGCAATACCGGAAGGCCGCGGGCGAGCCGCCGCGCGTGCAGCCGTCGAAGCGGCGCGCGTCCGCGAAACCGCTGGTGGAGATCGGCCGCGCGCAGAAGCAGGAGGACGCGCTGGCGGGCCTCGAGCGCTGGAAGAAGCGCCACGCGAAGGCGGTGAAGCATCTCGAGCCCGCGGACGTGTTGGTCGACGCGATGCGCGGAAAGTACAAGACGTGGTGGCGCATCCGCGTGAATCTCGAGCACGTCCCGGAGGAGTTGCGGCCGGCGCAGGAGCCGTTGGACCCGGACGAGGAACCGCGCTAACCTGCCTCGCGGCACGACCGACAACGCGGAGGGCGGCGATGCTTGGTGGGATCCCCTTCCGGGGGCGAGGAGTCCATTTCCATCGATGCGTGCAGGCGATCGCCCTGGCGATCCTCGCCGCGTGCCCGATCGCCGCGAGCGCGCAGTCCTGCAAGCTCGTGCGCGTGGCCGAATGGACGCTCACCATGGACCGGAACCAGCCGGTGGTATCCGGCGAGATCAACGGTCGCAAGGCCGGCATCCTCGTCGATACCGGTTCCACCA
>DATMJE010000084.1:0-2093 GCA_035553995.1 Usitatibacter sp. | reverse complement strand
CCGGGGGCGGCTTCCTGATGTCCGCCAGGGTAGTCCGTCGGCCTGAGAATCGCGATTGCGGTCGCGGCGCGGACTTCCGCTCACCCGATCGTCATCAGGCTCGCGTTGCCCCCGGCCGCCGCGGTGTTGACGCTGGAGACGCGCTCGATCAGCAGTCGCTCGAGATGCAGGCGGCCGGAATGCGGATCGAACGCGTGCACGCCGATGATGGGGCCTTCGCGCGACGCGATCGCGATGCCAAGCTCGCGCCCCTCCGCCTCACCCCCCGAGTGCAACGCCGCGTCGAATGGCTCGCGGCGCCAATCGGTGGCGAGCCGTATGCGATCGCCCACGGCTTCGGGCAGGCGCGCGCGCAGCAGCCGGCACTCCTCCACTTCGCCGTCCCAGACGGCACTCCCGCGAAGCGAAAGCACCGCCACGGTCTGCGCGAGGAGCGCGCTCGCGTCGTCGGCCATGCACAGCACCGCTTCGCGTGGCAGCACGGAGTAGGTGTTGCGCTCGCCCGTCGGCCCGGGCAGGACGACGGTGACGCCTGCGGGCGAAACCCGCCGCAGCCGTGCCGCGAGCGTCGCCGCCGCGTGGAAGCCTGAAGCGCTGCACCAGGCCGCGAGCGATTCGAGCGCGGCATCCGCGCCATCGGCAGGCGCAGCATCCGCATCGATCGCGCGCAGCTCCGCGAGGGCCGCATCGTCGGGCGAGCGCGCCACGAAGCGATGCAGGTAGAGCGGTCCGCCCGCCTTGGGCCCCGTGCCCGACAGGCCCTCGCCACCGAAGGGCTGCACGCCCACGACGGCGCCGATCATGTTGCGGTTCACGTACACGTTGCCCACGCGCGCCGCGCGGACGATCGCATCGATGGTGCCGTCGACGCGTGAGTGGATGCCGAGCGTGAGGCCGTAGCCGAGGCGGTTGATTCCTTCCACGAGCGCCTGCGTGTCCTCGCGCCGGTAGCGCAGCACGTGCAGCACGGGTCCGAACACCTCGCGCTCGATCTGGTCGAGGCTCTCGATCTCGATCACCGTCGGCACGACGAAGGTACCGGGCAGGCGCGCGGCCTCCTCCACATGTTGCGCCGCCTGGTGCACCCGGAGGCTGCGTTCGCGCATCGCGGCGATGTGCGACTCGAGCATCGCCGCGGCGTCCGCATCGATCACGGGACCCACGTCCACCGCGAGATCTTCCGGGTTGCCCAGGCGCAGCTCGGCCATCGCGCCATCGAGCATCGCGAGGGTGCGCTCCGCGATTTCCTCCTGCAGGCAGAGGACGCGCAGCGCGGAGCACCGCTGGCCGGCGCTGTCGAAAGCGGAAGCCAGCGCATCGGCGACCACCTGCTCGGCGAGCGCGGAAGAGTCCACGATCATCGCGTTCTGGCCGCCGGTTTCCGCGACCAGCGCGACCGCATTGTCCGCACCGCCCGAGCGCCGTGCGACGGTGCGCTGGATGAGCCGCGCGACATCGGTGGACCCGGTGAACGCGATGCCGCGCACGCGCGCATCGGCCACGAGGCGCGCACCCACGAGCTCGCCGCGGCCGGGAAGGAGCTGCAGCACCTCGCGCGGCACGCCGGCCTCGTGCAGGATGCGCACCGCCTGTGCGGCGATGAGCGGCGTCTGCTCGGCGGGCTTGGCGATCACGGGATTGCCCGCGGCGAGCGCGGCCGCGACCTGGCCGGTGAAGATCGCCAGCGGGAAATTCCACGGACTGATGCACACGACCGGGCCCAGCGCAGGATTCGCCTCGTTGTCGAGCCGCGTGCGCGCCTGGTGCGCGTAGTAACGCAGGAAATCCACCGCCTCGCGCACCTCGGAAACGGCGTTCGCGAGCGTCCGGCCGGCCTCGCGCACGATGAGCCCCAGCAATTGCGGCATCTCGCGCTCGAGGCGCGCGGCGGCCTCGTCGAGGCGCGCGGCGCGCTCGGCGGGCGCAACCCGCGACCACGAAGCAGCGGCCGCGTCAGCCGTGGCCAGCGCGCGATCCACGTCGGCTTCGGTCGCCTCGGCGCACGTGCCGACCACGTCGTCGCGCTGCGCGGGATTGCGCACCGGCTCGCCGGCGGCATCCTGCACACCGTCCGGCGCTGCATGCCACGAGCG
>DATMJE010000083.1:0-2348 GCA_035553995.1 Usitatibacter sp. | reverse complement strand
GATTCTACCAAGCCGCAGCCCGCGAACCTAAGATTTCGTGGCGTGCTCGGCGCGAAAAGGCTCGACCCGCGGCGGCGATGCGAGCGTGAACGGATCGCCCGAAAGCGTGAGGTTCGGATTGTAGTAAGGATCGTTCATCAGCACCGGCATCCAGCGCGTGCGCAGGATATCGGCCTCCTGCTGGAAGCGGCGCATCTTCTCGGGCGTGTCCTCGTAGCCGCGGCTCGCGGACTCATGGTGGTAGAGCTCGGCGTACGGCGTGTAGAGGTTGCGATAGCCCGCGGCCTGGATCTTGAGGCAAAGGTCCACGTCATTGAACGCGACCGCGAGCGACTCGTCGAAGCCGCCCACTTCCTCGAACACCTTGCGCCGCACGCACAGGCACGCGGCGGTCACCGCGGAGAGCGATTGGATCAGGCTCGCGCGGCTGAAGTAGCCGTGGTCGCCTCGCTTGCGTCCCAGGTGCGCGTGGCCAGCGAGCCCCGCCACGAGCACCAGCCCCGCATGCTGGATGGTGTCGTCGGGATACCAAAGCTTCGCGCCCACGGCGCCGATCCCGGGCCGCTGTGCATGCGACACCATTTCCGTGAGCCACTCCGGCGTGATCACCTCGACATCGTTGTTGAGGAACACGAGATACTCGCCACGCGCCTCGCGCGCCGCGAAGTTGTTGATGCGCGAGAAGTTGAACGGCTGCGGATCGCGCAGGAGGCGAATTGCGCCGTCGCGAGCGAGCGAGTCGAAGTACGCCAGCGCGGACTTGTCGTCGCTGCCGTTGTCCACGAGCACGATCTCGTGCGGCGCGTAGGTGGTCTTCGCGCGGATGCTCTCGACCGCCTGCCGCACGAGCTTCTCGCCATTGCGCGTCGGGATGAGGATCGATGCCAGCGGATGCGGCTCGGCGATCGCATAGCGCACGCGCTGCACCGCGAGCTCCGGAATCGTCTCTGCCTTGGCGGCGACGCCGATGCGGTCGAGATGCTCCTGGATCGCGAGCCGTGCACGACCCGCCGCATAATCTTTTTCCCCCGCGCCGATGGCGGTGCTGCCGCGGAGCATGCGCCAGTGGTAGAGCACGCGCGGGATGTGCCGGATCTGCTGCGGGCGGATGCGCTCGATGAAGCGAAGCGCCAGATCGTAGTCCTGCGCGCCCTCGAAGCCTTCTCGGAAGCCGCCGATGTCGCTCACGATGTCGGCACGATAGACGCCGAGGTGGGTGATGAGGTTGTGCGACAGGAAGAGGTCGTAGTTCCAGTCGCACTTGAAGTAAGGCGTGGCGGGCTGGCCCTCGAAGTCGAGCTTGTCCTCGTCCGAATAGGTGAGCGCCGCCTCCGGATGGTCGTTGAGCTCCTTCAGCTCCCAGTAGAGCGCATCGGGGGCGAGCTCGTCGTCATGGTCGAGCAGCGCCACGAACTCGCCCGTGGCGAGCGTGAGCGCCGTGTTGGAGGCCGCGCTGATGTGGCCATTCTTTTCGCGGTACGCGACCTTGATGCGCGGATCGCGCGCGCGGTATTCCTCCAGCACGGTGCGCACGTGCGGTTCGGTCGACGCGTCGTCGGCGAGGCAAAGCTCCCAGCGCTCATAAGGCTGGCGCAGCACGGATTCGATCATCGCGCGCAGGAAGGGCTCCGGCGTGTTGTAGACCGGCGTGATGAAGCTGATCGTGGGCTGGCGTGGGAAGCGCTTGCATTCCTCGGCCATGGCCGCGAGCTCCGCGGCCGTCGTGGTCGCGTATTGGCGCACCCAGTCGGGATAAGCCGCCTGGGTTGCGCGCGCCTGGTTGGTGAGGGCCCAGAAGGCGGAATCCCACAATGCCCTCGGCCCGCGCGTGAAGAGCACCCGCAATCCCATGACGGTCCACGAGGCGAGCATCTGCGGCTTGAGCCTCGCCAGCACGCCCGTCATGCGCGTGGCGGTCCGCGCCCAGCGCTTGATCCCCGCCATGCGCGTGAGCTCGATGGGACCGCAGTCGAACTCGCACGGGTAGAAGCTCGGGTCGAAGCGGAATTCGCTGACGGGATCGGTCGCGAGAAACTCGCCCGTATACCACTCGCCGTGCGGCACCAGCTCGACGGAACGGAACTCCGAATAGCCGCCGGTGGGGAACGGGATGTAGAGGCGCGGGCCTGCGACGCGTCCGTTGCGCTGCACGATGCGCACGCGCGCGGTGTACCAGCCCGGGGCGAGCTTGCCCGGCCCCGCGACGCTCGCCGTGAACGCCGGATCGCTCGAGTTGGCGAGCCAGCGGGGTGCGCCTTCAGCGTTCGGCACGGCGACAGGATCGTCGCCGATGGGTCGGAGCGTGAGTTCGATCGGCACGAGGCTGGGAAGGATCAGGAGCGCGGGCG
>DATMJE010000082.1:0-8147 GCA_035553995.1 Usitatibacter sp. | reverse complement strand
CGATGGCGAACTGGGCGGCGACGAGGCCGAGGAGCGAGAGGGCGATGGCGGCGGTGCGCTTGGTCTGGGTCATGATTTTTTCCTTTTGGGGCTTCGGGGTAGGGGTCGGGGTTAATCTTTCACTTTAACTAAAGCACGGGTTATGCCACCCCGAAAACTCCAATGATTTCAACTGCAAGTGTTTTTGGCGGCGGCGCCGTCCGGGGGAGATCCCCCGAAACGGGCGTACCAATGCGGCATTCCACCGCCTTGCCCCAATCGAGCCGCATTCAGGCGGTTCGCGATCGGTATCAACGGTCTTTCTCGCGAACGCGCGCTCACGTGCCACGCATCAATCGAACGGGTCGGGCGGCATGCGTTGATGGGGTCATGTCCCCATCGATACCGGTCGCCCCGGGACGGCATGCCTGGGAGCAGGTGATGCTTCTTGCGGCCGCCGTTCCCGTCGCCGCCATGGTCGCCGCAGCCGCGCGCCACGTGCGCGAATGCATCGAGCTGGGCTGGGACAACGTCGCGCTCTTCACGGCCGTGGCGGAGATCTACACCCTCCCCTGGTTCGGCGCATACCTGCTGCTGCGCCGCGTGGGCAGCCACGGGAGAAGCCAGCGGCTGGCCGATCCCATGCACCGGGTTGGATGGCCGCTCGGCGGCGTGGTCGGGGCGGCAATGGGCCTTTTCGCCGGCTGGGTGTTCGCGTTCACGGTCGTGATGGGGAGCCGCGAATCCGCGGTCCTGCTCGTGATGCCGTCCATGGTCGCTCTTGTCGTCTACCTTCCGGGGGTCGGCGGCACCGCGATCGGCGCGCTCTTGGCGCACATGCTCGGCCGCCTGCTCCGCTCCATCGAGCGAGGCGTCCGCGTCGGAACTGCAAAAACGAAAACGCCGCGCTGAACCGCGGCGTTTCGCCTCGGCGGGCGTAACGACGGCGAATTGGGCGGCGACGAGGGCGAGCAGCGAGAGGGGATGGCGGCAAGGTCAGGACCCCGACACGCCCGGCGCACATGTGAAAACGCCGCGGTCCCATGACCGCGGCGTTTTCCGCAACGCCCCGACTTCCTGGCGCTTGCTGCGAGCGCAACCTCTGATTCGATTACGGGCGCTGGGTCGAGCAGGTCATCACGAACGTGCCGGGCGAGCCCGGGACGGCGACGGCCACGCATTTCGAGGACTTCGCCTCGGCGGACGTGACGACGGCGAACTGGGCGCCGACGACGCCAAGCAGGGAAAGGGTAATCGCGGCGATGCGGGTCTTCATGTTCATGGCATTTCTCACTTTTGGGGGGTTGGGGGGAAACCGTCTGCGCCTCACTAGATGCACGAGCCGTGCCAAGAGAAAAAGGCCAATAATTTCAAATGCAAGCTTTTGCCCCGTCCCTGCCGCGCGGGGCAAATCCCCCACGGGCGCGGCATTTCACCACACCCCGCGGTTATTCGCCCCGCGGCGCCACCCAAGGCGCCGGATGAACCTCGCGGGTGGCGTAATCGGCGCCGCTCAGCGCGAACAGGATCGCGAGCGCGAACGGGGCGACCAGCGCGAAGAGCACGAGCAACGCCCGCGCGCGCCGCAGGTGCATGAAGAACAACGCGACCAGGGCGGCCTTCACCGCCGCGATGACGAGACTCGCCACGGGGTTGAACGCACCGAGCTTGAGATGCGCCAGCCCGAACGTGAGCGCGAGCAGCAGCAGCAGCGCCGCCCAAGTGATCGCATACGCGCGAATGGGTCTTCCCGCCTTCATGCGTTGAGGTTCACGAGATAGAAGAGCGGATAGAGGAAGATCCAGACCGCATCGACGAAGTGCCAGTACAGCCCCAGCACGTCGATCTCGTCCACGCGCCAGCCGGGCAGCGCCGCCGCGCGCAGGCGCCATGCGATCCAGAGCACCGTGGCGACGCCGATCGCGAGGTGCACCGCATGGATGCCGGTGGCGACGAAATAGAGGAAGAAGAACAGCGTCGCGGTGCGCGTGTTCTCCGCGAGCGTGAAGCGCAGCCCGGGCACGAGGCCGTCGCGCCACTCCATCCCGTACTCGATGCCCTTCACGACGAGGAACGCGAGCCCGAACGCGGCCGTCACCACGAGCAGCCGCTGTGCGGCCTTGCGCCGGGCGTCCTTCGCCGCGTGCACCGCGAGCGCCATCGCGAAGCTGCTCGTGAGCAGGATCGCCGTGTTGATCGTTCCCAGCCATTCGTGCGTGTGCGTGCTCGCGGCCGCCACGCCCTCGGGATCGTGCGTCCTCAAATACAGGTACGCGAGGAAGAGCCCGCCGAAGAACATGAGCTCCGTGGCGAGGAAGACCCACATGCCCAGCGACGCCGTCTCTTCCCGCCAGGCCCGGGGGTCGACGTCGCCGCGCGCGTGGCGATCGGGCTCGCCGCGCCCGCCGGCATCGATCTCGCGAGACGATGCACTCACGCGAGCTTCTCCTCCGGGTTGTACGCGTAGGGCACCGCGTCCACCTCCGGCGTCTCGTGGAAGTTCTCCTTCGGCGGCGGCGACGCGGTCTTCCATTCGAGCCCCCGCGCGTGCCACGGATTCGGCGATGCGCGCTTGCCGAGGAAGAGCGACCAGCCGAGATAGATCAGCGGCAGCAGGTATCCGACCGCCAGCACCGCGGCACCCGCCGACGAGAGGATGTTGAGAAGCTGGAACTCGGGCGGATACGAGTGATACCGGCGCGGCATGCCGAGGAAGCCCAGCAGGTATTGCGGGAAGAACGTGAGGTTGAAGCCGGCGAAGATGGTGATCGCCCCCACCCTTCCCCATGCCTCGCTGTACAGGCGACCGGTGATCTTGGGCCACCAGAAATGGATCCCGCCGAGATAGGCCATCACCGAGCCGCCCACCATGATGTAGTGGAAGTGCGCGATCACGAAATAGGTGTCCGTGAGATGGACGTCGAGCGCGATCGCGGCGAGATAAAGCCCGGTCATGCCGCCGATGGTGAAGAGGCCGACGAAGCCCAGCGCGTAGAGCATCGGCGCCGTGAACTCGATCGACCCCTTGTAGAGCGTGGCGGTCCAGTTGAAGACCTTGATCGCCGAGGGCACCGCCACCATGAAGCTCAGCATCGAGAACACCATCCCGGCGTACGCGGACTGGCCGGAGACGAACATGTGGTGGCCCCAGACGAGGAAGCCGAAGCCGGCGATGCCGAGGATCGCGTAGCACATGAACTTGTAGCCGAAGATGCGCTTGCGTGCGAAGCAGGTGATGATCTCGCTTGCGACACCCATCGCCGGCAGCACCATGATGTAGACCGCAGGGTGCGAATAGAACCAGAAGAGATGCTGGAAGAGGAGCGGATCGCCGCCCAGCGCGGGGTCGAAGATGCCGACGTGCAGCAGCCGCTCGGTCGCGAGCAGCACGAGCGTCATCGCCAGCACGGGGGTCGCGAGCACCAGGATGAGGCTCGTGGCGTAGTTCGCCCAGACGAAGAGCGGCATGCGGAACCACGTCATGCCCGGCGCGCGCATGCGGTGGACGGTCACGATGAAGTTGAGCCCCGTGAGGATCGACGAGAAGCCCACGATGAAGACCCCCATCACGGCCGCCACGACGTGGGTGTTGGAGAAGAGCGTCGAGAGCGGCGTGTAGAAGGTCCAGCCCGTGTCGACGCCGCCCGCGATCACCGCGCCCACCGTGAACGTGGCACCGAGCACGTAGATGTACCAGGAGATGATGTTCAGCCGCGGGAAGGCCACCTCGCGCGCCCCGATCATCATCGGCAGCAGGAAGTTGCCGAGCGTGGAGGGAATCGACGGAATCAGGAAGAACCACACCATCACCACGCCATGGATGGTGAAGAGCTTGTTGTACGTGTCGGCGCTCACCAGGTCGCCCTGCGGCGTGAGGAGCTCCAGCCGGATGATCGCCGCGGCCGCGCCGCCGAGGAAGAAGAACACCGTGATCGCGAGCGCATAGAGGATGCCGATGCGCTTGTGGTCGCGCGTCGTGAGCCACGAGCGCAGGGTGAAGCCTTCCTCGAGGTAGCTCATGGGTGCGCCGTCCCCGGCGATTTGAGGTAGGCGATGATCTCGAGGATGTCGCCCTCGCTCGCCTCGCCCTGGAAGCTCGGCATGACCGGCTCGAAGCCCGCGACCACGTCGCGCCTGGGCAGCAGGATGGAATCGCGGATATAAGCCTCGTCGGCCACGACGCTGCGCCCGTCCTGCAGGTGCACGACGCGGCCGTAGATACCATTCAGGTCCGGCGCGTGGACGGTGGAGCGCGGATCGTGGCAGCCGCTGCAGCCCAGCCGCCGGAAGGTGGCGAAGCCGCGCGCGGCCATGCTTTGGGCGGGCGTCCCCTGCGCGAGCCACGCATCGAAGGCCGCCGGCGCCATCACGGTCACCCTGCCCGCCATGCGTGCATGGTCGGTGCCGCAGTACTCGCTGCAACGCAGGTCGAACGTGCCCTCGCGCGTCGGCGTGAAGGCGAGCATGGTGTAGCGGCCCGGCACCGCGTCCTGCTTCACGCGAAAGGCCGGCACGTAGAAGCTGTGGATCACGTCCTCGCTCGCGAGCACGACCCGGACCGGACGCCCCAGCGGCAGGTGCAGCTCGTCGATCTCGCGCCGCCCGTTGGCATGCTCCACCCTCCACATCCACTGCTTGCCCACGACCCACACCGGCATGGCCGAGGGGTCGTCACGGTAGAAGCCGCCGTACACGTGCGCGGCCCAGCCGAAGATCGCGAGGAAGATCGCGAGCGGCGTGAGCGTCCATCCGAGCTCCAGCGGAAAGTTGTTGGCGGGCGCGCCGCTGCGATCGACCCGTGCGCCACGCCGGTAGCGGATGCAGAAGATGAAGATCAGCACGAAGATCGCGAGCGCCACGAGCCCGGTGATCGCGAGCAGCGTGAAGAAGAGCGCATCCACGCGCCCGGCGAGGTCGGAAGCCTGCGGGATGGACCATCTCACGGCACACCTGCCGCGGCCTTGCGCCGTCGCCGCGCGCGCCACGCGAGGAGCCCCGCGGCCGCGGCGAAGACCGCGATCGCGAGGCGCAGCGCGTCCCGGATCCGCGGCGTGTAGCGGCCGGTCGCGGGATCGAAGTGATAGCAGAGGAGCAGCAGGCGATCGCTGATCCGTCCCGTGCGCCCCTGCCCCGCCTCCGCGAGCGCGAGGCGCAGGTCGGCAGGCTCGAAGCGCACGCCGAAGAAATAGCGCGACACGAGGCCGTCGGGCGAGAGCACGACGAAGCCTGCGGGATGCGCGAACGCATCGCGATCACGCTCGTAGCGATAGCGGAAGCCGACGGCCTCGCCGAGCGCGCGGGCGGAAGCCTCGTTGCCGCCGACGAATCGCCAGCCGTTGCGATCAGCCGCGGGCACGCGCGCCATGCCGGTGGCGAGCGCATTCGCATCCTCACGGGCGTCGATGCTCGCGAACACCGCGCGATAGTCCCTGCCCGCCCGCAGGCCCGCGCGATCCAGCGCCTCGGCGGTCCCCGGGACCGCAAGCGAGCACAGGTCGCGGCACCGGACGTAGCCCATCACCAGGACCGCCGGCGCACCGGCCAGTGCACTTTGCAGCGTGGTGCGCTCGCCGCGTTCATCGACGAACGGCAGTGCGAGCGGCACGTGCGCTCCGAGGTGCTGCTCGAACTCGATGCCGGCCTCGGGATGCGGTCCCACATGCGCCGCGGCATTGAACGCTGCCGACATCGCGAGCACTCCGAGCGCCTTTTCGAACCTCATCTGGCCGCCTTCGAAGGCGCCGCGCGCGCCTCGTCCGCCAGCGCGCGCATCGCTTCCCCGATGGGGATGAACGGCTCGCCCGTCTGCGGGTCGGTCCCGCGGCCATGGAGGCGCGCACGCTTGTCGCGCATCAGCGCTTCCTGCTCGAGCGCCGGCGCGCTGTACTGCACGGGTCCCACGATGCGCGGAGGCTCGGCGTTGCCTGGCGCGCCCGCGGGAGACGCTGCGAAGCCCAGCTCGATCCACGCACCGGCGAGCGCCACTACGACGCCGCCGACCATGAGCCCCACGGCCGCGACGATCGCCCGCAAGCTCACGTGCGAGGGCGCATGGGGCAGCCCGGCGGCCTTCTCATCCATGGCTCGCCACCACGGGTGCCGTCGCCGGCCGCGCGCGCCGCCACGCCAGCGCACCGAGTGCGGCGAGGAGGAGCAGCACGAGGATATCGCTCCACGCAAGCGAGAAACCTTCGGGCCGCACCGAGGGGACCACCATCCAGTAGACCTGCACGAGGTGCACCCCGAGGAGGCCGGCTGCGATGGATCCCAGCAGCCGCGGCGAGCGCTTTGCATCGCGCGAGAGCAGGATTGCAAACGGCAGCGCAAAGTGCAGCGCCACCACGATCCACGCGAGCGCCACCCAGCCCGTCTCCAGCCGGCGAACGTACCAGTGGATCTCCCTGGGGATGTTCTCGGACCAGATCACGAGGAACTGCGTGAACGCGAGGTAGGCCCACACGAGCACGTACATCAGCAGCAGGTTGCCGAGGTCGTGGAAGCGCTGGCGCAACTCGCGATCGGGATGCGCAGGCGCAACCAGCGACGCGGCCATCACCCCGAAGGCGCAGGACGAGAGCATCTGCCCGGTGCCGACCACGAGGCCGAAGCCGCTCGAGTACCACGCCGGCGTGAGCGACGCGATCCAGTCGAACGCCGCGAACGAGATCGTGAACGTGTAGATGATGAGGCCCGCGGCGCTCCACGCCCGCGAGCGCCTGCCGCCACCCGCCGCGGGCTCGATGTTGCCGCGCTCGGCGCGCAGGAAGGCTGCGGCGAGGAAGCACCACACGAGGAGATAAGCCGCCGAGCGCACGATGAAGAACGGCACGTTGAGCCAGTGCCCCGGGGCTTCGGTCCACGGATAGATCCAGCGCACGCCGAAGGCGATGGGCAGGAAGAGCAGTGCCACGAGCGGCAGCACGCGCGCCGCCGCGATCCATGCGGGACGCACCGGCTCGACCCAGCGCCCGCCGGTGAGCGACTGCACCATCAGGTTCGCGAGCGAGCCCAGCGAGAGGCCGAGCACGAAGAGCCACGCGAAGAGATACGAATGCAGCAGCGTGGTCATCGCGCCGTCCCCCCGGCCGCGGCGAGGCGTGCCCCCTGGCTGCGCTGCAGGGCGCGGATGTACGCCACGATGGCCCAGCGGTCCTGCGGCGAGACGCGATCCGCGTACGCATACATGACGCCGTAGCCGTTGGTCATCACGTCGTAGAAATGCCGGTCGGGCGCGCGGCGCAGGCGATCGATGTGGTACGAGGGCGGATGCGGAAAGCCACGGCGCGCGATCATGCCGTCGCCGTCGCCGAGCGGGCTGTGGCAGGGTACGCAATAGATCTCGTAACGCTCCTGGCCACGCTGAAGCAACGCGAGCGTCACCGGATACGGGATCGCAGCGGCATCCTCGGCCTCGATGCGCTGCTGCTCGTCCTTCGCGCCCGCGCGGCCGCTCGAAGTGCCCGCCAGCACCCCACGCACGTGTTCCACGCTTCCCGCCGGCATCTCGCGCGATGCGGTGGCCGAGCTACCGGCCGGTTGCTCACCGATGGGCGAGCCAAGCCGCCCCTGGAGCGGCCGTTCCTTCGCGCCGTCGTACATGTTGCGCGCGAGCTTCTCGCACCCGCCCGCGAGGAGGAGTCCCATGGCGAGTGCGAGCACCCTCAGCACGGCACCTCCAGGATGCGCAGGGGCTCCAGCCGCTCGAGGAAGCGTCGCGCCGCCGCCGCATCGGCCACGGTGGCGGGCAGGCAGAGGAAGAAGCGGTTGCGCGTCGAGAGCTCGAACTCACGCACGTTGAAGACCGGATGACGCAGGCGTGGCAGCCCGTTGGCCACGATCATCGCGATCACCGCGGCCAACGCTGCGCCGAGCACCGTGAGCTCGAACGTGACCGGGATGAAGGCGGGCCAGCTGAAGGTGGGCCTGCCGCCCGAGTTGATCGGGTAATCGACGACCGCGCTGTACCACTGCAGGAAGAAGCCCCCGCCGCCGCCCGCCACGCCGCCCAGGAGGGTCGCCAGCGGCACGCGCGAGCGCGTGAAGCCGATCGCTTCTCCCATGCCCTCGATGGGGAATGGCGAATAGGCCTCCACGCCCCGGAAGCCCGTCTCGCGCGCGCGTGCGGCCGCCGCGAGCAGCTCGTCCGCGCTCGCGAGCTCGGCCATCAG
>DATMJE010000081.1:0-14801 GCA_035553995.1 Usitatibacter sp. | reverse complement strand
CGCGCGCGAAGCCGCGGATGGATTCGTCGAGGTTGTACATCGCCATCGAGATGCCGGCGCTGGGCGCCTGGAACACCTCGCGCTCGATGGGGGCGCCGCCGCCCTGCGGCGTGAACGTCATCTTGAGCGTTCCCGGGCCGTCGAACTTGATCTCGGTGGCGCGGTACTGGTCGCCGAAGCCGTGGCGCGCGACGACCACGGGCTTGTTCCAGTGCTGCACGATCCGCGGCACGTTCTTGCAGATGATCGGCTCGCGGAAGATGGTGCCGTCGAGGATGTTGCGGATGGTCCCGTTGGGGCTCTTCCACATCCGCTTCAACCCGAACTCCTTCACGCGCCCCTCGTCCGGGGTGATCGTGGCGCACTTCACCGCGACGCCGTAGTGGCGCGTGGCATTGGCGGAATCGATGGTGATCTGGTCGTCGGTCTCGTCGCGCTTCTGCACGCTCAGGTCGTAATACTTCAGGTCGACGTCGAGGTAGGGCAGGATCAGCTTCTCGCGGATGTTCTGCCAGATGATGCGCGTCATCTCGTCGCCATCCATCTCGACGATCGGGTTCTTCACCTTGATCTTGTTCATTCCGCAAAGCTCCTGTGGAGGGGGACGATGGGCGCGGCCGCGCAAGGAAGTCGAAAATTATAGCGAAAGCCGCCATCCTTCCCGAATCCATGCCGCGCATCTTGCTGCTGAACAAGCCTCATGGCGTGATCTGCCAGTTCACGCCCGAAGGCGGCCACCGCACGCTGAAGGAGCTCGTTGCCGTGCCGCGCGTCTATCCCGCCGGCCGCCTCGACACCGACAGCGAGGGCCTGGTCGTGCTCACCGACGATGGCGCGCTGCAGGCGGCCATCGCCGATCCGCGCCACAAGCTCGAGAAGGAATACTGGGTGCAGGTCGAGGGCGTGCCGGGCGAAGAAGCGTTGCAGGCGCTCGCGCGCGGCGTGGAGCTTCGCGATGGCGTGACGCTTCCGGCGATCGCGGAGCTCGTGCGCGAGGAGCCCGCGCTATGGCCGCGCGTTCCCCCGATCCGGCATCGCGCGGCGATCCCGGTCGCGTGGCTGCGGCTCGTCCTGCGCGAGGGACGCAACCGCCAGGTCCGCCGCATGACGGCGGCGGTAGGCCACCCGACGCTGCGCCTGGTGCGCTGGCGCGTGGGACCGTGGAGCCTCGAGGGTATCGCGAGCGGCGAATGGCGCGAGGTCCGCGCGATCGACGCCAATGACCTGCGTCACATCGCCCGCACGCAATAGGGCTGAAAGCGGGCGAATTGTGGCAATTTTCTAGCATCGATCAGATACCCCGGTTTTTGTCAACCCCGGTATAATCCGCGCCGTTAATGTTGGCGACGCGACTGAAATTTTCACAGCGCAGTCGAACGTTAATACTCTCACTCAACGTGCACCAAAGAGGATCGACCAAACATGAAAAAGCTGTCCGCCCTGATCGCAATGCTCTTCGCCTCCGCCTCCATCGCCGCGTTCGCGCAAGCGCAGCCCGCCACGCCGGCCACGCCGCCGGCCAAGCCCGCCGCGACCGAGAAGGCCGCGTCGCCTGACAAGGCCGCGTCGACCGACAAGGCCGCCGCCGCCGACTCGACGATGAAGAAGGACGAGAAGAAGGCCAAGAAGACCGCCTCGAAGAAGTCGAAGAAGACCGAGAAGAGCGCCACCGCCGACGCGTCCAAGCCCGCCACGACCGCGAAGGCCGACAAGCCCGCCAAGTCGCCGGATGCGTCGAAGGAAGCCGCGCCGAAGTAATTTCGGCATCGCAGGGCAAAAAAGGCGGGGCCTCGGCCCCGCCTTTTTGTTTGGGGCCTGCGATTGCTCACGCATCGGCGTCATCCCGCGCCAGGCTAAAATCTGTCGATGAAAATCGTCGTCGGGCTCTCGGGCGGTGTCGATTCCGCCGTCGCCGCGCTGCTGCTCAAGCGCGCGGGCCACGATGTCGTCGGCCTCTTCATGAAGAACTGGGAGGACGACGATGACGGCGAGTACTGCTCCACCCGCGAGGATTTGATCGACGCGGTGTCGGCCGCCGAGCGCATCGGCATCGAGGTCGAGGCGGTGAACTTCGCCGCGGAATATCGCGAGCGCGTCTTCGCGAGCTTCCTCGCGGAGTATCGCGCCGGGCGCACGCCGAATCCGGACGTCCTGTGCAATGCGGAGATCAAGTTCAAGGCATTCCTCGACCATGCGATGCACCTGGGCGCCGAGAAGATCGCCACCGGCCATTACGCGCGCGTCGAGGAGCGGCAGGGCCGTTACCGGCTGCTGAAGGGGCTCGATCCGGGCAAGGACCAGAGCTATTTCCTGCATCGCCTGAACCAGGCGCAGCTCGCGCGCACGCTCTTTCCCGTGGGCGAGCTGCACAAGAGCGAGGTGCGCCGCATCGCGCGCGAGGCGGGCCTGGCGAACCATGCGAAGCGCGATTCCACCGGCATCTGCTTCATCGGCGAGCGGCCCTTCCGCGAGTTCCTGTCGCGCTACCTGCCGCGCGAGCCGGGTCCCATCGTCTCGGCCGAAGGCGAGCGCGTGGGCGAGCACGCCGGGCTCATGTACTACACCATCGGCCAGCGGCAGGGCCTCGGCATCGGCGGGCGGCGTGATGGCGGCGGCGAGCCGTGGTACGTCGCACGCAAGGAGCTGGCAACGAACACGCTCGTCGTCGTGCAGGGACACGACCATCCCTTCCTGCTTCGCCCGGCGCTCGAGGCGGCAGACGCGAGCTGGGTCGCGGGCACGGCGCCCACCGCGAACGGCCGAGCCCTGGGCGCCAAGACCCGCTACCGGCAGGCCGATGCCGAGTGCGACCTCGCGGTCGAAAGCGAGGCCGCCTTCGGCCTGCGCTTCGCCGCGCCGCAATGGGCCGTCACGCCGGGCCAGTCGGCGGTGGTCTACCACGGCGACGAGTGCCTCGGCGGCGGGATCATTCGCTAGCGAAGCGTCGCCGCCGCAAAGGCGGGAATGACGACGCGGCACCGGTGCTAGAATCGCGCCTCCTCCGATGTCCTCCGCCCTCACCGCCCTTTCGCCCCTCGACGGGCGCTACGCCGCGAAGACGCGCCCCCTGCAGGAGCACTTCAGCGAGTTCGCGCTGATGCGCGAGCGCGTGGCGGTGGAAGCCGCGTGGCTGCTGGCGCTTTCGCGCGAGCCCGCATTCACGGCGCTCGGTCCCTTTTCCGCGGCGACCGAGGCCGGGCTGCAGCGCGCCGCGCGCGAGTTCCGCCTCGAGGATGCCGAGCGCATCAAGGCGATCGAGGCCACCACCAACCACGACGTGAAGGCGGTCGAGTACTGGCTGCGCGAGCGCTTCGCCGGCAACGCGGAGGTGAGCGCGGCCGCGGAGTTCATCCACTTCGCATGCACCTCGGAAGACATCAACAACCTCTCCCACGCGCGCATGCTGAAGGGGGGGCGCGACCAGGTGCTGTTGCCCGCCATCGACGCGATCATCGAGCGGCTGCAGGCCCTCGCCCGCGAGCACGCCGATGTCGCGATGCTCTCGCGGACCCACGGACAGCCGGCCACGCCGACGACGCTCGGCAAGGAAATGGCGAACGTCGCATGGCGCCTTGCGCGTGCGCGCTCGCGGCTCGCCGGGGTCGAGATGCTGGGCAAGATCAACGGCGCCACGGGCAATTTCAACGCGCACGTTGCCGCCGCGCCGCAGGTCGACTGGCCCGCCTTCGCGCGCCGTTTCGTGGAGAGCCTGGGCATCGCGTACAACCCGCTCACGATCCAGATCGAGCCGCACGACGCGCTCGCCGAAGCGTTCGATGCGACGGCGCGGCTGAACACGATCCTCGTCGATCTCGACCGCGACATCTGGGGGTATATCTCGCTCGGATATTTCCGCCAGAAGGTGAAGGCGGGCGAGATCGGCTCCTCGACCATGCCGCACAAGGTGAACCCGATCGACTTCGAGAATTCCGAAGGCAACCTGGGCCTCGCGAATGCGTTGTTGCGGCACCTGTCGGAGAAGCTGCCGGTCTCGCGCTGGCAGCGCGACCTCACCGATTCCACCGTGCTGCGCAACATGGGTGTCGCCTTCGGCTACTGCCTGCTCGCGTACGACTCCTGCCTGCGCGGGCTGGCGAAGCTCGAAGCGAATCCCGCGCGCATCGCCGCCGATCTCGAGGATGCGTGGGACGTGCTCGCCGAGGCGGTGCAGACCGTCATGCGCGCGCATCGCATTCCCGCCTCCTACGAGAAGCTGAAGGACCTCACGCGCGGCAAGGGCGGCATCACGCGCGAGGACCTGCACGCCTTCCTGCGCACGTTGCCGCTGCCCGAGGCCGAGCGCGCGAGGCTGCTGGCGCTCACGCCGGCCACGTACATCGGCCTCGCCGCGCGGCTCGCGCGCGAGTCGTAGAGCCGCCCGGATCGCGCGATGGCCGCCGCCACCGCCGCGCCCTGGAGCCCGCGCTTCCTCGAGGACATCCCCGCGCATTGGGCGCAATCGTGCCCCGATGCGACCGTCCTCTCCGACGGCTCGCGACGCTTCACCTGGTCCGCCTTCGAGGCGGCGCGGCGCGAATGTGCCGGGCGCCTCGCGGCCCTCGGCGTGCGACCCGGGGATCGCGTCATGGTGGTGGGGGAGAACAGCCCCGAGCTCGTGGTGCTGCTCTTCGCGATCACCGGACTGCGCGCGTGGGTGGTCAACGTGAACGCGCGGCTTTCGGCCCGCGAGGTGGATGCGATCCGCGCCCATTGCACGCCGCGCCGCGTGCTCCATCTCGTCGATGCATCCAACGACGCACGCGAGCACGCGGCGCGCGAACCGGTCGAGGCATTCGCGCCAGGCCCCTGGGGCGCCATCGCCGTGGCCGCGTGCGATCCGGACACTCGGCCCGAGCCCGCCTCGGGCGATGCGGCGAGCGACGTCGCCGCCCTGCTCTACACGACCGGAACGACCGGCGAGCCCAAGGGCGTGATGCTCACGCACGCGAACCTGCTATTCATCGCGCGCACCTCGTCACGGCTGCGGCGCGTGACCCCCGCGGACCACGTGCTGGGTCTCCTGCCGATCTCGCACGTGTACGGTCTCGCGTCCGTATGCCTGGGAACGCTCTGCGCGGGCGCGAGCCTGCACCTCGTGGCGCGCTTCGCCCCGGCCGCCACCGCGCGCTTCCTGCGCGACGAGGCGATCACCGTGTGCCAGGGGGTGCCCGCGATGTACGCGAAGCTCCTGCAGCACTACGCCGCCGAGGGCCGCACCGGGCCGGACCTGCCCGCCTTGCGCTTCATCTACGCCGGGGGCTCGCCGCTGCCGCCGCCGCTCAAGGCGCAGGCGGAGGCGTTCTTCGGCCTCACGCTCCACAACGGCTACGGGCTCACCGAGGCCTCGCCCACGGTCACGCAGACGCGCGTCGACGAGCCGCGCCGCGACTGCTCCGTGGGCCGCGTCCTGCCCGGCGTGGAAGTCCGCATCGTCGATGCGTCGGGCGAGGATGTGTCCGCGGGAGCGCCGGGAGAGCTGTGGGTGCGCGGCCCCAACGTGATGAAGGGCTACTACCGCGATCCCGCCGCCACGGCAGCCACGATGCGCGCGGGCGGCTGGCTCGCCACCGGCGACATCGCGCGTGAGGAGGCCGACGGCGCCCTCTTCATCGAGGGGCGCGTGAAGGAGCTCATCATCCGCTCGGGATTCAACGTCTATCCCGCCGAGGTCGAGGCGGTCCTCAACGCGCATCCCGAGGTCACGCAGAGCGCGGTCGTGGGCCGCGAGCGCGAGGGCGAGGAGGAAGTCATCGCGTTCGTCGAGCTGGCGCACGGCGCGCGCGCGACGCCGGCCGAGCTGGTGGCCTTCGCCGCGCGCTCGCTCGCGCCGTACAAGCGGCCGCACGAAGTGATCGTGCTGGCGGCACTCCCGGCCGCCGCCAACGGCAAGGTGCTGAAGGGGCGGCTACGGGAGATGGCGCGTCATTTCACCGGCGCGAGCTCCCCCGCGACGGGCAGCGCGCCGACATCGCCGCTCATCTCGCCGCCTTCCTGGACCAGCATCTTGCCGTAGCGGATCTTGCCCGAGACGCGCCCGCTCGCGTGGATCACGAGCTTGCGGCGCGCGGTCATCTCGCCCTGGAAGACGCCGCGGATCTCGGCCACTTCCACGTCCACGTTGCCGCTGAAGGCGCCGTGCTCGGCGATCTGGATCGCGCGGCTCACCATGGTGGCTTCCACGCGCCCCTCGACCACCAGCGTGTCGCAGTCGTCGATCTCCACGCCCTTCAATTTGATATTGGGGCCAACGATCAGCTTGCTGCCCCCGGTCGGCTCCTCGGCACGCGGCGCATCCGCGGGCGGCATCGGAGCGGCCAGCCCACCGTTCGTCGCGGGCGCGGTCGCCGGACGCGGGTTCGGCACCAGCGCGGGCGAAGCCGCAGGCTGGTTCGCTGCGGCAGGCAGAGGCGCCGGCTCACGCGGCTTCGTGGTGTTGTTGTTGTCGCGACGGTGGAACAGGTTCTCTCCGTATTTCATGCAAGCCCTCCCGGGTGGATATCGGGAAGGGCCGCATCCACTTTCCGTGCCACAGGCGGTCCCAGAGGGAGCGCACGGCGCGCAGAGCCACGATTCGTCGTCCCCCGGCTACGCATATCCACTTGCCCGGTCCAATACGCTGTTTCCCCTGCACTTGCCTTGTCTGGCACGACCGACAAGCGCGCGCAAATGGTCACGCCTCGCGGCGCCCGTCGCGCAGCCTCCATGCACCACGATGGAACTGAAATTTGAAAACTGTCTCCAATCGACGTCGATTGCCGATGCCAACATGCATACCCGGATCCATTGCGCGGGCGTCATGGCGGTGGTTGCCTGCTTGTACGTGCCGATGCCATCCCACGGCGCAGCGCCGGAAGACGATGGCCAATGGCCCATGGCGGCGCACGATTACGCGAACACGCGCTTCAGCCCGCTCGCGCAGGTCACGCCTTCCAATGTAAAGAGCCTCAGGCTCGCGTTCAGCTTCTCCACGGGCGCGTTGCGCGGCCAGGAAGCGGCGCCCGTCGTCGTGGGCGACACGATGTACGTGGTCACGCCCTATCCCGATTACCTCTACGCGCTCGATCTCTCGAAGCCCGGCGCGAACCTCAAGTGGAAGTTCGATCCGAAGGTCGCCCCGGGCTCCCAGGGCGTGGCCTGCTGCGACGTGGTGAACCGCGGTGTCGCGGTGAGCGGCGGGCGCGTGTTCATGGCCACGCTCGACGCACAGGTGATCGCGATCGACGCGGCCACGGGAGCGGAAGCGTGGCGCACGAAGCTGGGCGACATCACGCTCGGCGAGACCATCACCATGGCGCCGCTCGTGGTGAAGGGCAAGGTGCTCGTCGGCAACAGCGGCGGCGAGATGGGCGTGCGCGGCTGGATCACCGCGCTCGACGCCGCGAGCGGCAAGGTCGCATGGCGCGCGTACAACACGGGCCCCGACAAGGACGTCCTCATCGGCCCCCGCTTCAAGCCGCACTACGACTCCGATCGCGGCACCGACCTCGGCGTGAAGACGTGGCCGCCCGATGCGTGGAAGCTCGGCGGCGGCACCGTGTGGGGCTTCGTCTCCTACGACCCCGAGCAGGACGTGATCATCTACGGAACCGGGAATCCGGGCCCGTGGAATCCCGAGCAAAGGCCCGGGGACAACAAGTGGACCTCCGGGATTTTCGCGCGCGACCTGAGCACCGGCGAGGCACGCTGGTTCTATCAATGGAGCCCGCACGATCGCCACGACTACGACGGCGTGAACGAGAACGTGCTCGCGGATCTCGACCTGCCCGGCGGCTCGCGCAAGGTGCTGATGCATCCCGACCGCAACGGCTACCTTTATGTGGTCGATCGCACCACCGGAGAGGTCATCTCGGCCGATCCCTATGTCGCGATCACGACGAGCTCGGGCGTGGACCTCGCCAACGGAGCGCTCAAGTACAACCCCGACAAGGAGCCGCGCGGCGGCAAGGTGATCCACGACATCTGTCCCGGCTCCGCGGGTGGCAAGGATTGGCAGCCCTCGGCGTGGTCGCCGCGCACGAAGCTTCTGTACGTGCCGCACCAGAACATCTGCCAGGATGCGAGCACCTATGAGGTGAGCTACATCTCCGGCACGCCCTACGTGGGCGCGGATCTCAAGATGAAGGCCGGGCCCGGCGGCTTTCGCGGCGAGCTCGCGGCATGGGACCCGGTCGCGCGCCGCAAGGCGTGGAGCGTGAAGGAGAAGTTTCCGGTGTGGAGCGGAGCGCTCGCCACCGCCGGCGACGTGGTCTTCTACGGCACGATGGACGGCTGGATCAAGGCGGTCGACGCAAGGACCGGCGATCCCCTGTGGCAATTCCAGGCGGACTCCGGCGTCATCAGCCAGCCCGTCTCCTATCGCGGCCCCGACGGCAAGCAGTACATCGCGGTGCTCTCCGGCATCGGCGGCTGGGCGGGCGCGGTGGTCTCGGGCGGCCTCGACATCCGCGACGGCAACGGCGCCAACGGCTTCGTGAACGTGATGCGCGACCTGCCGCAGTACACGAAGAAGGGCGGGACCCTGTATGTCTTCAGCCTGCCTTAGGTCGCTTGCCGCATTCGTGGCCTGCGTTGCCGTCGGCGCGCACGCGGCAAGCGCGCGCGAGCTGCGCGTCTGCGCCGATCCCGACGACCTGCCGTACTCGAACGCGGCGGGCGCGGGATTCGAGAACCGCATCGCCGAGCTGGTGGCCGCGGACCTGCACGCGCAGCTGCGTTACGCGTGGGCGCCGCTGCAGCGCGCGTTCGTGCGCAAGACCGTGGGCGAAGGCCTGTGCGATGTCTTCATCGGCGTGCCCGCGGGCTTCGAGCGCGTCCTCACCACGCGTCCCTACTACCGCTCGAGCTACGTGTTCGTGTCGCGCGGTGCCGAGCCCGTGACGTCCTTCGACGATCCGCGGCTTGCGCGCGTGCAAGTCGGCGTGCAGCTCATCGGCAACGACCTCGCGGCCACACCTCCGGGACATGCGCTGGCCGCACGCGGCGCGATCGACAACGTCGAAGGCTTCACGCTGATGGGCGAGCGGCCCGCGGCCGCGCGCATGGTCGATGCGCTGGTCCAGGGCCGCATCGAGACCGCGCTGGTGTGGGGACCGCAAGCCGGCTACTTCGCGGCGCGCGCGCCGGTGCCGCTGCATATCGACATCGCCCACGCGCCCGCGGAGCTCGCGGACCTGCCGTTCGAGTTCTCGATCTCGATGGGAGTCGCACGCGGCAACCGCGCGCTGCGCGACGAGCTCGACGGTGTGCTCGCGCGGCGTGCCGCCGAGATCGACGCCATCCTCGCGGCCTACCACGTGCCGCGCACCGACCGGCCATGAGCGCGCGCGGCCTCACCTGCATCGTGGCCGCGTCGATGCTGGCCCTCCTGCCCGCCGCGTGCGATCGTGAGCTGCGCAAGCTTTCCAAGCCCCAAAGTGGCGGACCGGTGCCGGCCATCGGCGACAAACCCGTCGGCATGCAGCCGGGCCAGCCGGGGCCGGGACTGCAGGAGACATCCTCCGCGCGCACCTACGACGGCCAGAACGCCTACGAGCTGAACCAGGGCAAGCGCCTCTTCCGCTGGTACAACTGCGGCGGCTGCCATGCCCAGGGCGGTGGCGGCATGGGACCGCCGTTGATGGACGACAAGTGGATCTACGGTCACGAGCCCGACCAGATCTACGACACGATCATGAACGGGCGCCCCAACGGCATGCCCGCCTTCCGCGGCCGCATCCCGCAGGAGGAGGTGTGGCAGCTCGTGGGCTACGTCCGCTCCATGAGCGGACAGGCATCCCCGGCCGCGGCACCCGGACGCAGCGACGGCATCTCGGCCTCGCCCGCGGAAGCGCGCCGCACGCGCGAGAACCCGCGCACGACGGGCCCCGAGCCGCCGGTGAAGACGCCATGAACGCCATCCAGAACGCGCTGCAGAGCGCCGGCCCGCAGGCCGCGCAGATCGAGCAGCTCTGGTGGCTCACGCTCGCCGTGTGCGCGATCGCGTTCGTGCCGACGCTGGGCGCGCTGTTGTGGAGCCTGTGGCGCGCGCCGCGTGCGACCGAGGCCACGCCCGCCGACACCGCGATCGTCTCGCAGCCGGAGCGCCGGACACGCAGCGTCGTGGTTTCGGCCGTCGTGATTTCCGGGATCGGGCTCGCGTTCCTGCTGCTCGCGAGCGTCCGCACCGACCACGCGCTGGCGCAGCTCCCGCTCGAGGACGCGCTGAACATCCAGGTCACCGGCCACCAATGGTGGTGGGACATCCGGTACGACGATCCCGATCCCTCGAAGATCTTCTCCACCGCCAACGAGATCTACATTCCCGTGGGGCGGCCCGTCGTGATCACGCTGCTTTCCGACGACGTGATCCACAGCCTCTGGGTGCCGAACCTCCACGGCAAGAAGGACCTCATTCCCGGGCAGACCGCGACGATGCAGATCCGCGCCGACAAGGCGGGCACGTATCGCGGGCAATGCGCCGAGTTCTGCGGCCTGCAGCACGCGTTCATGGCCTTCACCGTGACGGCGCTCCCGGCCGCCGATTTCGACGCGTGGCGGGCGGCGCAGCTCGAGCCCGCGGCGCAGCCCACCGACGAAAAGGCGAAACGCGGCGAGCAGCTCTTCACCAGCGGGAGTTGCATGATGTGCCACGCCATCCAGGGCACCACCGCCAATGCGCGCATGGCGCCCAACCTCACGCACGTCGCGAGCCGCAGGACGCTCGCCGCCGGAACCGTCGCGAACACGCCGCAGAACCTCGCCGCGTGGATCACCGACCCGCAGAAGATCAAGCCGGGCGTGAACATGCCCGCGCACCACCTGCCGGGCGGGGACCTCGACGCACTCGTCACCTACCTCGGGACGCTCAAGTGACACGACGCTCGCAAGCCTCCGTCAAGCGCACTGCGCCCGCCGCCGGGGCCGCGGCGCTGCTCGAGCAGACCTGGCGCGATCCACCGGGCCTCGTGGGCTGGCTCTCGGCGATCAACCACAAGTCGATCGGGCGGCGCTTCATCGTGAGCGCATTCGGCTTCTTCGTGGCCGGTGGCCTTCTCGCCGCCACGATGCGCTTGCAGCTCGCGCGGCCCGACAACCACCTCGTGGGCCCGGACCTCTACAACCAGATCTTCACGCTGCACGGCACGACGATGATGTTCCTCTTCGCCGTGCCGGTGATGCAGGCGATGGCGGTGTACCTGGTGCCGCTCATGATCGGGGCGCGCAGCACGGCCTTCCCGCGCATGACCGCGTATGCGTTCTGGATGTACCTCTTCGGCGGGCTGATGATCTTCGCCGCGTTCCTGCTGGGCATGGGCCCCGACGCGGGCTGGTTCAGCTACGTGCCGCTCGCCGGACCCGATTACGGCCCGGGCAAGCGCAACGACTTCTGGGCGCAGCTCATCACCTTCACCGAGGTCTCGGGGCTGCTGATCTCGATCGACATCATCACGACGGTCCTGCGGCTGCGCGCCCCGGGGATGACCTTCGCACGCATCCCGCTCTTCGTCTGGGCGATGCTGGTGACCGCGTTCATGATCATCTTCGCCATGCCCGCCGTGATGCTGGGCTCGACGATGCTGATCATGGATCGCCTCGTCAGCACGCATTTCTTCAACTATGCCGAGGGCGGCGACGTGCTGCTGTGGCAGCACCTCTTCTGGTTCTTCGGCCATCCCGAGGTGTACTTCATCTTCATCCCGGGGCTGGGCTTCATGTCGGCGATCATCGCGACCTTCGCGCGGCGCCCCGTGTTCGGCTACCCCGCGATGGTGATGTCCATCATGGCCACGAGCTTCCTCGCCTTCGGCCTCTGGGTGCACCACATGTTCGCGACCAACGTGCCGGAGCTCGGCAAGGCGTTCTTCACCGCCATGAGCATGATGATCGCCGTCCCGACGGCGACCCAGATCTTCTGCTGGATCGCGACGCTCGCCACGGGACGCGTCAACTTCCGCACGCCGCTGCTCTTCGTGCTGGGCTTCTTCTTCATCCTGGTGATCGGCGGCCTCACCGGGCTCATGCTGGGCTCGGTCCCGATCGACCTGCAGGTGCACGACACGTACTTCGTGGTGGCGCACCTGCACTACGTGCTGATCGGGGGTGCCGTCTTCCCGCTCTTCGGCGCCTGGTACTACTGGTTCCCGAAGATCACCGGCCGCATGATGGACGAGCGCCTCGGCAAGTGGAATTTCTGGCTCTTCTTCGCCGGCTTCAACGTGGCCTTCTACCCGATGCACCACCTGGGCCTGGCCGGCATGCCGCGGCGCGTCTACACGTATCCCGCCGACATGGGCTGGGGGCCGCTCAACCTGCTGTCCACCGTGGGTGCGGTGACGATCGCGGTGTCCGTGCTGCTCTTCATCGTGAACGCGGTGCGCAGCCGGCGCCATGGCGCGATCGCGACCGACAACCCGTGGGGTGCGTCGTCGCTGGAATGGGCCGCCGCCTCTCCACCCGCCGCCTACAACTTCCTCGCTCCACCCGTGGTCGGTGGCCGCGAGCCCCTGTGGGAGGCTTCGAAAGACGTGGGCGCCCCCACGTACGTGACCGGGCTCGCCCTGGACGTGCGTGAAGCGCTCGCCACCACGCCGCTCGACGCGCGTCCCGACCATCGCTACATCTTCCCGCAGCCGTCGATCTGGCCCTTCGTGAGCGCGGTGGCGACGACGATCATGTTCATCGCCTCGATCTTCAGCCCGTGGGCGATCGTGTGGGGGTCGCTCCTCGTGGCGGTTCCGGTGACCGCATGGTTCTGGCCCAAGCGCGCCGAGACCGAAAAGCACCTCGCGCTGGAGAAGCGTCCATGACCACGAACAAGCGCCTCTCCTCCTCGCCGGCGGGCCGCATCCCGGGCAACGTCACGCCTGGCGGGGCTCTCGACGTATCCGGGCTGCCCAGCTACGCCTTCGGCCCGCGCAGCCTCATGTGGTGGGGCACGCTCGGCGTGATCGCCATCGAGGCCACGGTGTTCGCCATGATGGTGGCGACGTATTTCTACCTGCGCTCGCAGGCGCCGGGGTGGCCGCTCGGCGTGCAGCCGCCGCTGCTGGTCTGGGGGACGGTCAACACACTCATCCTGCTCGCGAGCGTGGTGCCGAACCACTTCACCAAGCACGCCGCCGAAAGCCACGACCTCGCCGGCGTGCGCCTCGGCATGTGCCTGTGCATCCTGTTCGCGCTGGCGTTCCTCGTCGTGCGCATCTTCGAGTTCCGCTCGCTCAACGTGGCGTGGGACGCGAACGCCTACGGGTCCGCGGTCTGGACGCTGCTGGGCCTGCACACGGTCCACCTCGTCACCGACTTCGCCGACAGCCTCGTGCTCGCGGTGCTCATGTTCACCGGCCCGCTGGAGGGCAGGCGCTTCGTGGACGTCGCCGAGAACGCGATGTACTGGGACTTCGTGGTGTTCGCGTGGCTGCCGATCTACGCGGTGATCTACTGGGCGCCGCGGTTCTAGCCATGCGCGTCTGGCCCGCCTTCCTCGCCCCGCTCCTCGCCCTGGCGGACCAGTCCGTGGCCTACGCGATGGTGCCCTGGGCGTGCGGCACGCAGAACGTGCACGCGATCCACTGGGTCCATCTCGCCTTCTTCCTCGCGGCGGTCATGGCGACGGTGCCGGCTTGGGCGGACGCGAGGCAGTATCGCGCGACGATGACACCCGGCGACGCGGGAGAAGCGGGCGGCCGGCCGCGGATGATGTCGGTCGCCGCGGCGCTTTCCGGCACCTTCGCGGCGCTCGTGATCCTCGCGCTGTGGGCGCCGCAATGGTTCCTCTCGGCCTGCCTCGCGTGAGCTGGAACCTCGAGCCGTGGCTTCTCGCGCTGCTGGCGGCGAGCGCCGCGCTCTACGTGCGCGGGTCGATGCGACTGTGGGCGCGCGCGGGCCACGGGCGCGGCATCACGCCAGGGCAGGCATCCCGCTTCGCGGCCGGCTGGCTGGCGCTCGTGGCGGCGCTGGTGTCGCCGCTCGACGCCGCGGGCGAGCGCTCGTTCGCGCTGCACATGGTGCAGCACGAGCTGCTGATGGTGATCGCGGCACCGCTGCTCGTGACCGCACGTCCGCTGGAAGCGTGGACCTGGGCGCTGCCGCGAGAGTGGCGCCGCCGCGTGCGCGCGTTCACGCACTCGCGCGGCTTCGGGCGCGCATGGGCGCTGATCACCGAGCCGGTGGCGGCCTGGTCCCTGCACGCGCTGGCACTGTGGGCGTGGCACGTGCCGGCGTTCTTCGAGGCGGCGTTGGCCCATGAGGGGCTGCACGTGCTGCAGCACGCTTCCTTCCTCGCCTCGGCGCTGCTCTTCTGGTGGTCGGTGCTGGGACGCCGCGCGCGGGCCGCCGAGGGCGTCGCCCTCGCGAGCCTCTTCACGACGATGCTGCACACGGGCGTGCTGGGTGCGCTGCTCACGCTCGCGCCCTCGCCCTGGTACCCGCATTACATCGCGCAGCCGCGCACGGGCTTCACGCCGCTGGAGGACCAGCAGCTCGGCGGGCTGGTGATGTGGATGCCCGCGGGGCTGGCCTACGCCGTTTGCGCGCTGGCGCTGGTCTCGACGTGGCTGCGCGACGCCACGCGCAGCCCGCGGCTCAGATGATGTCCAGCCGCTGCTTGCGCGCCGGCGGCGGGAACGCGCGGTCGATCTCGCGCAGCAGGTCCTCGGGGATGCGGAAATCGCGCGCGGCGGCATTCGCGCGCACGTGCTCCACGTTCGACGCCTTGGGAATGGCGCTGACACCGTCCTGCCGCAGCACCCAGGCGATGGCGAGCGTGGCGGGGGTGGTGCCCGCTTGCGCCGCGAGAGTGGCGAAACGGCGGTCCTTCACCAGCG
>DATMJE010000080.1:0-10706 GCA_035553995.1 Usitatibacter sp. | reverse complement strand
TTCTGCAGTTCGGACCGCATGCGCCGAACGGGCCAAAACCTCAACAGCGATTCGTAGTCCGATGCCTATCGGCGCTGTCGTCGCCATGGAGCCCCCGATGTCCCGCGATTCCCACGATCCCCCGAGCGAGGCGCGCCGCCGCTTCGTGCTCGGCACCGGCGCCCTGGGCGCGAGCCTCGGCGCGATCGACGCGCTGGGCGCGCCGAAGGATGCCGGCAACAACGCCATCGCGCCGGAGGCGACGCATCGCGTGCGCTTCAAGCTCAACGGAGAGACGCGCGAGCTCACGCTCGATCCGCGCGTGACGCTGCTCGATGCGCTCCGCGAGCGTCTGCGGATGACCGGCACCAAGAAGGGCTGCGATCGCGGCCAGTGCGGCGCGTGCACGGTGCTGGTGGATGGGCGGCGCGTGAACTCGTGCCTCACCCTCGCGGTGACGCTCGAGGGCAAGGAGGTGACCACGATCGAAGGGCTGTCGCGTGGCGGGGCGGCGCATCCGGCCCAGGTCGCGTTCCTCGAGCGCGACGCGTTCCAGTGCGGCTACTGCACGCCGGGGCAGATCATGTCGTGCGTGGCCCTCGTGGACGAGTACCGCCACGGCATGCCGAGCTACGTGTCGCGCGACGTGCGCCCGGGTGCCGCGATCGCGCTCACCGACGACGAGATCCGCGAGCGCATGAGCGGCAACATCTGCCGCTGCGGCGCATACGTGAACATCGTCGCCGCGGTCCGCGACGTCGCCGGCGGCGGAAAGGCGTGAGGCCATGAGAAGCTTCGAATACACCAGCGCGCGCAGCGTCGACGAGGCCCTCGCAGGCATCGGTCCGGATGCGAAATTCCTCGCCGGCGGCACCAACCTCGTCGACCTCATGAAGGGCGACGTCGAGAAGCCGGCGCGGCTGGTCGACATCAGCGCATTGCCGCTCACGGACATCGCGGCGACTCCCGCGGGCGGCGTGCGCATCGGCGCGATGGTGCGCAACAGCGACTGCGCCAGTCACCCGCTCATCCGCGAGCGCTATCCGCTGCTCTCGCAGGCGCTGCTCGCGGGCGCTTCACCGCAGCTGCGCAACATGGCCTCCACGGGCGGCAACCTCATGCAGCGCACGCGCTGCTATTACTTCTACGACACGGCGTTCGACCGCTGCAACAAGCGCGTGCCCGGCTCCGGATGCGCGGCGCTCGAAGGCTACAACCGCATCCACGCGATCCTCGGCGCGAGCAACCAATGTGTCGCGACCCATCCGTCGGACATGGCGGTGGCGCTGGCCGCGCTCGACGCGATGGTCGAGGTGCTCGGACGCAGCGGCGCGCGGCGCATCCCCGCGACGCAATTCCATCGCCTGCCGGGCGACACGCCGCACCTCGACACCAACATCGAGCCCGACGAGCTCATCGTCGCCGTGGAGCTGCCGCCGAACGGCTTCGCACAGCGTTCGCATTACCTCAAGGTTCGCGATCGCGCGAGCTACGCTTTCGCGCTCGTGTCGGTCGCCGCGGCGCTCGAGATGGACGGCAACACCGTGCGCACGGCGCGCATCGCGATGGGCGGTGTCGCGCACAAGCCGTGGCGCGCGATGGAGGCGGAGAGCGCGCTCGTGGGCCGCCGCCTGGACGCCGCGGCGATCGAACGCGCGGCCGATGCGAGCGTCTCGGGTGCGCGGCCCCTGCACGACAACGCGTTCAAGGTCGCGCTCGCGAAGCGCAGCGTCGCACGCGCGCTCGAAGTGGCGGGAGGCGCGGCATGAACGGCAAGGGAATGATCGGCGATCCGCTCACGCGCGTGGACGGGCCGCTCAAGGTGATGGGGCGCGCGACCTATGCCGCGGAGTTCGAGGTGCCCGGCGTCGCGTACGGCGTGATGGTGCGCAGCACCATACCCAGCGGCACCATCGCGTCGATCGATTCGACCGTGGCCCGGCGCATGCCCGGCGTGCTGCTGGTGATGACGCACGAGAACGCGCCCCGCCTGCCGGCGAAGGGACGCGCCGCCGTGAAGCCGCCCGCGGGACGCGAGATGTCGCTGCTGCAGGATGCCGCGGTGCGCTACAACGGCGAGCCGATCGCCGTGGTCGTGGCCGCGACACTCGAGCAGGCGACCGATGCGGCTGCCCATCTCGACATCAGGTACCGCGCGGCCGATGCGGTGCTCGATTTCGACCAGGCGAAGAAGGATCCGAAGCCCGCGAAGATGCTGCGCGGCCCCGCGGAGAAGAAGTGGGGCGATGCGCAGTCCGCGCTCGAACGCGCCGACGTGAAGGTGGACGCGGTGTACACGACGCCGATGGAGCACCACAACCCGATGGAGCCGCACGGCACCATCGCGGAATGGAAAGGCAGCGAGCTCACCCTCTACGACGCGACGCAATACGTGAGCGGCGCGAAGGAGACCGTGGCGAAGACGCTCGGCATTCCGCCCGAGAAGGTGCGCGTGGTGTGTCCCTTCGTGGGCGGCGGCTTCGGCTGCAAGGGCTCCGCGTGGTCGCACGTGACGCTCGCCGCAATGGCCGCGCGCAAGGCGGGCCGCCCGGTGAAGCTGGTGCTCGAGCGGCCGCAGATGTACGGCCCGGTCGGCGGCCGGCCGCAGACCGAGCAGCACATCGTGCTGGGCGCGATGCGCGACGGGCGCATCGTGGCGCTGCGCCACGAGGTGCTTTCGCACACGTCGGTGTTCGAGGACTTCACCGAGCCTTCCACCCAGCCCACGCGCGCGCTCTACGCCTGGCCCAACGGCGATACCGTGCAGAAGCTGGCGAAGATGAACGTCGGCACGCCGACCTTCCAGCGTGCCCCGGGCGAAGCGACGGGGACCTTCGCGATCGAGAGCGCGATCGACGAGCTCGCCTACGAGCTCGGCATGGATCCGCTCGAGCTGCGGCTGCGCAACCATGCGGACGTGGAGCCGTCCAGCGGCAAGCCCTGGTCGAGCAAGAAGCTGCGCGAATGCTACGAGGACGGCGCCAGGCGCTTCGGCTGGTCGCGCCGCTCGGCGCGTCCCGGCTCGATGCGCGACGGGCGCTGGCTCGTCGGCTGGGGTGTCGCGACCGCCACTTATCCGGCGCACCGCATGGAAGCGAAGGCGGTCGCGATCATGAACGCGGACGGCACGTTCACCGTGCGCTCGGGCACGCAGGATCTGGGCACGGGCACGTACACGATCTGCTCGCAGATCGCCGCGGAGACGCTCGGCGTGCCGGTGCAGAAGGTGCGCTTCGAGCTGGGCGACACGCGCTTCCCGAAGGCGCCGGTTTCCGGCGGCTCGATGACGGCGGCGAGTGTGGGGCCCGCGGTGCGCGCGGCATGCCTTGCGCTCAGGGAGAAGATCGACGCGGGCGGCAAGGCGCCGCTGCAGGCGGAAGGCTCGGCGAAGCCCCCGGCGGAAGACGAGGAGAAGAAGACGCATGCGGAGCGCTCGTTCGGTGCGCTCTTCGGGGAGGTGCGCGTGGATCCGGAGCTCGGCATCCTGCGCGTGCCGCGCGTGGTGGCCACCTACAGCGTGGGGCGCATCCTCAACGCGAAGACGGCCGCGAGCCAGTTCCAGGGCGGCATCGTGTGGGGGCTGGGGATGGCGCTCATGGAGGAGAGCATCCTCGACAGGCGCACGGGGCGGATCGTGAATGCGAACCTGGCCGAGTACCACGTGCCGGTGAACGCCGACATCGGCTCGATCGAGGTCGCGTGGGTGGACGAGAACGACACCGGGTTCAACGACATCGGCGCGCGCGGCATCGGCGAGATCGGCATCACCGGCGTGGCGGGCATGGTCGCCAACGCGGTGTTCCACGCCACCGGCAAGCGCGTGCGCAGCCTGCCGATCACGCTGGACAAGCTGCTGTAGCGGCTCGCCACGCGGGCGCCCGGTCGCATCGGCCGCTTCAGCGGCAGGTGCGGCTGCGGCGCAGGGCGAGGGCGGTCACTTGCCGTGAGGCCTGCTTGTCGCGTGCATGGCGCGGGCGCTGGGCGGTCGTCGTGGTGGTGGTGACCGGTGCGGTGAGTGCGTAGCCTGCGAGTCTCATGTTCGTCTCCCTGTTGGGATTTGTCGGTGCTCATGAAGGACTATGCATAGGTCGTGCCACGCATGAAATCGTCATGTTTTCAATGGGGTGCTGTGCAGCTTGGGTCAGCGCACCCGGTCAATTCCCGCGCATGGGTGAGAAAACCCGGCACAATGGGCGCCCCGCGCGAGAATCGGGCCAATGCGACCGCCGCAAGTCGTTTTCCTCACTACGCTTGCCATGGTCGCCTTCGCCAGCAACTCGCTTTTGTGCCGGGTGGCGCTCAAGGGCAGCGCGATCGACGCGGCCAGCTTCACGCTCGTGCGCATCGCCTCGGGCGCGCTGGTGCTGTGGCTCATCCTGCGTGTGCGCAGCCCGGGCATGCGCATCGCGGGCAACGCCTGGTCGGCCTTCTGGCTCTTCGCATACGCCGCCGGGTTTTCGTTCGCTTACGTGACGCTCACCGCGGGCGCGGGCGCCTTGCTGCTCTTCGGGGCGGTGCAGGCGACGATGATCGGCTACGGCCTGCGCCGCGGCGAGCGGCTGCGTGGGATGCAGGTAGCGGGGCTGGTGCTCGCGTTCGCGGGGCTTGCGAGCCTGCTCGCGCCGGGCCTGTCGGCGCCGCCTCTCGCGGGCGCGGCGCTCATGATGCTTGCCGGCTTCTCCTGGGGTCTCTACTCGCTGCGCGGGCGGGCGGCCGGTGACCCGCTGGCGGTGACGGCCGGCAACTTCGCGCGCGCAGTGCCGCTTGCGATCGCGGTGTCGCTCGCCGCGGCGCCGTGGGCTGCGGTCGACATGCGCGGCGTCCTGTTCGCCGTGCTCTCGGGAGCCATCGCCTCGGGCATGGGCTACGCGATCTGGTACACCGCGCTGCCGGCGCTCAAGGCGACCACGGCGGCGTCGGTGCAGCTCAGCGTGCCCGCCATCGCCGCCGCGGGCGGCGTGCTGTTCCTGGACGAGGCGCTCACGCTGCGGCTCGTCATCGCCTCCGCCGCGATCCTGGGCGGCGTGGCGATGGCGATCTCGAGAGCGCGCACCCGGTCAGGTCGCTGAGCTCGACGCGCGGACCGCCGACGCCTTCGCCCTCGCGATGGCGCGCGCGGCGAGGAACCACGCGAGGCTCATGATCAGCGAGTGGATGACCTGGTCCGAGGCGGACGTCACTGGCAGCTTGAAGAGCGCGTCGAAGGAACGCGCGGAATCGGTTTGGTCGCTCATGGTTGTCTCCCTGGTACGAATGGTGCGGTGCGCTATGGAGCGTCCGCCTTCGCGGACGTTTGCTTCGCGTGCTGGATCGCGCGGCCGGCCACCAGCCAGGCGAGCCCCGCGGCGAGCATGCCGCGGCTGCGATCCGACGCTTCTTCGGTTTCGGCCCGGACGGGGTCGACCATCACGCTGATCTCGATCTGCACGCGTGTGGCCGGATCTCCCGACGGGCGCTTGGACGTGATGCGGGCGCGGACTTCGTCGCCACGGTCCATCATCTGTCCGACGATGTAGGCCGCTTCCTGCGGCAGGTATCCGAGTGTCGCCCCCACCCACTGGACCTTCACCGCGCGCGCGTCCTGGCGGTCCGCGCGGTCGCGCACCAGCTCCAGCGGCTCGTCGAGGGCGAGATAGTCCCAATACTTGCCCGCTTCGCCCTGGTCGAACCGGGCGAGGAAGCAATGCACGAGGGGTACGCGGATCCTTGTTTTCATCGTTGTCTCCAGTGGATCGGTCGCCGGGCTTGCGGCGGCCGCGTTCATCGTCTGGTCAGGGGCGCTCCGTGGTGCAGGTGGTCACGTAAGCGCCGTTGGTGCCGGAGGGCACGGCGGCGCACTTCTCGTTGCGGACGTCGGCGCACATGCTCACCGCGAACTGCGAAGCAAAGGCGAGGAATACCGCGCAGGCGGCAGCGAGGATGCGAAGGCGGGAATGCAGCATTTGCAGGAGTCTCCGTTTGCTTGGCTTTTCTGTAGTCATGACCTCCCTATGCACGCGTCATGCCATGCTGGCGATGCACTGCAAAATCAAGGGCTTGGGCGGGGTGCGACAGGATGCTTCACACCGGAATGGCCGCCGGCTGGGGGAATTCGCCCAAAGGGTTTGGGCACCCCGTGAGACTTTCGGGGAACTGACCCGGCCCCGGGGTTTACCAACCCCTCGTCAGGGTGCCGGGCAACGCCGGGGGGACTCGTGGGGCGGCCGGCTACAGTGCCCCAAAGAAAAACGCCGTGGGCGGAACGTCCCACGGCGTTTTTCTTGCAGCCACTGAAGATTTACGGACGCTTGTTCGAGCAGGTCACGATGAACGTGCCCGGCTGTCCGGGAACCGGGATGGAGGCGCACTGAGCGGGTTTGCCACCGCCGCCGCCGCCACCACCGCCACCACCACCGCCACCGCCGCCACCGCTACCCTGGGCGGCTTCGGCAAACGGGACGGACATCAAACCTGCCGCGGCGAGGATAGCCGCGATCGTGCGCATTTTGCTCATCTGGAATCTCCTTTTGGGTCGTTCGGGGTCGGGGTTGTAGCACGCGCCAGAGGCATGGCGCATGCCAGCAAATGGCTATGCTACAGATCAAACATTCGGGTGAAATGCGGCTGATTGCCGCATCGCGGTTCCGCCCGATCGCAGCGGGGATCGGGCCAATTCCGCAAGCCGCCGCGGGAGTTGCCGCGCTGCCTAGAACTTCCAGGACACCACGACGCCCACGGTGCCCCAGTCGTTGTCGAAGCCCTCCACGTTGGACCGGTATCTCGCGTATCCGAGGTCGAGCCGGGCGTACAGGTACTTGCCGAGGTCGTGGCCGAGGTTCACGTCCAGGCCGGTGTATCGATCGTTGCGGCGCACCCCGAACAAGGGATCCACCGCGCCGAACTTCGAGCCCTGCAGGATCGTGGAGACGCCCAGGTCCCACCCGGTGACGGGTTTGGAGTCCCAGGCCGCACGTATGAGCACGGCGTTGACGTCGAGCGCGGGATCATTGCCCTTGTTCAGCTCGCGCGAGTACGTCCCCTGCAGCGTGTACGCGGAGCTCCACGCATCCTTGGAGCCCCAGCGCAGGTTCCCGGTGACGGCACGATAGTCGGCGTCCACCACCGACTGGTCACCGGGATGGCGATAGGTGCTGAGGTTCACGAGGAGGTAGCTGCTGAGCTGGTCGGTCAGCGAGCTGACCATGTCGATCCCCAGCCCGCGTACGCGCCGGAAGTCCGAGCCTCCCACCTGCCAGCGCTCGATGTTGCCTTTCACGCCGACGATGTTCTTGCCCAGGCCGTATTGCAGGCCGATGTCGCCCTGCGTGTACACGGTATCCACGTCGCTGCTGTGGAAGCCGATGTGCGAGTCGTAATTGGCGTCGGCGATGAAGTTGAGCGACTTCACCGGCGTGGCGAGGTTGGCGTCGAGCGCCGCGGCGAAATGGCGGAACGGCTCGTTGCGCCGCACGGTATCGCCCGGGATCAGGATGACCGGCGAATCGCCGATGCGGACCTGGTTGAACTGGGAGCGCTCCTGCGAAACACCCGCCTCGAAGGAGCCCGTCAGGGGCTTGGTAGCCACCGCGGCCGCTGCGGCGACCGTGGCCGCTGCCGCGGCCTCTGTCTTGGCGGCTTCGGCGCCGGTGGCGGCCGGCGGCTGCGCCTTGTCCCCCTCCGCGCCGCTGGCGCTCGAGGCGGGCGCGGCTTGCGTCCCGGGCTTCGCCGGATCGACGGCGTCGGCCTTGGGGGACGGTGCGTCGGCAGGCGCCTGCGCCCGGGCACTGGCCACGGGGAGCGCGAGCGTTACGGCGACGGCAATGAAAAACGCCGTGGACGGAAACACGCCCACGGCGTAATTCGACGACCCTGGGTTCAGGGACGCTGGGTCGAGCAGGTGACGATAAACGTGCCGGGCTGGCCGGGAACGGGATGAGCTACGCATGCCGGCCTTTTGCCGCCACCGCCGCCACCGCCACCACCACCTCCGCCACCCCCACCACCGGCGCCCTGGGCGGCCTCGGCGAAGGTTGCGGCCATCAGGCCAGATGCGGCCAGTACCGCTGCGATCATGTGAAACTTGCTCATGGACATCTCCTAAAACTGGGGGGTTGGGTCCAGGCGCTTCTGGACAACCAACGTCAAGCACGGGATGTGCCATGAATTAAAACCCAAGGAATTCAAGTGTAACCGCACAGTGCCACGAAACCGCGAGGGGGAAAACCCCCGAGGTGGGGGCTTTCGCATGGGGGAAATCCCCCGCCCATGGGGGAAGTGCCCCAATCAGCGCGCGGCTGGATTGCGGTTTTCGCCGTGATGGCCTTGGCCCTGGGCTTGGGGCTGCGAGTGCTGCAAATTCTGGGCCATGCCAATGCCGCGATTCTGGTACGCCTGGCGGGTGACCATCTCGCGCGGCTGGTAGTTGTAGAACTGGCCGTGGAGCTGGCTTTGCTGGATGCCGCGGGGATAGTTCTGGCGATTGAAGCGCTGCTGGTACTGCGGCAGCGGGGCGCGCTGGACGTTGCCTACGGAACGTCCCGCATAGACGGCGTTGTGGCGCGTTTGCCAGTCACGGCCCCAATGCTGGCTCCAATGGGGCGGCCGGTGGGCATCCCAGCCGTGCCAATGCGAGTGTGGATGGTGGTAGTACACGATGGGCACCCAGAGGATGTACGTGGGGACATAGACGGGATCCACGTACTCCCAGGGCCCGTTGTACCAGGGGCTCGAGTACCAGCCGTCGTTGTAATAGTCCCAGTAGGCGCCGTCGTAGAAGAAGTAGTTGGAATCGACGCCGGGCGCGTAATAGACGGGAGATTCCGGGATGGGCTGCATCTCCGGATACTCGGGAAGGTCGACCCCGACGTCGTAGTAGGTTTGCGCTGCGGCGGGCAGTGCGAGGGACACAAGCAGGAGAAGGGAAAGGGCAAAGCGCTTCATCGAAGCTCCGCGGCGCGCACATGGGACTCTCCATTGTCAACGATCCCGGACCTCTTTCGTTGACCATCCCCACCTGCCGCAACCGCCGCGCTCGCGGGGACGACGATCACGTCACGTGCCGCGTCCCCAGAGCCCGCAATAGCGCCGTGCGATGAAGGGCAGGCCCGCTGCGTAGTTCGGCCAGCTTTCGTAGCCGGTGAGCTTGAACTCCTTCTCCGCTTCGTCCCAGCACTTGCCCGACTGCGCGAGGGGTTTCATCTCCGCCGATGCCGCCTTCAGCAGGGCAAGCTGGTCCGCGGCGTCCTTCTTCGTGCCGAGGCGGTCGTTCACGCCCGGATGGCCGGGAATCAGCCGATCCCAGTCGAGCGCGATGACCTTCTCGATGAACTGCTCCGCCTCGAGCGGATGGAAATCGATCATGCCGCGGCCCGGCACCTGCCCGACGGGGATCGTATCCACGACGAAGACGAGCCTCTCCTTCGGCAGCCGCATCACGAGGTTCGAATCGGAGTGGTTGAGACCGAGATAGGTCAGCTCGAGCGTCGTGCCGCCCAGCGTGATGGTGCGCGAATCGTCCACGACTTCGTCCGGCAACACGGTGTGGGGATCCGCAAGCCGCGCGAGCTGCTCCTTCGCGCGCCGGTGAGCGACGAACGTGGCGCCGGCGTCCTTGAAGGCCTTGCCGCCCGCGATGTGGTCGAAGTGGTGATGGCTGTAGATCACGTACCTGACCGGCTTGTCGGTGACCTTGCGGATCTCGTCGAGATAAAGCTGCCCGCCGGTGGGCCGCCCGTACGCGATGGGATCCGTGGCGATCACCCCCTCGCCCGTGACGACGAACATGGACTGGTGGTTGCCGTTGCGGAAGATGTAGACGTTGTCCGTGCCCTCCACCTTCGTGGTCGCGTAGGGAGGACGAGGCGCCTGCGCCAGGGCATCGAACGAGGCGGCGAGAAGGAGCAGCCCGAACACCAGCAGCGCGATGCGGTTCATGCGGGTCTCCCGGTGAGGACGACGCGTGGTAAACAGCAGCGCGCGAGGCCCTATTGCGACGCGAGCGACAAACGGGGCGCGGTCGTCCCTACCAGCGGCACGTGCCTTCGCCGAACTCGTTCGCGATGAGCGGGACTGCCGCCAGCAGGCCCAGCCCCTGGTACGCCGTGCGGCAATCGGGCTTGCGGGCCTTTTCGATCGCGCTCTCGAGCGTCGTCTTCGGCTTCTCGACCGGCGGCATCGGAATGGCCAGCAGCGCGCGATTGCCGGTGCCCTGGCGAGCGAGCTCGCCCGCGCGCCGCCGCATCGCATCCGCATCGAGCGCCGGCGCGGGGGCGGGCGCCGTGGGATCGTAGTCCTGGCTCTCGGACGCGGGCGGGCGCCGGAAAGGCGATGGTGCCGGCTGCGATTCCACCGGCGCTTCGCGAGGGCCGGGTGCGGGACGCGCGGCTTCGCTCGCCGGCGCGCGCGGGGCGGAAGGCTCGGCTGGCGGCGGCACGGCGCGCGGCGCTTCGGCCCTGGGGGCCTCGGCCTTGGGTCCCTCGACCTTCGGGGCCTCGGCCTTCGGGGCCTCGACTTTGGGTGCCTCGACTTTCGGTGCCTCGACTTTGGGTGCCTCGACTTTCGGTGCCTCGACTTTCGGCGCCTCGATGGCAGGAGCTTCGATCTTCGGCGGCGGTGCGAGCTGGCGCTCGACCCGCGGCACCTGCACGCGATCGATGGGCGGCGCTTCGATCCGGGGCAGCACCGGCGGGGGCGGCGGCGCCTCGATCTTCGGCGGCTCGGCGAGCTGCCGTTCGACGCGCGGGACTTGG
>DATMJE010000079.1:0-2671 GCA_035553995.1 Usitatibacter sp. | reverse complement strand
GTCTGGCCCCGCACAACCGGGACAACCCGCGCGTGGTGCTGCTGACCCCGGGTCCCTACAACGCCACCTACTTCGAGCAGGCGTACCTGGCGCAGTACCTGGGCTACACCCTCGCCGCCGGCGGCGATCTCACCGTGCGCGACGACCGGGTGTTCCTGAAAACCCTCAGCGGGTTGGAGCCGGTGGACGTCATCCTGCGCCGCGTGGATGACGATTTCTGCGATCCGCTCGAACTGCGCAACGACTCGATGCTCGGCGTGCCCGGCCTGCTCGGGGCCTATCGCGCCGGCCGCGTGACGCTCGCCAACGCCATCGGAACCGGCGTCGCGGACGACAAGTCGATGTACCCGTACGTGCCCGAGATGATCCGCTTCTACCTGGGCGAGGAGCCGATCCTCAACAACGTGCCGACTTACGTCCTGCGCAAGCGCGACGACCTCAACTACGTCCTCGCGCACCTGGACGAGCTGGTGGTGAAGGAAGCGCAGGGCTCCGGCGGCTACGGCATGCTGGTGGGCCCCACCGCGAGCCGCGAGGAACGCGAGCGTTATCGCCAGCGCATCCTCGACCAGCCCGAGCGCTTCATCGCGCAGCCGACGCTTTCGCTGTCGTGCGTGCCGACCTTCATCGGCGACGAGATGGGCGACCGGCACATCGACCTGCGGCCTTACGTGCTCTCCGGGAGCCAGATCAACTTCGTGCCCGGCGGGCTTACGCGCGTGGCGCTGCGCGAGGGCTCGCTGGTGGTGAACTCCTCCCAGGGCGGCGGGGTGAAGGACACGTGGGTGGCGGATGAATACGAGAAAACCCAAACCCAAACACAATCACAATCACAAACACAGATGAACACAGATGAACACAGATAACCCCCCAGTGAGCTATCACAGTAGCAAGCACTGGCACGAACATCCAGGTTCCGCCTTTATCTGTGTTCATCTGTGTTCATCTGTGTTCCCCGGCTTTTTGCCTGCCTAAGAGATGCTGTCCCGAGTCGCATCCAACCTCTACTGGATGAGCCGCTACGTCGAGCGAGCGGAGAACACCGCGCGCGTCCTCGACGTCACCTGGCGCATGTCGCTGCTGGTGAAGGAAGCGCGCCTGCAGAACCAGGAATGGTTCGCCCCGCTCAGCATCACCGGCACCCTCTTCCCCTTCGCCGGCCGCCACAGCGAGGTGTGCGCGCGCGAGGTGCTGCATTTCATGGCGCTCGATCCGGAGAACCCGTCGTCGATCTACGCGTGTGCGCGGCACGCGCGCGAAAATGCGCGCTCGGTGCGCGGCTCGATCACTTCCGAGATGTGGGAGGTGCTCAACTCGACGTGGCTCGAGATGCAGCAGATGGACGAGGACGGTGTCGAGACCCGCGGCATCTCGGCGTTCTTCGACTGGGTGAAGGAACGCAGCCACCTCTTCCGCGGCGTGACCTTCGGCACCATGCATCGCGACGACGCCTACGAGTTCACGCGCCTGGGCACGCACATGGAGCGTGCCGATTCCACGGCGCGCATCCTCGACGTGAAGTACCACATCCTCCTGCCGAGCGTGAAGGACGTGGGCGGCGCGGTGGACTACTACCAGTGGTCCGCGGTGCTGCGCTCGGTTTCCGCGTTCGAGTCCTATCGCAAGGTCTACCGCGACGTGATCACGCCGCTCAGGCTTGCGGAACTATTGATCCTGCGCGACGACATACCGAGGAGCCTGCGCTTCTGCCTGATCCAGGTGTGCGCGACGCTCGACAGGGTGAAAAACGACCGCTCGCGCGAGACGCTGCGGCGCGCGGGCCGGATCCTCTCGGGCCTGCAGTTCGGCCACATCTCGGACATCTTCGCGTCCGGCCTCCACGAATACCTCACGGAGTTCCTCGATTCCATGCAGGACCTCTCGCGCAACATCCAGGGCAGCTTCTTCGCTGCGAGCTCCGCCGAATGACCTTGGTATCATCGGCGGTCGCCCGGGATGAGCCATGACCTATTGCGTCGCCCTTCGCCTCGATAGCGGAATGATCTTCGCCTCCGACTCGCGCACCAACGCGGGGGTGGACCACATCGCCACGTTCACCAAGATGCGCGTCTACGAGAAGCGCGACGACCGCGTGATCGTGACGCTTTCGTCGGGCAACCTCGCCATGACGCAGGGTGTCATAAACATCCTCGACCGCCAGGCCAAGCTGGGCGAAGGCGCGCAAACCATCTGGAATGCCGAATCGATGTACGACGCCGCGGTGCTGGTGGGCGATGCGCTGCGCGAGATGGGCCGGCGCGACGGGCCGTTCCTCTCGCAATCGTCGATCGAGGCTTCCGCCAACCTGCTCGTGGGCGGCCAGATCCGCGGCGAGGCGCCGCGGCTCTTCCACATCTACACGCAGGGCAACTTCATCGAGGCCACCGACGACACGCCCTACTTCCAGCTCGGCGAATCGAAGTACGGCAAGCCGATCCTGGACCGCGTCGTCTCCATGGCCACGCCGCAGAAGGAGGCCGCCAAGTGCGTGCTTATTTCCTTCGACTCCACGATGAAGTCCAACATCTCGGTCGGGCTGCCGATCGACCTCCTCTGGTACCCGCGCGACAGCCTGCGCGTGGGCATGCAGCACCGCATCCGCGAGGGGGATCCTTACTTCACCATGCTGCGCTCGCGGTGGGGCGGCGGCTTGCGGCGGGTCTTCTCCGAG
>DATMJE010000078.1:0-3003 GCA_035553995.1 Usitatibacter sp. | reverse complement strand
GCCCTTGCGCGCGGCATCCGCGGAGCGGAGATTCGTGGAGATCGACTCGTCCCATGCACCCACGCGCGTGAAGATGTGCGAGGGCATGTGCAGCGCATGGGGCGCGTCGGGCGCGATGGAGGCGTAGCGGCGCGCCGCCGTGAGTCCCTTCGAGGCGATGGGCGGCGCGTCGTAGCTGTGGATGAGGTAGTGCGCCACGCCGGGATGGTCGGGATATTTGGCGAACATCGGCTCGAGGATGGCCACCGCGCGCATGTAGGCCGCATACGTCTGGTCCGCCTGCGATTGCGTGCCCGCGATGTAGAGCGCGCTGAAGATCTGCGCCTCGTCGTCGTCGGGGTACTTCGCGGCGAGCGCTTCGAAAGCCTTCGAGCGCGCGAGCTGGCGCGCCTTCTCCGGCTTGTTCGCCCAATCGTCGTAGTACGCGGCGACGGCTTCGACATAGTCGCGCTCGCGCTGCGTCTTCGGCGGATGGGCCCGCGCGTTCGCGATCGCGTCCTGGGCCTTCTTCGCGTTCGCGGGCGAAGCGCCCACGCCCGCGAGCGGGTTGTTCATGAGGATCGCGGCGTAGCCCCATGCCGTCACCGTGCACGAGGGATCCTTGGCAAGGATCGCGGTGAACAACTGCTCGCCGGCGTTGTACCAGAACGAGTGCAGCATCGCGACGGCGCGCTCGAAGTCGGCCTGCACCTTCGCGTCGCACGACGTGGCGAAGGACACCTTGCCGAGGCGTCCGCCGTAAGCGCCGGGCTCATCGTGCGGCAGCACCGCGGGCGAGGCGAGGATAAGCGTGGTGGAGAAAACAACGGCGGCCCATTTCGTCATGGCGGCTTCCTCCTGCGAGACGGGCGGCCAGTATGCGCCACTCTCGCGGTGCGCTGGTTTTTGCGACAATAGCCCCCTTCCCCCGTCCACCAACACGAGCGAGAGCCATGGCGCACGCAATCCGTTTCAGCAAGACCGGCGGTCCCGAAGTCCTTCAATGGGAGGAGGTCAACGTTCCCCAGCCGGGCCAGGGCGAAGTGCAGATCCGCCACAAGGCGGTCGGCCTCAACTACATCGACACCTACCACCGCAGCGGCCTCTATCCCATGCCCCTGCCGTCGGGCATCGGGCTGGAAGCCGCAGGCGTCGTCGAAGCGGTGGGCGCCGGCGTGACGGATTTCAAGGTGGGCGATCGCGTGGCCTATTGCAACGGGCCCATCGGCGCGTACAGCGAGGTGAAGAACCACCCCGCCGAGCGCTGCGTGAAGCTGCCCGAGGGCATCAGCTTCGAGCAGGCGGCGAGCATGATGCTGCAGGGCCTCACGGTGCAATACCTGCTGCGCCGCATGCTGATCGTGCCGAAGCAGGGCGACACCATCCTCTGGCACGCGGCCGCGGGCGGCGTGGGCCTCATCGCATGCCAGTGGGCGCGCGCGCTCGGCATCAACATCATCGGCACGGTGAGCTCGGAGGAAAAGGCGAAGCTCGCGAAGGAAAACGGCTGCACGCACACCGTGATCTACACGAAGGAGGATTTCCAGGCGAAGGTGATGGAGATCACCGGCGGCAGGAAGGTGCCCGTCGTGTACGACTCGGTGGGCAAGGACACGTGGACCAAGTCCCTCGACTGCCTCCAGCCGCGCGGCCTCATGGTGAGCTTCGGCAACTCGTCGGGACCGGTCGGCCCGACCGACCTCGGAATCCTCTCCGCGAAAGGGTCGCTCTACGTGACGCGTCCCACGCTCATGAGCTACGTGGGCAAGCGCGAGGAGCTCGTGGCCGCGGCGAAGGAGCTCTTCGACCTCGTGCTCGCCGGCAAGCTCAAGGTCGGGCCGCGGCAGAGCTATCCGCTCAGGGAGGCCGCGCAGGCGCATCGCGACCTCGAGGGCCGCAAGACGACGGGATCCACGGTGTTGGTGCCGTAAAGATTCACGCGACGAAAGTCGTCCGCCCAGGGCGCAAGGCGCAGGGCGCAAGGCGCAAGGCGCAAGGCGCAAGGACCGAATCCTTCCCGGGCCTTGCGCCTCCTGCAGCACCGGTGTTCCGCTTGATAAGCGTCCCGTTCGGGGCTAGCCTGAGGGCTCCGATGGCGATGCCAGAGCCGTTGTAAGACTCTCGACACCGCTCCTGTCGATCACGAGAGGAGGGTCTCATGAGACTTCGCATGTACGTCACCCTGCCGGACGTGGCCAGCGCCCGGCGCCTCGCCAACGACCTGCTGCTCGCGCGCGTCGAGGACCGCCACATGCATTTCCTCGCGCGCCGCGGCACGGATCTCGGCGAGCTGCACGAAGCGTCCTACATCCACAAGACCGACACCATCCACGCCGCCTTCGTCGGGCTGGTGCTGGGTGGTGCGCTCGGCACGCTGCTGGGCGCGATCCTGGTGAACTACCCGCCCGGGGGGCTTGCCGTGAACCTCGTCGCGGTGCTCATCGCCGCGGTGGTGGGCGCGGGCCTGGGCATGTGGATCTCGAGCATGGTCGGGTTGCAGGTGCCGAACTCGCGGCTGCGCGGCTTCGAGCCGGAGATCGCGGCGGGCAAGGTCCTGCTCATGCTCGACGTGCCGGCTTCGCGCTACCAGGAGATCCACGACGTCATCGCCCGCACGCATCCGGAGGCGATGGACCGCGGCAACGAGCCGACGATCCCCGCCTTCCCCTAAGCCGCCAGGTCAGTTCACGAGTGCGAGCTGCGGTGCGACGCGCGCATGCGCTCGCGCCGTGGTGCCGCGCCATTGCGACTGCGCTGCCGCGGCTCCACTGCCGGCGAGGATGTCGATGCCGGCGTCGGCCATCGCCATCTCCACGCCGCCCAGCGCGCCCAGCAGCATGAGCTCGTTCAGGTCGCCGAGGTGGCCGATGCGGAACACGCGGCCCGCGAGCTTCGACAGGCCCGCGCCCAACGCGAGGTCGTAACGGCGGAACGCGATGTCGATCACGCGGCGCGCGTCGTGCTGCGGCGGCACCACGATGGCGGTCACCGTGTCCGAATGCCAACGCGACTCGCGGCAGCAGG
>DATMJE010000077.1:0-27612 GCA_035553995.1 Usitatibacter sp. | reverse complement strand
CGGCCGGGAAAGGCGCCGCGCGCGGCGGCGAGCGTCGCGGCCATCTCCGCGGGATGGTGGCCGTAGTCGTCGATCAGCGCGAAGGTGCCGCCGCCCGCGAGCGCAATGTCGCCATAGCGCTGGAAGCGGCGCCCCACGCCGGTGAATTCCGCCAGCGCCTTCGAGATGGCCGCGTCGGGGGCTCCGACCTCGCGCGCCACCGCGATCGCCGCGAGCGCGTTGAGGACGTTGTGCATGCCCGGAAGGTTGAGCGTCACATCGAGTGGTGCCACCTTCGCGTTCAGCGCACGGAAGCACATGCGTCCGCCTTCCCAGCGCACATCGGTCGCGCGCAGGTCGGCGTCGCTCTCGATGCCGTAGGTGTAGATCGGCCGCGTCACCGACTTGAGGATCGAGCGCACGTGCGGGTCGTCCTTGCACAGCACCGCGAGGCCGTAGAACGGCAGGTGCCCCAGGAACTCCACGAACGCCGCCTTCAACTGCTCGAAGTCCTGCTTGTACGTCTCCATGTGATCGGCGTCGATGTTGGTCACGACCGAGATCACCGGCTGCAGGTAGAGGAACGAGGCGTCGGACTCGTCGGCCTCGGCCACGAGGAACTCGCCCTTGCCGAGGCGCGCATTGGTGCCGATGGAGTTGAGGCGCCCGCCGATCACGCACGTCGGATCGAGCCCCGCCTCGCCGAGCACGGCGGCCACGAGCGACGTGGTGGTCGTCTTGCCATGGGTGCCGGCGATGGCGATGCCCTGCTTGAAGCGCATGAGCTCCGCCAGCATCATGGCGCGCGGCACCACGGGGATGTGCGCCTCGCGCGCGCGCAGCACCTCGGGGTTGTCGGCCTTCACCGCGGTGGAGACGACCACGGCGTCGACGCCGGCGACGTTCTCCTCGGCGTGGCCGATCCTGATGCGGATGCCCATCTGCCGCAACCGGCGCACCGCGGGGTTCTCCGAGAGGTCGGAGCCGGTGACGGTGTAGCCCAGGTTGCAGAACACCTCGGCGATGCCCGACATGCCCGAGCCGCCGATGCCCACGAAATGGATGCGCTTCACCTTATGCCGCATGCGCCAGCTCCCCGCAGAGATCCGCGCAGCGGCGCGTGGCGTCGGGCTTGCCGAGGGAGCGGGCGGCTTTCGCCATCGCCAGCAGCCGCTCGCGCGTGAGCGAGCGCAGCACGTCGGCGAGAAGCGCGGGCGTGGTCTCGAGCTGCTTCAACGCGATGCCCGCGCCGCGCTCGGCGAGGAAATTGGCGTTCGCCGCCTGCTCGTCGGCGACGAACCACGGCAGCGGAAAAAGCACCGAGGCGACACCCGCCGCAGCGATCTCCGCGACCGTGATCGCACCCGAGCGGCAGATGAGCACGTCGCACCACGCGTAGCGCGCCGCCATGTCGGTCACGAAGGGAATCACCTCGCCCGCGACATTCGCCTTCGCGTACGCATCGCGCAGCGCCTCGTAGAGCTTCTCGCCGGACTGGTGGACCACATCGGGACGCTCCTCGGCGCGCAGCGCCGCGAGTGCCGCGAGCACCAGCTCGTTCATCGTCTGCGCGCCAAGGCTTCCGCCCACGACGAGCAGCCGCAGCGGTCCCGTGCGTGCCGCGAAGCGCTCCTGCGGCGGCGCCATCGCGGCGATCTCCTCGCGCACCGGCGTGCCGAGCATCTCGACGCGCTTCGGCTTCGGCAGCCGGTTGGCCCAGCCTTGTGCCACCGGGCGCTCGAAGGCCCCCGGCATGGCGACGATGACGCGGTCGGCGAAGACGGCCAGCGCGCGGTTGGTGATGCCGGCCACGGCACCGGGTTCATGCACCACGAGCGGCTTGCGCCACATCGCCGCCATGAGCCCGCCGGGAAAGGCGACATAGCCGCCCATGGAAAGCACGACATCGGGCCGCACGCGAAAGATCGCGACGCTCGACTGCCACAGCGCCCGCACGAGCCTCAGCGGCAGCGTGATCCACGCACGCAGTCCCTTGCCGCGCACGCCCGACATGTCGACGTGCACCATCGGATAGCCCGCCTCGGCGACGAGCCGGTTCTCCATGCCCCGGGGCGTGCCCATCCAGTGCACGCGCCAGTTACGCGCGGCGAGCTCGCGCGCGATCGCAAGCCCCGGCATGATGTGGCCGCCCGTGCCCGCGGCCATGACGAGCAGCGTGCGCGCGGCGCTCATGCGCGTCTCCCACGCATGAGGTAGCGATTCTCGAAATCGATCCGCAGCACGATCGCGACCGACACGCAGTTGACGACGATGCCCGTGCCGCCGAACGAGAGCAGCGGCAGCGTGAGCCCCTTCGTGGGCAGCAGCCCCATGTTCACGCCCATGTTGATGAACGCCTGCGCCGCGAGCCACACGCCGATCCCCTGCGCGACCAGCGCCGCGAAATAGCGCTCGAGGCTCGCGGCCTGGCGGCCCACGGCGAAGGCGCGGTGCACGAGGAAGAGGAAGAGCGTGATGACCGCCGCGACGCCGGCGAAGCCCAGCTCCTCCGCGATCACCGCGAGCAGGAAGTCCGTGTGCGCCTCGGGCAGGTAGAAGAGCTTCTCGACACTCGCGCCCAGGCCCACGCCCAGCCATTCGCCGCGGCCGAACGCGATCAGCGAGTGCGAGAGCTGGTAACCCTTGCCGTAGGCGTCGGCCCACGGATCCATGAAGCCGAGGATGCGTTGCAGCCGGTACGGCGACGACACGATCATGACCACGAAGGCCACCGCGAGCAGCACCGCCAGTCCCGCGAAGAGGCGCCAGTTGAGCCCGCCGAGGAAGAGGATCGCCATCGAGATCGTCGTCACCACGACGAGGGCGCCGAAGTCGGGCTCGCGCAGCAGCAGGAACGCGATCAGCGTCATCACGCCGAACATCGGCAGGAAGCCCTTGCGGAAGTCGTCCATGAAGGCCGCCTTGCGCACCGTGTAGTCCGCGGCATAAAGCACGACCAGGAGCTTCATCACCTCGGAGGGCTGGAAGCTCATGAAGCCGAGCGGGATCCAGCGGCGGCTGCCGTTCACCTCGCGGCCGATGCCGGGAATGAGCACGGCCACCAGCGCCAGCGTGCCCAGCAGGAAGAGCCACGGCGCCGATCGCTGCCACAGCCACAGCGGCACGCGGAAGATCGCGGCCGCGAGGGCGAGGCCCACGGCGAGGTAGGCGGCATGGCGCACGAGGAAGTAGCTGGGGCGGAACCCGGTGAAACGCTCGGCCTCGGCCATCGCGATCGAGGCCGAATACACCATCACCAGCCCGATCGCGCCGAGCGCCAGCGCCGACCACAGCAGCATGTGGTCGAGGCTGGAATCGCGGCGCGCGGGGTTGTAGAGCATCAGTGCGTCGTCCGTTCGGCGATGGCGCGCGCGGCGGCGGCGAACACATCGCCGCGATGCTTGTAGTTGCGGAACATGTCGAAGCTCGCGCACGCGGGCGAGAGCAGCACCGCGTCGCCCTCGCGGGCGAGCTCGAACGCGGCCTCGACGGCGGCGTCCAGCGTCGCGGCGCGCTCGAGGCGCACGCCCGAGGCGGCGAGCGCCTGCTCGATCGCCGGCGCGTCCCGGCCGATGAGCACCACCGCGCGCGCCCTCGATTCGACGGCCGGCCGCAGCGGCGCGAAATCCTGTCCCTTGCCGTCGCCGCCCGCGATGAGCACCACCGGCGCGCGGAAGCCTTCGAGCGCCGCGACCGTGGCGCCGACATTGGTGCCCTTGGAATCGTCGAAGAAGCGGACGCCGTGCGCCTCGGCCACCAGCTCCACGCGGTGCGGCAGGCCGCGGAAGGTGCGTAGCGCCCGCGCCAGCGCATCGGCGGGCGCGTCGATGGCGGACATCAGGGCGTGGGCCGCGAGCGCGTTGGCGGCGTTGTGCAGGCCCTGCATCGCCATGTCTTCCAGCGGCAGCAACGGGACGCTGCCGCGCATGAGGACGGTGCGCTGCGCGTCGAGCCCCCATTCGCCGTCGCCGTGCGGAACACCGAGCCCGAACGAAAACGCGCCGGAGTCCGCCATGCCGCGGCTCCATGGGTCGTCGCGATTCACCACGCGCCGCTTCGCGTGGGCGAAGATGCGCGCCTTGGCGCGCGCGTAGTCGTCCATGCCGTCGTAGCGGTCGAGGTGGTCCTGCGTGAGGTTCAGCATGACCGCCGCGTCGCACGCGAGCGACGACGTGGTCTCGAGCTGGTAGCTGGAAAGCTCGAGCACGAAAAGCTCGACCGCGCCCGCATCCGGTGCGTCGAGCGCGTCGAGCACCGGCAGGCCGATGTTGCCCGCGGCGACGGTGCGCAGGCCGGCCGCGCCTCCCATCGCCGCGGCGAGCGCGGTGACGGTGGACTTGCCGTTGGTGCCGGTGATCCCGATCACGCGCGCCGGGCTTCGGTCAGCGGCGAGCGCGCGCGCGAAGACCTCCACGTCGCCGACCACCTCGATCCCGCGTGCCACCGCGGCGCGCAGGAAGGGCTCGCGCAGCGCAACGCCCGGACTCGCAACGATCGCATCCACGCCCGCCAGGGCTTGCACGTCGAACGGGCCGAGATGAAGCGCGATGCCGGGCCGCTCCGCGCGCAGCGCATCGAGGGCCGGTGGTTGCGCTCGCGAGTCGGCGGCGCGGACGATCGCTCCGCGCTTCGCCAGGAAGCGCACCGCCGAGAGCCCCGTGTCCCCCAGGCCGACCACGAGTGTGTTCCTGCCATTCCATTCATCGCTCTTTCCCCTGCCGGTCACCGGTTGCATGTCTTCTTCTTGTGCCTTGTCCCTTTTGCCTTGCGCCTTGCGCCCTGCGCCCTGCGCCTTATCTCAGCTTCAACGTCGACAATCCGAACAGCACCAGCATCATCGTGATGATCCAGAACCTGACCACGACCTGGTTCTCCTTCCAGCCTTTCAGCTCGTAGTGGTGGTGCAGCGGCGCCATGCGGAAGACGCGCTTGCCGGTGAGCTTGAAGCTGCCCACCTGGATGATCACGGAGAGCGTCTCCACCACGAAGACGCCGCCCATGATGAGCAGCACGATCTCCTGCCGCACGACCAGCGACACCATGCCGAGCGCGGCACCCAGCGCGAGCGCGCCCACGTCGCCCATGAAGACTTCCGCCGGGTAGGCGTTGAACCAGAGGAACGCGAGCCCCGCGCCCGCCATGGCGCCGCATAGCACCGCCAGCTCGCTGGCGCCGGTGATCAGCGGAAAGCCCAGGTAGCGGGAGAAGACCGCGTGGCCCGTCACGTACGCGAACACGGCGAGCGCCGAGGCGATCATCACCGTGGGCAGGATCGCGAGCCCGTCGAGCCCGTCGGTGAGGTTCACCGCGTTGGACGTGCCGACGACGACGAAGTAGCCGAGGATGATGAAGCCGATCGTGCCGAGCGGGATCGCCACCGCCTTGAAGAACGGCACGATGAGCTCGGTCTGCTGCGGCAGCTTCGCGCTGTACGCGAGCCACGAGACCGCCACGATCGCGATCAGCGACTGCCAGAAGAACTTGGCCTTCGCCGACAGCCCCTTCGGGTTGCGGTGCACGACCTTGCGCCAGTCGTCCACCCAGCCCACCGCGCCGAAGCCGAGCGTGGTGAGCAGGCAGATCCACACGTAGCGATTGCGCAGGTCCGCCCACAGCAGCGTGGTGATGCCCATCGACACCAGGATCAGCGCACCGCCCATCGTCGGCGTGCCGCTCTTCACCAGGTGCGTGCGCGGCCCGTCGTCGCGTACCGCCTGGCCGATCTTGTACATGGTGAGCTTGCGGATCATCGCGGGACCCACGATGAAGGAGATGGCGAGCGCGGTGAGCGCCGCCAGGACCACGCGCAACGTGATGTACGTGAACACGTTGAACGCCCGCATGTACGACTCGAGCCACTGCGCGACTTCAAAGAGCATGCGTTCCTCCCGCGCCCGCGAGCGCGTCGGCGACGCGTTCCATGCGCATGAACCGCGAGCCCTTCACCAGCAGCGTGGCCCCCGAGGCGCTCTCGCGCCCCGCCGCGGCGATGAGCGATTCGAGGTCGCCGAAGGGCTGGGCGCCGCCGCCGAAGGCCTGCGCGGCATGGCGGCTCGCCTCGCCCAGCGTGAAGAGCGCGTCGATGCCGGATTCGCGTGCGAAAGCACCCACCTCCGCGTGCATTTGATCGGCGCCCGCGCCCAGCTCGCCCATGTCGCCCATCACGAAGACGCGGCGCCCGGGCTCCGCGGCGAGCACGCGAATGGCGGCCTTCATCGACTCGGGGTTCGCGTTGTAGCTGTCGTCGATCACCCAGGCGCCCGTTGCGGTGCGCCGCCGCTGCAAGCGTCCCGGCACGCCGCGAAATTCGGCAAGCCCGGCGCGGATCATGTCGGCCGGCAGCTCGAGCGCCACCGCGGCGGCGCAGGCGGCGAGCGCGTTGCGCACGTTGTGCTCGCCCCGCACCAGCAGCTCGAGCACGAACTCGTGCCCGGGGATGTGGAAAAGCCAGCCGCGTCCGGCGGGCTCCGCGCGCACGTCCGCGCGCGGCGAGAGCCCGAAGGTGACGATCCGGTGCGCGCGGTTGAGCCCCTTCCAGTAGCCGGCGAACGCGTCGTCCTCGTTCACGACCGCGACGCCCGAGCCGCGCAGCCCGGCGTAGATCTCGCCCTTGGCGCGGGCGATGGCCTCGACGCTGCCGAGGATGCCCACGTGCGCGCGTTGCGCGTTGTTCACGAGCGCCACGGTCGGCTGCGCGATGTGCGTGAGGTAGTCGATCTCGCCCTCGTGGTTCATGCCCATCTCGATCACGGCGAAGCGGTGGTCCTCGCGCAGGCGCAGCAGCGTGAGCGGCATGCCGATGTCGTTGTTGAGATTGCCCTCGGTGGCGAGCACGCGGGCGCGATCGCCCAGGTGCGCGGCGAGGATCGAGGCGAGCATCTCCTTCACGGTGGTCTTGCCGTTGCTGCCGGTAAGGGCAACGACGGGCACCGCGAAGCGGCCACGCCAGGAGGCCGCCAGCCGGCCGAGTGCGAGGCGCGTGTCCTCCACGACGACCTGCGCCATCGGAGCCTCGGTCTGCACGAGGTGCGAGGTGAGCGCACCGGCGGCACCGCGCTCCTGCGCTTCGGCAATGTATTCGTGCCCGTCGAAGCGCTCGCCCCTGAGCGCCACGAAGAGCTCGCCCGCACCCACCGCGCGGCTGTCGGTCGACACGCCGCCGAAGCGCCGGGCCGGGCCATGCAGCTCGCCCCCGACCGCGCGTGCGGCTTCGCGCAAATCCATCACGCGTGCGCTCCCCACTCGGCCAGTGCCGCGCTCGCGACCTCGCGGTCGCTGAACGGGTGGCGCACGCCGCCGATCTCCTGGTAGGTCTCGTGCCCCTTCCCGGCGAGAAGCACCACGTCGCCGGGGCGCGCCTGGTGCACGGCGGAGAAGATCGCGACCTGCCGGTCCTCGATGGCCTCGACCGCGCGCCCGCGGACGCCGGCCATGATGTCCTCGATGATCGCGTGCGGGTCTTCGGTGCGCGGGTTGTCGCTGGTGACCACGACATGGTCGGCGAAACCCACCGCGGCCTGCGCCATCAGCGGGCGCTTGCCGCGGTCGCGATCGCCGCCGCAGCCGAAGACGCACACCAGCCGGCTGCCCGTCGCGACCGCCGGGCGCAGCGCGGCAAGCGCCTTCTCGAGCGCATCGGGCGTGTGCGCGTAGTCGACCACGACGAGCGGCCGCTCGCCGCCGCCGACCCGCTCGAGCCGCCCCGGCACCGGCTGCAGCGCGCTCACCGCGGCGAGCGCCCGGTCGAAATCGATCCCCGCCGCCAGGAGCGTGCCCAGCACCGCGACGAGGTTGGAGACGTTGAACGCGCCGAGCACACCCGCCTCGACGCGCCCGCGTCCCCACGGGCTCTGCACGTCGAAAGCGACACCGGAACCGGACAGCGCGACGTTGGCCGCACGCAACGCGGCGGCGGGCATCTCGACGCCGTAGGAAACGAGGTTGAGCGGCCGGCCCTGCAACCGCTCCACGAGCTGCCGGCCCCACGCGTCGTCCACGTTCACGATCGCGTGGCGGAGGCCGCGCGCGGAGAAGAGGGCGAACTTCGCCTCCGCGTACGCCTCCATGGTGCCGTGGTAATCGAGGTGGTCGCGCGTGAGGTTGGTGAAGACCGCGGCATCGTACCTGACGCCGGTCACGCGGCCCTGGTGCAGGCCGTGGCTCGACACCTCCATCGCGACGCAACGCGCGCCGCGGCGCAGGTATTCCGAGAGCAGGCGCTGCAGCACGATCGGATCCGGGGTGGTGTTCTTCGCCTCGACGCGCTCGCCGACGAGCCCGTTGCCGAGCGTGCCGACGACCGCCGCGCGGCGCCCGAGGCCATCGAGCGCGGCGGCGATCCACTGGGACACCGAGGTCTTGCCATTGGTGCCCGTGACACCCGCCATCCAGAGCGATTCCGACGGGTTGCCGTACACGTGCCCGGCGATCTCGGAAATGCGGTTGCGCAGGTCCGCCACGGCGAGGTTCGGGACGTCCCAGCGCTCGTCCCAGCGGAAGCCTTCGCGCTCCCAGATGACGGCGGCGGCACCCCGCGCGACGGCATCGCCGATGTACTGCCGTCCATCGGTGACGGTGCCCGGGTAGGCGACGAAGATCGAGCCTCTCTTCACGGCGCGGGAATCGGCGGTGAGGTCCGCGAGCGGCACGCCGAGCTGCGCCAGGCGATCGAGCAGTGCGCGTCCCGCGGCATCGAGGAATTCGGGCGCGGCGATCATCCCTCGCTCCCCGCACGCCCGGCCTGCACGTTGAAGGTCTGCGGCGCGTCGGGCGGCACGGACATCATCCGCAACGCGGCACCCATCACCGACGCGAACACCGGTGCGCTCACGTCGCCGCCGAAATGCTTCCCGGCGGAAGGCTCGTCGAGCATCACCGCGACGATGAAGCGCGGGTCGCTCACCGGTGCGAAGCCCACGAACGATGCGACGTAGCGATGCACGTCGTAGCCGCCGCGCTCGGCCTTGTACGCGGTGCCGGTCTTGCCCGCCACGCGATAGCCGGGCACTTGCGCGAGCGGCGCGGTGCCCTCGCGGCCGACGGCCATCTCCATCATGCGGTCGACCTGCACCACCGTTTCCGCGCTGTAGATGCGCTTGCCGATCGCGGGCGCATCCTGCCGCAGCAGCGACAGCGGCAGCAGCACGCCGCCATTGGTGAAGACGGTATAGGCACGCGCCACCTGCAGCAGCGATACCGCGATGCCCTGCCCGTACGCCATCGTCGCCTGCTCGATGGGGCGCCAGTGCGCCCACGGCCGGAGCAGCCCGCGCGCCTCGCCCGGAAACCCGGTGTGCGGCGGCGCTCCGAAGCCCAGCTCCTCGTAGACCGTGCCCATGCGCTTCGCGGGCATCATCAACTGGATCTTCGCGGTGCCGATGTTGGAGGACTTCTGGATGACCTGCGCAACGGTGAGCGCGCCGTGCGCGTGCGCATCGCTGATCGTGGCGCGGCCGATGGTGAGCTTGCCGGGCGCCGTCTGGATGATGGTGTCGGGCTTCACGAGGCCGTCGTCGAGCGCCGCCGCGATGGTGAAGGGCTTGAGCGTCGAGCCCGGCTCGAACACGTCGGTGACGGAGCGGTTGCGCGTCTGGCGGCCCGTGACCATGGCGCGGTTGTTCGGGTTGTAGTCGGGCTGGTTCACGAGCGCCAGCACTTCGCCGGTGCGCGCATCGACGATCACCGCCGAGCCGCCCTTGGCATGGTTCGTCTCCACCGCGGTGCGCAGCTCGCGGTGGGCGAGGAATTGCAGGCGCTGGTCGATGGCGAGCGTCACGTCCTGGCCGTCGCGCGGCGGGCGCAGGCTCTCCACATCCTCGACCACGCGGCCGCGGCGATCCTTGATCACCTTGCGCGAGCCGGGCGTGCCCGCGAGGCGCCGCTGCGCCGCGAGCTCGATGCCTTCCTGGCCGTTGTCCTCGATGCCGGTGAATCCCACCACGTGCGCCATCACCTCGCCGGCCGGGTAATAGCGGCGGAATTCGCGCTGCTGGAACACGCCCGGCACGTGCAACGCCATCACCTTCGCCGCCTGGTCGGGCGAGATCTGGCGCTTGAGATAGACGAACTGCCGATCCTTGTTGGCAATCTTCTGGCGAATGCCGGCGGCGTTCTCGCCCAGCGCCGCGGCCAACGCGCGCAACTTCGCGTCCTGCACGTCGTCGAGCTCGTCGGGAATCGCCCAGATCGATTCCACCGCGGTCGAGACGGCGAGGAGCTGGCCGTTGCGATCCTTCACCGGCCCGCGCGAGGCGGGCAGCTCGATCACGCGCGTGTAGCGCGCCTCTCCCTTCGCCTGCAGGAAACCGTGGTCGAGCGCCTGCAGGTAGAACGCACGCCCGAGGAGCACGGCGAAGCCGCCGATCGCGAGCACCAGCACCAGGCGCGAGCGCCACCCCTCGAGCTTGAGCCGCAGCTCGGGTGTGCGCTTCTCGAACCGGGGCGTGCGCTTCTCGAACTTCACGGCTGCGCGCCCTCCATCGTGAGCACGGTCGTGGTCGAGGGGTCCGGCAGCCGCATGCCGAGCTGCGATTGCGCGATGGCGGCCACGCGCTTGTTGGTGGCCCACGTGCTTTGTTCGAGCTGCAGTTGCGTCCACTCCTCCGCGATCTTCTTCGCCGTGTCCTGCTCGTTCTCCAGCTCGACGAAGAGCTTGCGCGCCTGGTGCTGCGAGGTGATCACGCCGAGCGCGCAGCCCACGACCAGCACGAGGAGGAGGATGTTCACGCGCAGCATCAGCGCTTCTCCGCGACGCGCAGCACGGCGCTGCGAGCGCGCGGGTTGCGACGCACCTCGTCCTCGGACGCACGCACCGGCTTGCCCACGGCGATCATCGGCGCCGGCGGAAGGTCGGCCGCGCGCACCGGCACGCCGCGCGGCAGCTTGTCGGCGGTGGTCTGCTCGCGGATGAATCCCTTCACGATGCGGTCCTCGAGCGAATGGAAGCTGATCACCGCGAGCCGCCCGCCGGGCTCGAGCAGCGCCGCCGCCTGCGGCAGCGTCACCTCGAGCTCTTCAAGCTCCCGATTGACGTGAATCCGTAGAGCCTGAAAGGTCCGTGTCGCCGGGTGCTGCCCCGGCTCGCGCGTCCGGACCGCGCGAGCCACGACCTCGGCAAGCTGCCGCGTGGTGCGGAAAGGCTCCCGGCCCCTTGCATCAACAATCGCTGCTGCAATCGATTTAGCAAACCGTTCTTCCCCATGGTTCCTGATCACCTCCCGGATGTCGGATTCGTCGGCGCGGTCGAGCCACTCGGCCGCGGTCTCGCCGCGCGTGGTGTCCATGCGCATGTCGAGCGGCCCGTCGCGCAGGAAGCTGAAGCCGCGGTGGGCGTCATCGAGCTGCGGCGAGGACACGCCGAGGTCCAGCAGCACCCCGGCCACGTGCCGGATGCCGCGAGCGGCGAGCGCCTCGGTCATGGTCGAGAACCTGGCGTGGATCAGCTCAAGACGCGGATCCTGGAGCGCGTGATCCGAATGCGCCGCGGGATCCTGATCAAAAGCGAGAAGTCTTCCGCGAACACCGAGACGGGCGAGGATGGCCGCGCTGTGCCCGCCGCGACCAAAGGTGCCATCGACATAGATCGCGTCTTCACGGACTCGCAGGGCGTGCATGGTTTCTTCGAGAAGGACCGGGACATGGGAGACCTCACTCACGGGGAAAGGGAGTCGACGCTGGGTCTGCGCTCTCCTGCGAGCGCGGCGTCGACCCCAGGGTCGTCGGCCGCATCACAGGGAGAAGTTCTCCATCCCCGGAGGCAGGTTGGGGCTACCTCCGGTCCGCAGGGCCTCGAGTTGCTGGTTCCAGGTCTCGAGATCCCAGATTTCGAAATGGCTGCCCTGCCCGACGAACATGACAGGGCGTGAGATGTGCGCGAAGTCGCGCAGCTCGGGGGAGATGAGCAGCCGTCCCGCCGCGTCCGGCTCGACTTCCTCGGCGAAACCGACGAGGAGCCGCTTCCACAGGCTCGCCTGCCGGTCGAGGCTCGGAAACGCCATCACTTTCTGGCGAATCGGCTCCCAGGCCGGCAGTGGGTACAGCAGGAGGCATCCGTCCGGGTGCGCAGTGAGGACTAACTTCACAGTCCCGCCCGCAGTCAACGGATCGCGTGCGCGGGTGGGGATGGCCATCCGCCCTTTCGCGTCCAGGTTGATCTGCGTTGCCCCTTGAAACACCTTTTCTCCCACTTTTCCCCACGGATTGACACTGTAGATATCCAGCTACAACCCGTCAAGCGAATACATCGGGAAATTTTTCTTGTGCGACAAGGGGTTAGCGCACAATCCGGGGCCCGCTCGCGGGCGCCAACTGCAAAATAATCAAGGGGTTGGGAATATTTTCGGAAGTCTTTTCGAGCTCACGTGGTGAGCTAGTCATGTGGATCATGGGGTGCCGATCGGGGCGGCCTGCCAAACGAAAAGGGCCCCGGAGGGGCCCTTTTCGAGGCGATGACGGGCTGGTTTGGAATCAGCCGCCCTTGCCCTTACCGTGATGCGCATGGCTGTCGCCCTGCGCCGTGGTGACACCGGAGGCTGAGACCGAGGCGTTGCTGGCCGTGGTGATTCCGGCCGTGGCGTTGACGTGGGGCTTGGCAGTTGCCGCCACAGTCGTGCCGGCCGCGCCGCCCGTCGCAGTGACGACCCCCTTGCCCAGGCCGGCCTTCGCAGCGTGCGACCCGCCGGTGGCGCCCTCGGCTGTCACGATGCCCTTGGACGCGGCGTTGGGAGCGACTCCGCTGGCGGTGGTGATTCCCTTCCCGCCATGGCCCGAGACCGACGTCGCCGCCGTCCCGCTCGCCGTCGTGATGCCCTTCGAGCCATGGCTCGAGGCCGCGGCCGTCGACGTTCCGCTCGCCGTCGTGATGCCTTTCGAGGACGGGCCGGAGGAGGACGTCGTCGTGCCGGTCGCCGTCGCCAAGCCCTTCGAGCCGTGCGCCTGCGACGAGGTCGTCGAGCCCGCCGCCGTCGTGAGCGGCTTCGAGGACGGCCCGGCGGAGCGCGTAGTGGCCGTCGCCTGGGTATTGCTCGCCGTGGATGCGCCCTTTCCGGAGGGGGTCTTCGACGACGTCGCCGTGCTCGCGGTGCTGGTCGCCGACGCCTTGCCCTTTCCCGAATGTTGCCCGGACTCGTGCTCCTGCTCCGCGACCTTGCCCTTCCCGGAATGGCCTTCGGACTCGTGCTCGTGCTCGCTCACCCTGCCCTTGCCGCCGGCGGTGGTGGTGGCGTGCTCGTGGTCCTCGCCCTTCACCGGCAGCGCGGCGACACCCGATTGCGTCTGGCGCAGCCCGTGCAGGACGGGGCCCAGCTTCGTGCCCTGGGCCTGCGCGATCTGCCCCCAGCCCATGCCGCTCGCGCGTTCCGTGAGCACGCCGGTGAGCGTCGTGGTCGTGCCGTGGACCCTGACCGTGCCGCCATCGAGCGCCGCGGCGAGCTGCGCGCCGGTGGGCTTGGTGATGCCGAGCTGGTTCAGCTGCGCTTGCGCAAGCGCGAGGGCGATGCGCACGCCACCCCATCCCATCGGCTTCGTCGGCGGCGTGATCGTGGTCGTGGTGGTCGGCCTGGCGGTACCGCTGCCGCCGGCGGCGGTGCCCGTACCGGTGCCCGTGGTGGTACCGGTGCCGGTGGTGGTGCCGGTACCAGTGCCGGTGCCGGTGGTGGTGCCGGTGCCAGTCCCGGTGGAAGTACCGGTTCCGGTGCCCGTGGAGGTTCCGGTTCCAGTGCCACTGCCGGTGTGCGTGTGGGTACCCGTGCCCGTGGTGGTCCCCGTGCCGGTGGTGGTACCCGTACCGGTGGTGGTACCCGTACCGGTGCCTGTGGACGTACCCGTACCGGTGCCCGTGGACGTACCCGTGCCGGTGCCTGTGGAAGTACCCGTACCGGTGCCCGTGCTCGTGCCGGTGCCGGATCCGGTGCTGCCGGTAGCCGTACCCGTGCCCGTTCCGGTGCCCGTGGCTGTCCCTGTTCCTGCTCCCGGCCTGGCCGGATAGGTGAGCGTGATCGGCGTGCCGTTGCGCAGGCCGTTCACCAGTGCGATCGCGTTCGCGTCGCCGCCGGCCAAGTGGCCGAAGGAGGCCGCGATACGCGCGGCGACCTGGTCCTGCCCACGGCTGGCACCGGTATTGTCGAGCACGCGAACCTGCGAATCGAGCGCCACGCCGCCATCGGGGTCCGCCATCGCCATCGGCGACAGCGCGAGGAGCAAGGCGCTCACCAGCAACCGCAACTTGATCTGCGTTTTCATTGTGAAGTTTCTCCTTTAGGTGGGTCCGACAAGCTTTTCCGTTTGCAGGATCACTTCGGTGGCCGTCGCGCCGTCGCGCAGGATGCCGCCGTCCTTCTTGGCGGTCACGAGCATCCGCGTCGTGTTCGGCGTGAGCGATTCGAGCTCGACCTCGATGTCGCGATCGCCGGCCTTGCCGGTGATCGTCTGGGTCGTGCCGCTCTTCTCGCTCTTCACCACCTTGATCTGCATCCGATGCATTGCGCCCAATGTCGCCTGCTTCACTTGCGCCTGCGGCGTCGTGAAAGTCTTGTAGACCATCCCACTCAGCGTGTGCGAGACGCCGGTGGCCATGCCCACGCCGAGCGCGGTGAGGCCCACGGCCACGCACCCGTCCAGCGCGAAAGTCGATGCAATGATTACTGCCAGGAGGATCTTGTTCATGCGTTCGGTTCCAACCCCTAGTTGCCTCTCGTAAGCGCGGATCACGCCGCGGTCCGAGCCATCATCGAACACGGGTTGGAAAACGCGTGTGAATTGCTTCACTCGCCGACAACGGCCTTTCGTCGGCGCGAAGCGACGGCAAACTGACGCGAAACGTCAGCTCAGGAGGCGGGGATGAGCGCCAGCGCGCGCTCGAGGACTTCGTCCCGGCCGGCACGCAGGCCTTCGAGGCTCGGCACGACCGCGACGTCGGGCGTGAAGCCCTGCTTGTGGAGCAACGTGCCGTCGTGCCGCGTGACCCGCATGGCGGTGAACACGTATTTCAGGCCGCTGGGAAGGGTCGCGGCGGCCACGTTGCCGTTCTCGCCGGCGGTGGCTTCGCCCACGACCTGCCCGGTCCTGTGGCCGGCGAAGTAGCCCACGAGCGATTCGGCGTAGCCCGAAGCGCGCCCATCCGTGAGCAGCACCTTCACGGGTTTCGCGAGCGCGGCATTGCCCTCCTGCTTGAAGCCCGTGGACCAGCCGGTCCTGAATTGCCCGAACGGCTTGTCGAACCGCGGCAGCATCATCCACTGGGCGCTATCCGGGTGCGTGAGCCAGAACGGCACGACGATGGCGGCCTCCGGAGCGGGATAGCCGCGCAGGTCGAATACGACGCCGCGCGCTGCGGCAAGCTTGGGGATGGCCGCCTCGAAAGCCGCGCGATCGAACCGCGACAAGTCCACATAAAAGATGCCCGGGCGCACCTCGGAGAGCGCATCGGGGCGCGGCATGATGACGGTCTTGGCGTGGTCGTAGGCGACCGACGCGTTCACGGCCTTGCCCGCACGATCAAGCCGCAGCGTCACGTTCTGTCCTTGCGGACCGACGACGAAATCGCGCGCGGCGCGCCAGCGAGCGAAGTGCGGCGAGCCCGACTCCATCGCGAGGAGCTCCTCGAAATATGCCCTGGCGGGACGATCGTTCACGGCCACGATCACGTCGCCCGGCTTCACCCGATCGGGCACGAGCGACGCATCGACCACCCAGCGCTCGCCCAGCGGGCGCACGGAGATGGGAAGCTGCTGCCGCGGCGACTTGTCGCGCGGGTCGACGATGCGCCCGTCACCGTCGTCGAGCGGCGCGATGAGCCGCCGCAACTGGTCATGGAGCTGCGCGCGCGACTGCTGCCCGGGCTGGGCGGCGAGCCAGCGGCGTAAGTGCTGGTCCCAATCGATGGGGGTCACGTCCCAGTACGGATAGAAGTGGCGTGCCACGTTCCAGGCGGCGATGCCGTCCGCCCAGGATTGGGCGCGCGTGAGCCGTTCCGCCTCGCCGTCGCCTGCGGGCAGCGCTGCCGCGAGATCCTTGAGGCGCGCCGCCTGCGCCTCGTCCACTTTCGTGGCCGACATCGGCAGCGACACCGGCACGAGCGCGTCCATGCCGGGCAGCAGCTCGACGTGCATCGTGGTGTGCTCGTGCACCGGCGCCTGCGCCTCGTTCTGGTGCTGGAAATAGGGGCCCTTCACCTTGCCGTCGTGCAGCGGGTCGTGGTGCGTGCGCCAGCTCACGAACGGAACGTTGCGCGGCATCGGCTCCATGCCGTAACCCAGGTGGCGCCACTCGATGCGGTCGCCGTCGCCCGCGATGTCGGCGGCCTGCGTTTGCGGCGTGGCCACCTGGAAGCCGGTCGCGATCGGGGTGAAGAGCGCCTCCAGCTCGCGGCCGAGCTGCGCACGGTCGGTGACGTGGCCCGCGCGCTCGGCGCCCGCCAGCAGGAAACGGTTCCAGTCGACCCGGTCGAGCGAATCGGAAGGATGGAAATAGCGCACCACGCCATAGGTGCGCGCAAAGGCCAGCAGCGCGTCGATGCGCGGGCCGTCGTTGCCGGACGGAGTGTCGGGTGCTGCATGGGCGAGGCCGGCGGCGAGCAGCAGCGCCGCGAGGAGGGCTTTCATAGCCCTCCATTTTGACCGATTCGCCCGGAAGCTAGCTCGCGTGCGGGATCGCCGCACGCAGGCGTGCAGCCAGAGCGTCGAGCTGCAGGCCGGCAGCGGCCGCGTCCTTTTCGTAGAGCAGGCGGATCTCGCGCAGGCTGCGCACGACGGCGCCCGAATCGATCGACTCGCCCGCCACGCGCATCTCCAGGTGCGCCGCCTCGCGCTGCATCTCGGCGGCGGCCTCCTGCACTTGCGTCAACCGGCGCTGGGCCTCGCGCGCATCGCGCAAGCGGATCCAGAGCAGGCCCACCAGCGTGCCCGGAAACAGCGTCGCAAAGAATCCCGTGTACAGCGCGAGGAACGGCTTGATATCCGAGAGCCTCGTGAAGCCGCTCAGCGGCGGCGCACGCAACACCCAATTGCCCGCGGCACAGATCGCCGCTGCGATCACGCACGCCACCAGGTAGCGCAACCATCGCCCCGAGCCCACGGCATCCGCGGCGGTGATCGCGAGCAGGAAGACGATTCCCCACACGGCGAACTGCGCGGTGAAGACCAGCAATGCCGTTCGCGGCATCGTGAACACCATGAGCGAGCTCTCGGTGAAGCCGACCAGGATCGCGAAGAACCCGCACGCCGCGGCCCGGAAGTAATGGCGCACCGTGAGCGCCCGCCATCGCCGCAGGATCGCCATCACGGCGCTGCCTCGAGCGGCATGCGCAGGGTCGCCACGACGCCGCCGCCGGGATTGCGCGCCAGGTCGAGGCGGCCGCGCGCGCCGAAGAGCGTGGCGAGCCGTGCCCGCGTGTTGGCGAGGCCGATGCCGCTGCCGCTCGTCTCGCGGAAGCCCACGCCGTCGTCGCTCACCTGCACCAGCAGCTCGCGGTTCTCCCCGCGCACGCGAATGCGGATGGTGCCGCCCTCGGCGCGCGGCGCGATGCCGTGCTTGAGCGCGTTCTCGACCAGCGTCCCCAGCATGAGCGGCGGCAGCGGCGCGCGATGGAGGTCGTCCGGCACGTCCAGCTCGACCCGCAGGCGGTTTCCCATGCGTACGGCGAAGATGTCGAGGTATGCGCGCGTGAGGGAGAGCTCGTCCGCCACGGTGCGGCATCCCGCGGGATCCACGCTGAGCGCGCGCTGGATGTACTCCTCGAGCGCACGCAACATCTCGCGGCCGCTTTGCGGATGCGTTTCGTACAGCCGCTTCACGTTGGCGAGCGCGTTGAACAGGAAATGCGGCTCGATCTGCGAACGCAGGAATCGCAGGCGGATCTCGTCCCACTCGCGCTCGCGCCTTGCGCTGGCGACGCGCTCGGCGTGCTCGGCCGCGGCCGTGTCCGCCTGCCGCTGCACCAGCAGCGCGATCGCCACCATCGGCCCGCCGACGGTAAGCACCCAGATCGCGAATCCGGCCACGTCGGCGGCGGGCGATGTCTCGGATTGCGGGTCGAAGACGAGACCCAGCGCGTGCAGGCTCACGCCGAACACGGGAGCGAGACCCACGAGCACCGCGGCAAGCTTCCACGCGCGCTTCCCGGGCGGTTGCTCGCGCGTGGCGCGCAGCATCCAGGCCGCTGCGAAGAAGACCGGCAGCCCGCAGGCGAAGATCTGGGCGCCGAAGAGAATCGTCCTGGCGAGCGATTCGAGCGAGACGCCGCCCTTCCACCAGAACTCCAGCCCGAACTCGAAACCGCGCACGAAGCAGACCGCGGCGTACACCGCGAGCATGTTCCAGCCCGGAAAGCGCGGCGGGCTCACATCTGCCTGAAGAGATGCGCGTACGGCTGGCTCACCTGCAGCAGGTCCTTGCGACCCTTGAGGCGCAGCACGACGTGGCCCGCGGCATCGCGCCCCACGCCGGCCACGGCGTAGAGATTCACGATGGTCGAGCGATGCACCTGCCAGAAGGTGGCCGGGTCGAGCTCCTCGACCAGCTCGCGGATCGACTTGCGGATGAGCGCTTCGGTGCCCGGCGTCACGACGCGCGTGTACTTCGAATCGGACTGGAAGTATTGCACCTCGTCGATGGTGATGAGCTGGATCTCCTCGCCGCGGGAGGCGTTGATCCAGCGCAGGTAGCCTTCCTTCGCGGCCGGGGCGGCGGCAAGGCTTTGCAGCACGGTGTCGAGCTGCGCGGGGCGCGACGGCATGCGGCTTTTCACGCGCTGCACGGCGGTGCCGAGGCGCGCCACCGAAAGCGGCTTCATCACGTAATCGATCGCGCCCGACTCGAAAGCGTTGACCGCGTAGCGGTCGTAGGCCGTCACGAACACCACGTGGCAGCGCCCGCTGGCGTGGCGCGCGACTTCCAGGCCCGAAGCCTCGGGCATGTGGATGTCGAGGAACATCACGTCCGGGTTGTGCACCTCGAGCTCGCGGATGGCTTCGAGGCCGTTGGCCGCGACGCCCGCGATCTCGAGCTCGGGCCACGCCGCCGCGAGCAGCTCCTGGAGCTGCTCGCGCAGGAGCGTCTCGTCTTCGGCGATCACGGCCCGCGGCTTCATCGCAGCCCTTAGGTCCGGGGACTGCACGCGATGCTACTCCTTGCCTGCCGGCACTTCGGAGCGCTGTGCGAGCTTTGCGTCCTCCGGCGCGGCGGCCGTCGCCGCCGGCTCTGACTGGCGAATCACGAACTGGGGCCTGAGCTGGTGGACCGCCTCGGTGCGGTGCAGGTAACGGATGAGCGCGGTCGCGCCCTGCCCGGCCTTCTCGAGGATGCGTTCGCGCACGTGCGCGGGCAGGCCCTCCACGTTCACCCGCACGGGTGCTTCGGGCTCCTGCGCGGCCGCGGCGAAGCAGCCGAGCAGCGCGATGGCGAAAAGCGGCAGGCGAAGGTTCGGCTTCATCGGGGCTCCTTGGCGGTCGGTTGGCGGGGATGCAGCGCCAACTTAGGGGGAGCGCCCGCGGCTCGCCAGCAGCTTGCGACGGAACCGAAAAAACCCGGACGAAAGGTGAAGCAGGCCGATAAGCGGGATTCTGTTACGGCCCGTCGAAGGCGCCCCGACAAGTCGAAGCTCCCCCGGCGGGCTATGACGGTCATTCCTCTGGGCCATGCGTTACCGCATGGCTCGAGCCACCTACCCGCAGACTCGGTGGGCCACGTCGACGTCTGCCTACTTGGTGTTGCTCCGCGTAGAGATTGGCCGTTTCACCCCGTTTCCTCTTCATCAAGTGCCGACCGCATGCAACAAGCGGTGGGCACTTTCCAAGGAAACGGACTGCGTCTCTGTTCCTCTGATCCTCGCCTCGCGGCGGACGGGTGTTACCCGCTACGCTGCCCTGTGGAGTCCCGACTTTCCTCCATGCAACGGGAAACCCGTGGCACAGCGACCGCCTGGCCTGCTTCACGGGGCCATCTTACCGCACGGGGGTGGCCTTCCCTTCGCGGATCGCGCGCTCGATCTCGCGGTCGGTGGTGTCGACATCGCCGAGCGAGACGCTCGACATGTCCAGCCCGACCACGATGTCCATCAGCCGCAGCTGGTACACCGTGCGCGTGAGCTCGAGGTAATGCACGAGCGCCGTGATGCCCTGGTCGGCCTTGGCCTGGATGCGCTCGCGCGCGTCGGTGGGCAAAGTGAGGTGGCTCAGGCGCACGGGCACCGGCGGCTCCGGCACCCGCTCGGCGGCGGCATTCGCGGCGGCAAAAGCGGCTACGACCAGGATCAGCTTCCTCATGGCGCCCTCCGTTGCAACGGCCCGGTGCGAAAAACTATACCGCGCGCGGCCTCGAGCGGAAATAAGACGCGAGGTCGTAGAAATCCTCGCTCGCCGTGCGCGGATGCCAGCCCGGCACGCCCAGCACCGGCATCGGCGCCATCGCTTTCGGCGAGGCGAAGCGCTTGCGATCGGCGAAGTGCGCGGCGAGGAGCCGATCGGCCTCCTCGCGCTGCGATTCCGGCGCGAGCATGAAGAAGAAATCGCTCACCGGGACGAACACCGTCTTGCCGACCATGCCGATGTAAGGATCCATCGCCTGCTCCAGCAGCGCGTGGCCGAAGGGGATGAAGCGCGCGGTGCGCGCGAGCTCGGCGCGCATGTCCCAGAAGAGGCGTTTCCACTCGAATGCGGCGATGGCGCGGAACACCTCGGGCGCGCTGGCCGCCACGATCACGCCGCCCTCGTCGAAGAGCGTGAGCGCGTCGCGCTCCGGACTGCGGCTCCTCGCCTCGCGCTCTCCTCCTTCGCCCAGCATCGCGGCATGCTGCGCATTGATGCGGGCCTTGGCCTGCGGGAAGGCGATCCACTGCAGCGCGTTGAAGAGGTCGTGCCAGCTTCCGGGGCGTGTTTCCACCTCGCCCGTTTCGGCGATGCGGATCTCGTAGTGCCGGCGCTCGTCGATGCCCGGGCCGCGCGGCGTGACGAAGCGCAGCGGCACGCCACGGGAAGTGACGATGCCTTCGGCGAGCGCATCGAGCTCCGCATGCGTGGGCCAGCGGCCGGCGGGCAGGCGCGCCAGCAATGGGCGGACGTGCTCGAAGATGGGCCCTTCGAGGCGTGCCGCGCTCAGCCCTTCATCCGCCACGGAATGCTCGATCCCGCGCGCATCGGCACGACAGCCTCGCCGCCGAGAGGAAGCTGAGCAGGCACGTCCCAACCGGTTTTCTCGAGCGTGATGCGCTCCGTGTTGCGCGGCAGACCGTAGAAATCCGCGCCGAAGTGGCTCGCGAAGCCCTCGAGCCGGCCGAGCGCGCCCGCACTCTCGAAGGCCTCGGCGTAGAGCTCGATGGCCGCGTGCGCGGTGTAGAGGCCCGCGGAGCCGCACGCGCATTCCTTCGCACCGCGGCTGTGCGGCGCGCTGTCGGTGCCGAGGAAGAACTTGGGATTGCCGGAAGAGGCCGCCGCGATGAGCGCGAGCCGGTCTTCCTCCCGCTTCAGCACCGGCAGGCAGTAGTGGTGCGGGCGGATGCCGCCGGCGAAGATGGCGTTGCGGTTCATGAGCAGGTGGTGCGCCGTGATCGTGCCGGCCACGTTCGCGGGCGCGCGCTCGACGAAGCGCACCGCCGCACGCGTGGTCATGTGCTCGACCACGATCCTGAGCCCCGGGAAGCGCCGCACGAGGTCGGCGAGCGTGCTTTCCACGAAGACCATCTCGCGGTCGAACACGTCGACCGCCGGATCGGTCACCTCGCCGTGCAGCAACAGCGGCATGCCGATGCGCTGCATCGCTTCGAGCACCGCGTCGCAGCGATGGATATCGGTGACACCCGAATCGGAGTTGGTGGTGGCACCGGCCGGGTAATACTTGACCGCGGTCACGACGCCGCTCGCGGCACCGCGCTCGATCTCGGCGGGCGCGGTGTTGTCCGTGAGGTAGAGCGTCATCAGCGGCGTGAACGAAACGCCGGGTGCCAGCGCCGCGCGGATGCGATCGCGATACGCCTCGGCCTGCGCCACGGTGACGACCGGCGGGCGCAGGTTGGGCATCACGATCGCGCGCGCAAACTGCCGCGCGGTCGCGCCCACCACGCTCGCCATCGCATCGCCGTCGCGGAAGTGCACGTGCCAGTCGTCGGGACGTGCGAGGGTGAGGGTCTGGGGCATGGGAAATTATAGGGTTCGCGATCGTTGCCTATTTCTTCATCTCCAACGCCATGGCATACAACTCGTTGCGCCGGGCGCCGGTGATCTTCATCGCCAGCGCCACGGCCTGCTTGACGGGCACCTCGGCGAGCAGCGTTTCGAGGACCGTGCGCGGATCGACGCCCGTGGCCCGCTCCACGGGCCGCCCCTCGATGAGCAGGACGAACTCGCCGCGGCGGCGATCGTCGTCGGCTTCCACCCACGCGGCCGCCTCGGCGAGCGGCAGGCGGGTGATGGTCTCGAAGCGCTTGGTGAGCTCGCGGGCGATCACGATGTCGCGATCGCCGAATGCCGCGTGCAGGTCCGCGAGCGTCGCGGCCACGCGATGCGGCGCCTCGAAGAGCGCGATCGCCCACGGCCCCGCGGCGAGCTCCGTGAGTCGCGCGCGCCGCTCCGCGCCGCGCACCGGCAGGAAGCCCGCGAATACCACGCCCTCGAACGTGAGCCCGCTCGCGGACAGCGCTGCGGTGAGCGCGCTCACGCCCGGTATCGGCTCGACACGGTGACCGGCGCTGCGCACCGCGTCCACCACGATGGCGCCGGGATCGCTCACGCCCGGCGTGCCCGCGTCGCTCACGAGCGCCACGGACTTGCCCTCGCCGATCCACTCGCACACGCGACCGGCCGCGCCACGCTCGTTGTGCGCGTGCAGCGCGACCAGCTTGCCGCCGATGCCGAAGTGGTTGAGGAGCCCGCGCGTGTTGCGCGTATCCTCGGCGGCGATCACATCGACGGCACGCAGGGTATCCAGCGCGCGTTGCGTGACGTCGCCCAGGTTCCCTATGGGTGTGGCCACCACATATAATCCGGGTGCCAATGCCGCATCGCGAGGCGCTTCCTCGCGCGACGTCCCGGAGCCCGCCCTGTTCATGTCGCGCCTCAACGCGATCCTCCTTGTCGTTATTTGCCTCTTCGCGTCGCCCGCATTCTCGGCCGACCCGCCCGTGGACACAACTACGCCCACGCCGGCGATGATCGATGAGCCCGACATCGATCCGGCCACCGGGCTTTCCCGCGACACGATCGTGCGCCCGCTGCGCGAGAATGCCGAGATGCCGCAGGCAGCAACGGCGCGAGTGCCGCCAAGGGCCCGCGGCCGGCCGCACATCGCGCTCATCCTGCCCACGGCCTCCCCGAGCCTCGGGCCCCTCGCGGAGGCGCTGCGGCAGGGGTTCGCCGCGGCCGCACAGGTCGCGGGCAGCCAGGCGCCACCCGTCAACGTGACCGCCGTCGAGAGCGAAGGCAGCGTCCTCGTCGATGCGTGCAGGCATTCCGACGAAACCGGGGCCGTCGTGATCGTCGGCGGCATGACGCGCGACGGCGCGCACATGCTCGCCACCGGCAATTGCACCGCCGCCCCCGTGCTGGTGCTGAACGAGGTCGTGCTGGCGGATCCGGAGGCGCGCCTGCCGTCCAACGTATTCTCGATCTCCCTATCGCTCGACCAGGAGGCGCGCCAGGTAGCGCTCATGGCGGTGGCCGACGGGATGCGCTCGGCGATCGTGGTCGCGTCGTCCTCGCCGCTGTCGCGCCGCGTGCAGGAGGCCTTCGAGAGTGAATGGACGCGCGCGGCCGGCGAGGTCCGGCGCGTGGCCTACAGCGGCAATCCGGACGATGCCCCCGCCTTGCGCGAGCAGGTTCGCGGCAGCCGTGCCGACATGGTCTTCCTGGCACTCGATCCGGCGGAGGCGCGCACCGTGCGCCCCTATGTCTCCGCGATGCTTCCCGTGTACACGACCTCCTTCAGCGTGAACCCGCGCGCCGAGGCCGTCGTCAACGTAGACCTGCAGGGTGTGCGTTATGGGGAGATGCCCTGGTTCGTCGCGCCCGAAAGTCCCACCGTCGCTGCCTATCCGCAGCCCAAGTCCTCGATGTCCGTGGACCAGGAGCGCCTCTACGCGCTCGGCATCGATGCCTTCCGCCTGGCGCAGCTGCTGCTCAGGCCGCAAGGCAGCCGCGTGGAGCTCGATGGCGTCACCGGCCGCATCGTGCTCGAAGGGCCCAATGTCTTCACGCGCATCCTCGCCCCCGCCGAAGTGGATGGCGGCCGCGTGATCCCGCTACGCACCGCGCAGTGACCGAGCGCCTCACCTCCACCGCTGCGCAGCGTTCGGGCGATGCCGCGGAAGATCGCGCCGCGCGCTTCCTCGAGCGGCGCGGGCTTCGGCTCGTGGCGCGCAACTACCGCACGCGCCAGGGGGAGATCGATCTCGTCGCGCAGGATGGCCCCGTGCTCGTGTTCGTCGAGGTCCGCATGCGCTCGGCGAATCGCTTCGGCGATGGCGCGGAAACGGTCGATTGGCGCAAGCAGCGCCGCCTCATCGCTGCCGCGCGTCATTACCTCATGCGCCTGGGGCGCGAGCCCGCATGCCGCTTCGATGTGGTGTCGCTCGAAGGCGACGAGCCCACGTGGATTCGCGGCGCGTTCGACTGCGCGTAGCAGTTACAATCGGAGCACTCATGGATCTCGTCCAACATCTCCGTTCCCACTTCGAGGAAGGGATCGAGCTGCGCCGCCGCATGGCCGAAACGCTGCCCGCGCAGATCGCCGCCGCGGGCGAGGCGCTCGCAGGCGCGTTGAAATCCGGCCGCAAGGCACTCGCCTGCGGCAACGGCGGCTCCGCCGCCGATAGCCAGCATTTCGCCGCCGAGCTCGTCGGCCGCTTCGAGCGCGAGCGTCCGGGCCTGCCGGGCATTGCGCTCACCGTGGATAGCTCCGCCCTCACCGCCATCGCCAACGATTACGACTTCGACCGCGTGTTCTCGAAGCAGGTCGAAGCGCTCGGCAACCAGGGCGACGTGCTGCTCGCCATCTCCACCTCGGGCAACTCGAAGAACGTGATCGAGGCCATGAAGGCCGCGCAGGCCCGCGGGATGGTGGTGATCGCGCTCACCGGCCGCGATGGCGGCGCCATGGGACGCCTGGTGCGCCCCACCGATTTCCACCTGAACGTCGCACATCCGCGGACCATGCGCGTGCAGGAAGTGCACCTGCTCGCCATCCACTGCCTGTGCGAAGTCGTCGACAACGTCCTTTTCGGGGAGAAGCAATGAACCGTTTGTTGGCCCGCCTCGCGCTCGCCGCCGCGCTCGTGCCGCCGTTGATGCAGGGCTGCGTCCCGGTTGCCGTCACCACGGCGGGGGCAGCCGTCGTGATGGCGAACGACCGCCGCAGCACCGGCACGTACGTGGATGACGAGGGCATCGAGTGGAAGGTCGTGGGCCTCATGAGCGAGAACCACGCGGGCGCCCACGTGAACGCCACCAGCTTCAACCGCCGTGTGCTGCTCACGGGGGAAGTGCCCACGGAAGCCATGCGCGCGCAGGTCGAGAAGGAAGTGCGCGGCCTGCCGCAGGTGCGCGACGTCGTGAACGAGCTCCAGGTCGCCGGCGCCTCCTCGATGACCTCGCGCGGCAACGATGCGCTCATCACCTCCAACGTGAAGACGCGCATGGTGAACAACCGCGCCTTCTCGCCCAACCACGTGAAGGTGCTCACCGAGAACGGTGTGGTCTACCTCATGGGGCTGGTGAAGCCCTCCGAGGGCGAAGCGGCGGTGGAGGTCGCACGCACCACCAGTGGGGTGAGCCGCGTGGTGAAGGTGTTTGAATATATGTGAGGCGCAAGGCACAGGGCGCAAGGCGCAGGAAAAGCGGCGTAAGGGTCAAGCCCCGGGAAACGAATTTTCCTGCGCCCTGCGCCTTGCGCCTTGTGCCTTGCGCCTTGCGCCTTGCTCCTTTGCTACGCTTCCGGAATGACCCTTCCCGCGTTCGAAGCGAAGATCTGCGATCCTGGCCATTTCCCCGCGCGCGTCGCGCGGCTGCCGCGCCCGCTCGTCTTCACCAATGGCGTCTTCGACATCCTCCATCGCGGCCACGTGACCTACCTCGCGGAAGCCGCGGCGCTCGGCCGCTCGCTGGTGGTGGCGCTCAATTCGGATGCCTCCGTGCGCCGGCTCGGCAAGGGCCGCGACCGACCCATCAACGCGCTCGAGGACCGGCTCGCGGTCGTCGCATCGCTCGAGAGCGTGGCGCTCGCGACCTGGTTCGAGGAAGACACGCCGCTCGCGCGCATACTGGAATGCCGCCCGGACCACCTCGTGAAGGGCGGCGACTGGGCCGCCGATGCGATCGTCGGCGCGAAGCAAGTGCGCGGCTGGGGCGGCGAGGTGCATTCGATCCCCTTCCAGCACGATCGATCGACCAGCAAACTCCTTTCACGAATCCGCACATGAACGACCTCTCCAAGCCCGACGCCCTCCTCGAGGAGCTTCGCGCCATCGTGGGCGAGCGGGGCATCGTCCCGCCCGGCGACCAGGGCGCCTACCAGTCCGACTGGCGCGATTACTTTCGCGGCCGTGCGGCAGCGGTGGTCAAGCCTGCGAACACGGAGGAGGTCGCGAAGGTCGTGGCCCTTCTCGCGCAGGCCGGCATCGCGATCGTGCCCCAGGGCGGCAACACCGGCCTTTGCGGCGGTGCCATCCCCGACGATTCGGGCCGGCAGGTGATCGTGAACCTGTCGCGCATGAATCGTGTGCGCGCGGTCGATGTCGAGAACAACACCATGACGGTCGAAGCCGGCTGCATTCTCGCCAACCTGCAGCAGGAGGCGGACCGGCATGGCCGCCTGTTTCCCCTGTCGCTCGCGGCCGAGGGCAGTTGCGAGATCGGCGGCAACCTGTCCACCAACGCCGGGGGCACGGCCGTGCTGCGCTACGGCAACACGCGCGACCTGGTCCTCGGGCTCGAGGTGGTGCTGCCCGATGGGCGTGTATGGAACGGCCTGCGTGGGCTACGCAAGGACAACACCGGCTACGACCTGAAGCACCTCTTCGTCGGCGCCGAGGGCACGCTCGGCATCATCACCGCCGCGGTGATGAAGCTCTTTGCGAAGCCCCGGTCGCAGGCGACCGCGCTGGTGGCCGTTGAATCCCCGGGCGCGGCATTGAAGCTCCTCGCGAAGCTGCGCGAGAGCGTCGGCGAGCGCGTCACGGGATTCGAGCTCATCTCGCGCATCTGCCTCGACCTGGTCTTCAGGCACATCCCGAATACGCGCGATCCGTTGGGCCGCGCATTTCCCTGGTATGTGCTGGTGGAGCTCTCGGACAGCACCCAGGGCTCGACACTCGACAATCTCCTCGAGCAGGCGCTGGGCTCGGCGGCCGAAGCGGGGTTGGCCACCGACGCGGTGCTCGCCGCGAGCGACGCGCAAAGGAAAGCGCTCTGGGCGCTGCGCGAGAATGTCTCCGAGGCGCAGAAGCTCGACGGCGTCTCCATCAAGCACGATGTGTCGGTGCCCGTGAGCCGCGTCCCCGAGTTCATCGAGCGCGCGAGCGCGGCGCTCCTGAAGAAATTCCCCGACATCCGCATCGTCGCCTTCGGCCACATGGGCGACGGAAACGTGCACTACAACTGCGGCAAGTCGCAGGCCGACCAGGCGAGCCGCTTCTACGGCGAATCGCCCGAAGTG
>DATMJE010000076.1:0-20884 GCA_035553995.1 Usitatibacter sp. | reverse complement strand
GCGCCGCCTCCTCGAGGCGCAGATCGACCTGTTGCCCGACGCCTACCGCACGGTGTTCGTGCTGCGCGGCGTCGAGGAGCTCTCGGTCGAGGAGACGGCGGCCATCCTCGGCATCCCCGAGGCGACCGTGCGCACGCGCTTCTTCCGCGCGCGCGGCCTGCTGCGCGAGTCCATCTCGCGCGAGCTCGACATGGGCCTGGCGGACGCCTTCCATTTCGCCGGCGAGCGCTGCGAGCGCATCACCGAGGCGGTGCTCGCGCGGCTGCGTTCGCTGCCGCCGGCCTGAGCGCTGTCATCGGCGTCGGCTTCCCGCTGCCATCGGCGGGGCGCGGCGCCGGTGGCGGACTTCCGCGAAAACGGGGTCCCGGCGTGGAGGGTCCCATGACGCGGGAATCGGCGCTGTCCTACAAAGCATTCCGGCGGGGGTCGATAGTAGTCCATCCGGCATGGTCGTAATCTGGTCTCATACCTTCAGGGATCACAGACCGGAGAAACAACATGAAATGCCAACTTCGACTGCCGGGCTACCCGCTTCCGTTCGTTCCCCGCGACACGCCCGCCCCTGAGCGGGGTGGAGCCACGCGCCCGCAACGGCGCGGCCGTTGACGGCCCTTCAGTGGCCTGCCAGCGTCCCCAGTAACCCCGCCACGCCGATGCCCAGGGCGGCCAGCGCGTCGCCCGCGATGAGCCCGCCGCCGAAGAGCGACGTGGCGCTCATGTCTTCCGGCAAATTCGAATGCTCGTTGCGCGCCCTGCGTTTCGACAGGGTGTTGATGACGCTCGCCACGATGCCGCCGCCGCCGAACCACAGCGACGTGCCCAGGTTCACGAACCCGCCGAAAGACAGCGCGTAGGGCGAGGGCAGCAGGAACGCATCGAGCACGAAGTCCACGGCGAAGCCGGCGCGGCCGGCCTTCGCGAAGCGCCGGTAACGCGCGTTTGCCTTGATGACCTTGCGCGCGACCTCGATCGCGAATCCCACCGCCACGCCGATCCAGATCGCGGTCATCTGGTAGGGCTTGGGCTCCGTGAGGCTGCGCAGCACGCCGACGAACTTGTACGTCATCGTGCTCGCCCAGTTCGCCGGCTGCTCGGCCGCGCTCATCGTGGTCTGGTCCTGCAGCAGCACCGGATACGCGGCCATGAAGAGCTTCGCGAACGCGACGGCCATGACCGCGCCCATCACCATGCCCGCCACCTGGTAACGGAACTGCATCGTGCGGTTGGTGCCGAGGCGCCAGCCGGTCGAGCGGTCCTGCTGCATGTCGCAGCCCACGGTCGTGCCGAGCAGCAGGATGCTTCCCGCCATGAGGCCGACGACGGGGTCCTTGAGCCCGAGTGCGGCCATGATCACCACGCTCACGACGAATGCCGACGAGATCGGGTTGCTGTCGCTGATGCCCAGCGAGATGCCGTTCACCATCGCGAACACGAACACCAGCGCCACCGCGAGCACGAGGAAGAAGAGCGGCTGGTGCAGCACCTCGTGCCCGGTCAACACGACCCCGATCCCCCACGCGACCGTCCACAACGCGAGACGCTTCATGTTGAAGCGTTTCCAGCCGGGCTCGTGCACCTCGGCGCCATCGCGCTGCGCGGCCATGCGAACGATGCCTTCGCCCGGCTGCCTGCCTTCGGGCGCCGGTGCCGGAACGCGCCGGCCCATGAGGCGCTGCGCCGCTTCGTAGAGGATCAACGCCACGTCCACCACGGCGGCACCCATGATCGTGCCGAGCGCGATGAGGAACATGATCTTGCGGAACGGGTCCTCGGGGCCGAGCCAGCCGATCGACACGAAGTACGGCGTGAGCGCGATGCTCACGAGGCCGCCCACGATCGCGGGAATGCCGATGCGCGCACCCACGACCATGCCGGCGCCGAACGTCGACGCCGAAAGCTCGATCGCGCCGAGCACCGCGACCTTCGCCGCCGCGATCCCGCCGGCGATGCCGATCGCGATGCCGGTGCCGAGCGTGTTCACCGACTGGCGCAGCAACACCGGGTCCGTCAACGCGCGCAGGATGTTCGCCACCGCGAGGCCGGACGGATAGGTAAGCTGCATGCGGTCCACGAGGATCGGCGTATACATCATGCCCACGCCCGCGGCGAACATGCCGATGCACAGGAAGAAGAGCACCAGCTCCCACACGGGCGGCTGCGGCAGCCCCATCCAGACCATGGCCTGGATCAGCACGCCCATCGCGCTCATGCCGGCGACGGATGCGGCGGCGGTCTGGATGTAATTCGCGCCGTGCTTGCCCTCCGCGCCGTAGCCGTACGTGACCGTCGAGCCGAGGATGCCCGCGAGCACCTGGCCGCCGATGAAGAACCCGATGGAGAAGTTCATGTACGACGCCGTCACGCCGCCGAGCGGTCCCAGCACGAGCGCACCGAGCACGAGCAGCAGCGCGTGATATTTCCACGTGCCCGGCGTGGGCAGCCATGACCAGCGGGGTGCTTCGGTGCGGGGTGCGGCGATCGCGCTCATGGGCGGCCCCAGCTTGCGGTATTGGCGCTCAGACCGCAATCGGCGCGATTCGGCTTGGCACGCCGGCGCGCCATTTACATTTGCTTACAACAGAAATAAAAAAAGGGCGCCCCATGGGGACGCCCTTCAACGAATCCACCCGGCAAACGGAGGAGAGACCCGGGTGAGAATCGCCCTGCAAATCGCACATCCAGCCTAGCCGACCATACTTGCGGCAACCTTAATGTGCCCCCCCTACATCAGCCCAAAGGTGCCTCATGACATCGAGCCTTCGACCGCAGACCCTGGCCGCGCAAGGACTGGGCCGCGTCGCCGAGCCTTATCGCGAGGTCGTGCCGCCGATCCACGTATCCACCACTTACGAACGCGCGGCCGACCTCGCCTATCCGGGCAAGCGCGTCTACTCGCGCGCCGACAATCCGGGCTACGACCAGGCCGAGGCGCTGCTCGCGCAGCTCGAGCACGCCGCGGGCGCGATGCTCTTCTCATCGGGCCAGGCGGCCGCGGCATCGGTCTTCCTCGCGCTGTCGCCCGGCGACGTGGCGCTCGTCCCGCGCAACATGTACTGGGGATTCCGCAAGTGGCTGCTCGAGTACATGCAGCCGTGGGGCCTCAGGATGGAGCTCTACGACAACGCCTCGCTCGATGACGTCGCCACGAAGGCGCGAGCCTTGCGCCCGCGGCTCGTCTGGATCGAGACCCCCGCGAACCCCACCTGGGACGTTACCGACATCGCCGCCGTGGCGCAGGTCGCGCGCGAAGTGGGTGCCGCGGTCGCGGTCGACTCCACCGTCGCGACACCGATGCTCACCCGTCCCCTCGAGCTCGGCGCCGACATCGTCATGCATTCCGCCACCAAGTACCTCAACGGCCATTCGGACGTGATCGCGGGCGTGCTCGCCACCGCGAAGGACGACGCGCTGTGGCAGCGCATCCGTTATGTGCGCGGCTCCGGCGGCGCGGTGCCGGGGCCGTTCGAGGCGTGGCTGCTGCTGCGCGGCATGCGGACGCTGCCGCTGCGCGTGGCCGCCGCGTGTGCGAATGCCATGGCCATCGCCGAGCGCTTCGCGGCCCACCCGGCCATCGCGCAGGTGCTGTACCCGGGGCTACCCTCGCATCCCGGCCACGCCATCGCGCGCCGCCAGATGCAGGGGGGCTTCGGCGGGATGCTGTCGCTGCGCTTGAAGGCCGGGGAGGCCGCCGCCATATCCTTCACGGGACGGTTGCGCGTCTTCAAGCGCGCGACTTCCCTGGGTTCCGTGGAGAGCCTCGCGGAGCACCGCGCGAGCGTGGAGGGCCCGGGCACCACCTGTCCGGCAGACCTCGTGCGCCTCTCGGCCGGTGTCGAGCACGTCGAAGACCTGCTGGCGGATATCGCGCAGGCGCTGGCGTAGCGAAGCGGGGGCTTGAAAAGCCGGCTCTCCACCCTAGATTCGTGTTTACGAACCTTGAGAGGAGACACCGCCATGTATCCATCCCTCACGCGATTTCCCGCCGGCCTGTTCGCCGATTTCGACGCGCTGCAGCGCCAGGTGGAGCAATTGCTCGGCCCGCTCGCGTGGCCGTCGAGCATCCGTGCGACCGGCCGCGGCGCGTTCCCCGCATTGAACGTCGGCGTCACCGGCGATTCGGTGGAGATCTACGCCTTCGCCCCCGGCCTCGACCCCGCGAAGCTCGAGGTCTCCGTGGACAAGGGCCTGCTCACCATCACGGGCGAGCGCGCGAGCGATCTGCCGCAGCCCTCCGAGAAGGTGGACATCTACGCGAACGAGCGTTTCTCCGGCGCCTTCCGCCGCGTGATCAGCCTGCCCGAGGACGTGGACAGCGCCCGCGTCGACGCGAAGTACCGCGACGGCATCCTGCGCATCGCCATTCCGAAGCTCGAGCGCTCGAAGCCGCGGCGCATCGAAATCATGGAAACGGCGTAACGCACCGGACGAGGAGACACACATGGAAACGAAGCAGACCCCGATGAACCGCGACGACGCCGCAAGCGTCGCGAAGCAACAGGCGCAGGCGCAGGCCACCCGCGGCGCTGAGCAGCCCGCGCCGGCCATCACGCCGCCGGTCGACGTCTTCGAGGACGGGAACGGCATCACGGTCATGGCGGACCTGCCCGGCGTGCCGAAGGAGAACCTCTCGGTACACGTCGAGGGCGACCAGCTCACGATCGAAGGCCACGTGACCCTCGGCGAGAGCACGAAGCTCGACTCGGTCTATGCCGAGATCCGCGTTGCGCACTATCGCCGCACTTTCGCGTTGAGCCGCGACCTCGACACCGCGAAGATCGACGCGAAGATGAAGAACGGCGTGCTCACGCTGTACGTGCCGAAAGCCGAGCAGGCAAGGCCGCGCCGCATTCCGGTCAACGTCGCCTGACGCCGCACGTTAAGGACTCGTCGGGGCTCGCACGCGCGGGCCCCGTCGGTCTTTTCGCGTTTTCGGGATACGGGTTTTTGCTTAGTGCAACCGCACCCTTGCGCGCAGCTTTCGCCGTGCGCAGCGGGACAATGAACCGCACCCCGGCAGTGAACCTTGCGCTGTCGGAGTAGTCCGACATACAACGCGCGCAAGGCGCGTGTGCACCAGGCGCCCCTTCGGGGCGTTGTACATACATACAGGGGCCATCCCCGAATTACTTTTGTACAGGAGAAATACGCAGATGAAGACCAGGACGCTCGTCGGTGCCCTCATCGCGGCCGGCGCGATCGGCGCGGGCGCGGCCCAGTGGCACGACCACTTCGATCTCCCTTTCAACAGCGCACATGCCGCCACGGCGGCATCCACCGGCGTCGCGGCGCCTGCCGCCAATCCCGGCGCCACCACGCTGCCGTTGAACGGCTTCACGGATCTCGTGAAGCGCTACGGCCCCGCCGTCGTGAACATCACCGTCGAGGGCACGCGCCACGTGAGCATGCAGGGCGGCGATGACGATGACGATGCCGCGCAGCAACAGCAGCAACAGCTCCCGCCCGGCTTGCCCCCGGGGCTCGAGGAATTCTTCCGCGGCTTCGGCGGCCGCGGCGGCGCCGGGCCGCACGGCGGCGGCGCCATTCCCATGCGCGGCCAGGGCTCGGGCTTCATCATCTCCAGCGACGGCTACATCCTCACCAACGCGCACGTCGTGGAGAGCGCGGATCGCGTCAACGTGAAGCTTACGGACCGGCGCGAGTTCCGCGCCAAGGTCGTCGGCAAGGACAGGCAAACCGATGTCGCGCTGCTGAAGATCGATGCGAAGGATCTCCCCACCGTGCGCCTCGGCAGCTCGCGGGAAGCCAACGTCGGCGAGTGGGTGGTTGCGATCGGCGCGCCCTTCGGCTTCGACAACTCGGTCACCGCGGGCATCGTGAGCGCCAAGGGCCGTTCGCTGCCGGATTCGAGCTATGTCCCCTTCATCCAGACCGATGTCGCGGTGAACCCGGGCAACTCGGGCGGTCCGCTCTTCAACCTGTCGGGCGAGGTCATCGGCATCAACTCGCAGATCTACTCGCGCAGCGGCGGCTTCCAGGGCATCTCGTTCGCGGTGCCCATCGAGACCGCGCTCAACGTGAAGGACCAGATCCTCAAGAGCGGCCACGTGTCCCACGGCCGCATCGGCATCACCGTGCAGGAAGTGAACGCGGCGCTGGCCGAATCGTTCGGCCTGGATCGTCCGCGCGGCGCGCTCGTCTCCTCGGTCGAGCCGAAGAGCCCCGGCGAGAAGGCCGGCCTCAAGACGGGCGACATCATCCTCAAGTTCGACGGCAAGCCCATCGAGCGCTCGGCAGACCTGCCCGTGATCGTGGGCGAGGAGCCCGCGGGCCATACGTCGACCATGGAAGTGTGGCGCGACCACGGCACCAAGGCGCTCACCGTCGCCACGTCGGAAGCGAATCGCGATGCGAAGGAAGCGCGTGCCGAGAAGGCTGCGGCCCATGGCCGCCTCGGCCTCGCCGTGCGGCCGCTGTCGCCGGAAGAGCGCGGCGAGATGAACGGCAAGGGCGGCGTGGTGGTCGAGGAAGTGAGCGGCGCAGCACAGCGCGCGGGCGTGATGCCGGGCGATGTGGTGCTCTCCATCAACGGCTATCCCGTGAAGTCGCCCGACGAGTTGAAAACCCAGGCGTCGAAGGCGGGCAAGAGTGTCGCGCTCCTCATCCAGCGCGAGGATCGGCAGCTTTTCGTCCCGGTCGAGATCGGCTGATTTGCAGTACCGGTTGCAGTAGCTGTTGCCGTTGTGGTGGTGGAGTCCGTACGCGGCGCGCAGTTGGGAGCCCGCGTGCAATTGCAGCAAGTGGTGTGCAATACGTAGTCGCAGCAAGTCGTGTGCAACATGTAGTTCGCAGCAAGTTGGTGTGCAACACGTTGTCGCAGTAGCCGTGTGCAACACGTTGTACGCAGTGAAGGAGGCTACCGATGAGAAATCTTGCAGCAGTCGGTGCCGCCGCGGCCCTGGGCGCCAGTACGGCGCTCGGGGCCATCCCGCCCGCCTACCAGGCGCACCTGCCCCAGGCGCGGGAGCTGGACGGCATCCCGTTCATCACCGGCGGAAGGACGCCGGAGGAAGCCGATGCGGTGAAGCGCGCCGCGCAGGAATGGCCGCTCGAGGTCGTGTTCGAGGAACAGGACCGCGGCGCGGATCGTACGCTCGAGCGCATGCCCATCACCATCACGGACGCGAACGGCAAGGTCGTGTTCGAGGGCGTGAGCGAAGGTCCCATCCTTCTCGCCCGCCTGCCGCGCGGCCATTACACCGTCACCACGCGCTGGGATGCATGGACCTTCTCGCGCCCCGTCACCATCGGCGAGGAGCGCGAGCGCGTCGTGTTCGACTGGAAGCGGCCGGCGCCGGAAACGTCCGGCTAGGGAAGTCGGGTCCCCGCCTTCGCGGGGACGACTTCGCAGCGCAGCGTCAGCCCGAGCAGATCGGCACCGGGCTCGAGAACACCTGGCGGACGATCTGCTTGGTCACGGCGGTCCCGTTCACGGTATAGGTCAGCGTGCCGGTCTCGCCGTTGCTGAAGCGCAGCGTCATGTTGCCCACCTGCGTGACCTGCGGCAGCGGGAACGGCTGCGAGTTGAAGATGGGCCCCTGCGTCTGGAAGAGCGCGCCGGTGAACGAGCCGTCGTTCTGCCGCAGCCCCGCGGACATCACGTACCACTGCGTGCGCCCGTTGCCGCCGTAGACGAACAGCGTGGCGAACATGATGTTGCTTTGCTGCGTGAGATTGATGCCCCAGCCCGCTTCGTTCGGGTTGAACCAGAGGTCGGTGAAGTTGGTCGCGCCCGCGCGGCTTCCGGTCGTGAACGAGCACACCGCGGCGCCATTCGCGCCGAAGAGCTGCTTGGTGATCTGCTTCGTGACGCTCACGTTGTCGAACGTGTAGGTGAGCGTCGCGTTGCTGTCGCCGTTGAAGGTGAGCGTCATGCTGCCCACGCGCGTCGGCGTGAAGCCCACGAACGGCTGGTTGAAGGGCGTGCCCTGCGTGCGGAAGAGATCGCCGGAGAAGGTCTCCGATGTTCCCTGGCGTGCGCCGTTGGACATCACCAGCCACAGCGACGAGCCGTCCTCGTCGTAGGTGAAGAGCGTGGCGAAGACGATGTCGCCCTGCTGCTCCACGTTGATGCCCCAGCCCGACTCGTTCGGGTTCCACCAGAGAGCCGTGTGGTTCGGCTGCGAGGGGCTCAGGAACTGCGCGATGTGGGGATAGACGAGGTCGAAGCGCGAGTACCAGTCGAAGCGGCTGTCCGCACTGGCGGTGCAGCTCGACGGCCCGCCCAGCAGGCCGCCGCGCAGCCGGTAGTCGCTGCCGGAGAAGGTGAAGATGCCGGAGCCGCTGCTGCCGCCTTCGGTGACGCCCGTGGCGAGGCTGTTCCAGTTCGACTGGATGAAGGGCGTGGTGTGGTCGGGCGGCGTCGTGTAGCCGCCCATCGTGCCGAGGCTCACCTTCTTCACGTCGCCGGCGGGATGGTGGACAGCGGTGAGCGCGGTGCCCAGCGGGATGGTCGCGGCATCCCAGCCCGCGAACACCGCACCGGACGGAGGCTGCTGGTTCAGGCGCAGCAGCGTCCCGTCGAGCTCGGCATCCGTGAAGAGCAACGTGGCCCCGCCGCCGAGCTGCTGCTGGTTCGGGTTGGGCGTGTTGCCCGTGCACGTCGTCGAATCGAAGAACCACAAGGTGGTGAGCGAGCTCGCCTCCGCGTCCGTGGAGATGCAGTGGCTCGCCGTGTAGAAATAGGGGATGAAGGAATTGGAGCCGGAGTTGAGCAGCGTTCCGGTGCAGAGGAACGACGAGCCTCCCGAATCGAACGTCATGCGGGCGACGGCCTTGCCGGCCGAAGCGAGCGCCGCATCGCTGGCCGAGCGGCAGATGAGGTTCACTTCGCAGGCACCCGCGGCCTTGAGCAGCGCTTCGACGTTCGCCGCGGCCGGGCTTGCCACCAGGTGCGCCACGGTCTCGATCGCGAGGGCCAGCGCCTGCGGCGAGTCGCGCCCGGCGACGAAGAGCTCCACCGTGGCACTCCCGCCTTCCAGCACCGGGCTCCAGAACCTGTTGCCCGCCGCAAGGAGATCGCGCTGCGTGAACGGACCGTAGACGGTGCCGCCATCCGCGCTGCCGGTAAAGCGCAGCTCGAGCGAAGGCACCGTCGCGGATGCGACGATCGCGACGCGAAGCGCCGCGGCACCTTCGGAGCTTACGTTCCAATGCGCTATCCAGCCGCCGTCGACGGCGGTCCACGTGAGCGCACCGCTCTGCGCGTTGGGGACGGTGACCGCGCGATCGATGCCGATCTGCAGGCGCTTGGTGAGGGTGGCTGCGTTGTCGCGCTTCAGCTTGTCGATCGCCGCCGTTTCGGGAGCAGGCAGCGCCACGGCCGTGGCGGGCGCTTGCGCATCCCGCAGCGAGCTCACCACGAAGGCCTTCTCGTGCACGGGGCCTTCGACCGACGGCATGGACTGCGCGAGCGCGCCGGCCGCGCCGAGGAACGATGCGATGGCGAAGACGGCGCCGATGGCGGCCCGGTGCAGCCGAGCGGAAATGTTCACTTCAACCCCCAATGGTGGTTCCTGCTGCATTGAAACAACATCCGTCCCACGCGCCCACTGCCGAAGCGACGATTCGCGTGTCGGGCTTTGTCCTGCACCGAAATGAGCAGCCTTCCGGCATTGCGGCGTGCCGGTGGGCTACGGTTTGCTGCGGTGCGGGCACTCGACAATAGGCCGCATGTACCCCGGAGAACGGCTGAACAGCTACACGCACCTCGCAGGCTCCGTCCTGGCGCTCGCGGGCGGCGTGACACTGGTTTCCATGGCCGCCGCGCGGCACGATCCGTGGCGCCTCGCCAGCTTCTCGATCTACGGCCTCACGCTCTTCCTGACCTACGTCTCCTCCACTTTCTACCACGGCACGCGGGGCCGAACGAAGGAGATTTTCAGGAGACTGGACCACATCTCGATCTACCTCATGATCGCCGGCACGTACACGCCCTTCGCGATGGTGGCGCTGCACGGAACCTGGGGTTGGCGCCTGCTCGAGGCCGCGTGGGGCCTCGCGCTGCTCGGGATCGTGCAGGAGGTCCTCGTCGCGCGCGGCGCACGCATCACGTCGCTCGTGATCTACCTCGTGATGGGCTGGATGGGGCTCGTGTTCGGCGAGCTGATCGCCGACGCGCTGTCGATGGAGGGATTCCTCTACCTGCTGGGCGGCGGCATCGTCTATACCGTGGGCATCGTGTTCTACCTGTTCGACGAGCGCTTCCCGCACTGGCACGGCATCTGGCACCTGTTCGTGATCGCCGGCAGCGTCGTGCACTACGCCGCGATCCTGAAGTTCATGGCCTGACGCAGGAAATATCAGCATCCGCTTGCGCGCGGATCCCTTTCCGCGACATCGCCGCCGAGGAAATCCTCCAGCGCCGCCGTCAATCCTTCCGGCGCGTCGAGATACGAGAAGTGTCCCGAGCCGGCGAGCACGGCCAGGCGCGCACCGGGGACAGCATCGACGATGCGACGCACGGCTGCGAGCGGTACGAAGTCGTTCTCGCCATGGACGACGAGCGTCGGCGCGAGGATGCCGCCAAGCTGCGGCACGAGCGTGAAATCCTGAACATCGTAGAGGCCCTCCATCAGCCACTGCTCGATCTCGCGGCCGCGGAGGATCTCCTCGCGGCACCAGCGAAGGTTCAACCGTGCAGCGATCTCAGGATCGCCGAACGTGGTGCCGAAGTCGATGCGGTAAAACGCCGCAACGGCGTCGGGATCGCCCTCCTCGTATTCGCGGCTGCGCATGATCGCGGACAAGCGCTCCTGGTGCGGCACCCAGCGCCGCAGCCGCTCTTCGCGCACCAGCATCATGTCCGCGCTCGACGCGGGCGCTGTGTTGAGCAGCACGAGGCGCGAGAGGTGGCGCGGATAACGCAATGCGTAGTGCATCGCGAGGAGCCCGCCCCACGAGTGGCCGAGGATGACGGGGCTTTCGAGGCCGAGCTGCACGCGCAGGGCCTCGAGGTCCTCGACGTAGCGCGCGACGTTCGCGTCCTCGCGCCTCACCTCGCCGCGCGAGCCGCCGCGGCCGCGCTGGTCGTAATAGATCACGCGCCACCGGCCGGCGAGGCGATCCATGCCGGGCAGCAGGTAGCGATGGTCGAAGTCGGGGCCGCCGTGCAGCACCACGATCGGCGTTCCTTCGCCCACGTCGCGATAGAAGAGCGAGGCGCCCCGCACCTCCACGTGCCCGGTGCTTATTCTCACGGCGTACCTGCGTTGGAGGCGAAATCGGCCTTCTTCACGCGGTCCTCCCGATGGCGCGGCCGGGTTGCGGCGGATCAGGCGCCCAGCTTGTCCGCGAGATCCACGAACGACTTCGCCGCGATGTCGACCGCGACCGTGGGCGCGGCTTCTCCCCTGGGGCTCTCGTCGGGCCGCGCGACGTGCGCCGTGCGTAGCCCGAGCGCCGCTGCGGCGGCGAGATCGCTGCTGTGCGCGGCGACCATCAGGCACTGCGCCGGAGCGAGCGCGAGCGCCTCGGCCGCCGCGAGGTACACGCGCGGCTTGGGCTTGTAGTCGCCGGCGATCTCGGCGCCGAGGATCGCGTCCCAGCGGAAGTCGTTGCGGCGCGCGAGGTCCACCTGCAGCGAGATGTTGCCGTTGGACAGCGGTGCCATGAGGAAGCGCTCGCGCAGGCGGGCGAACCCGGGCTTCACGTCGTCCCAGGCGTCGAGGCGATGCCAGGCGAGCGTGAGCTCGGCCAGCGTCGCCTCCTCGAGGCGTTCCAGGCCGAACTTCGGCCGCACGCGATCGAGCATGCGCCGATGCAGCACGTCGAGGCGCGAGAAGGGCAGGCGGCCATCGCGCACTTCCTCCATCGCGGGCTGGTACTCGCCGCGCCACGCGTCCGCGAATGCGATCCAGTCGATGTCGTGGCCGAGCGGTGCGAGCAGCGTGCGCGCTTCGCGCGCCACGCCGCGGCGCCAGTCGACCATCGTGCCGAAGACGTCGAAGAAGAGCGCCTTGACGGTGGCGGGCTGCACCTTATTCGGGAATGGCGTACAGCAGGTACATCGCCGTGAGCAGGTCGGTCGGCTTGCCGAGCGGACCCAGCCACTGGCCGTAGATCGTGCCGATGTCGCCGCTGCGGTAGACCTGCGAGAGCGCGCGGTTCACTTCGAGGCGCAGCGCCGAATCGTTGCGCGGCAGGGCGATGGCGTACGCCTCGTACGAGAGCTGGTCCGGCAGCAGCGCGTATTTCGCCGGATCCTTCTCCTGCACGACGAGGCCGACCAGCTTGATGGTATCGCCGGCGAAGGCGGTCGCGTCGCCGGATGCCAGCATCGCCATGCCGTCCGCGGGCTTGTCGACCGTGACCACCTCGGCGTTCACGAGCCGCTTCTGCAGCGCATCGCGCAACGCCTTCTCCGTCGTCGTGCCCTTGAGCACCACGATCTTCTTGCCGGTCATGTCGCTGAGGCGATGGATGTTGGTGTCCGCGCGGCCGAGGAAGCCGCCGGTCTCGAGGAAGATCAGCGCGGAGAAGTCCACTTCGGCGAGGCGCGCAAGGGTCTGCGACGTGTTGGCGCAGTCGAGGTCCGCCTTGCCGTTCGCGATCATCTGCAGGCGCTCCGGCGTGGTGCCGGCAAGCCACCTCACCTGCAGGTCGGGCACGCCGACCGTCCTGGAGATCTGCGCGATCACGCGCTTGCAGAGGTCGATCGTGTAGCCGCGCGGCGCGTCCTTGTCCTGCGACCACGAGAAGGGCAGCGAGTCCGCCGAGAAGGCGACGTTGACCACCTTCGACGCCTTGATGCGCCCGAGGGTGTCGGCGGCGACGGCGGCCTGCGCGAAGGCGAGTGCGGCGATGGCCGCGACGATGTGCTTCTTCATGGCGTTGATCCTCTCACGGGGAGGATCATCCTAGTCGTCCGGGCGGCTCAGCCGGAATGGCACCATGGGGCATGCGCGTCGCCGCACGGCAACGCGGGCGCTACATCTGGCGGAAGAGGTGCAGGTAGCTGCGGCTCACCGGAAGCACCTCGTCGCGGCCCTTGAGGTGGATGTTGGCGGTCTCGTTGGCGCCGCGCGTGACATGGCTGATCGCGCGCCGGTTCACCACCACCGAGCGGTGCACCTGCATGAACTCCGCCGCGTCGAGATGCTCGACCAGCTCCTTCAGGGGCGTGCGGATGAGCGCCTCGCTCGCCTTGCCGGCGTCGCGCCACGCGACCAGCGTGTACTTCTCGTCGGAGCGCAGGAAATCGACCTCCTCGACCGGGATCACGCGCAGTGCCTGGCCGACGGAAGCGTGCAGCCACCGCAGCGGCGCCGCGGCCTTGTCGCGGCCGAGCCGCGCCGCGAGCTGCTCCAGCAGGGCTTCCAGGTCCGCCACGGGCTGCCTGGCGCGCAGCCGCTCCTTCAGGCGTGCGACGGTATCGGCGAGCCGCGCCCGCTCCACCGGCTTCACCACGTAATCGAGCGCACCGTGCTCGAAGGCCTGCACCGCGTACTGGTCGTAGGCGGTCACGAACACGAGGTGGGCGCGTCGCCCGATGGCGCGTGCCGCATCGACTCCGCTCAGGCCCGGCATGTGCACGTCGAGGAAGCAGACCTGCGGCTGGCTCGCCTCGAACATCTCGATCGCTTCGCGGCCGTTGCGCGCCTCCGCCACCACCTGCAGCTCGGGCCACGCTTCGCCCAGCAGGCGCGTGAGCGTCGAGCGCAGCAGCGGCTCGTCGTCGGCGATGAGGGCGGTGGGACGAGCGCTGCTCATGGGCCGAGAGCGCGCGCGGGAAAATCGATCGTCGCCACGGCCCCCTGGGGCTGCAGCGGCGCCAGCCGCACTTGCGCATCGCCGCCGAACTCGAGCTGCAGCCGCTCGCGCAGGGTGGAGAGCCCCGTGCCCGAGCCGCCGGGCGCGGCCTCGCGGATGCCGATGCCGGTGTCGCGCACTTCGACCTCGCAGCGTGCATCGCGCAGCCGCACGTGCACGTCCACGCGGCCACCCTGCTCGCTGGGGTCGATGCCGTGGCGGATGGCGTTCTCGACCAGGGTAAGGAGTGTGGTGGGCGGGCAGCGCAGGCCGAGCGCGCCTTCTTCGGCATCCACGGAGAACTGCAGGCGATCGGGCATGCGCAGCTGCATCAGCTCGAGGTAGGCGCGCACGAGCTGCAGCTCCTGCCCGATGGTGGTCGTGGTGTCGTGCAGGCGCGGCACCGCGGCCCGCAGGTAGGTGATGAGCGTGTCCAGCACATGCGAGGCCTGCGGCGAGCCCGAGTCGACCAGCTCGCGCACGTTGGCGAGCGTGTTGAAGAGGAAATGCGGCTCCACCTGTGCCTGCAGCAGCCGCAGGCGCGCATCGATCGCCTTGCGCTCGAGCTCGCTGCGCTCGAGCCTGAAGGCCAATGCCTGGTTGCGGGCCGCCTCGTCGCGCTGGCGCAGCAGCGCGGACATCGCCATCCACGAGGCCACCAGGACACCCGTGATCGAAAGCACGAAGAACCCCGACAGCCGTGCCTCGCTGCGCCAGAACGGCAGCTCGTCGCCGATGGTGATCGCGAGGTACAGCGCCAGCACCGCCGCCGGGATCGCGACCACGACGGCCACCACTTGCAGGACCCAGCGCGCGAGCCATCCCGGCAGCCGGGCGGGCCAATTCTCGAGCACGCCGAAGACGACGAGCGCCACGAGACCGACCAGCATGGCGCGCGCCATCACTTCGACCGCGGGGATCACCCAGATGGGGCTCACCAGCAGCCCGCCGAGCGCGCACGCGGCGAGGGTGAACAGCACGCGGCGCGGGCTCAGGATGCGCCAGAGGCCGCGGTGGCGGGGTTGTGGCAATGCGGCTTGCATGCCCGGGATAGTAGCGGCTTCGCGCGCGCCGCTGGCCCCCGAATGCGATGGCCGGCGGCCCAGGGGCACCCGGCTACGCCCGGCGCGGACCGGCGGCGGCGCGAGCCGCTGCCGCCGTCCCGTTACTTCGAGGTGAAGAGGCCTGCCTGGTAGTCCTTGAACGCCTGCATGATCTCGGCCTGCGTGTTCATCACGAAGGGGCCGTACTGTGCGATCGGCTCGCGCAGCGGCCGCCCCGCGATGAGCAGCGCACGGGCAGGCTCGCTCGCGCGCAGCACCACGCCGTCGGCAGCCGGATCGTTGGCGAGGATCGCCATGCGCTGCGTGGGCACCGCCACGCCCTCGACCTGCACCGCGCCGCGGAACACGTAGACGAAAGCGTTGTGGCCCGCGGCGAGCGGCTGCTCGAACGTGGCGCCGGCCGGGATCTCCAGGTCCAGGTACAGCGGCTCGGTGACATCGCGGCGCATGGCACCGGCCACACCGTGGCTCTCGCCCGCGATGACGCGCACCTTCACGCCTTCGGGGGTCGCCACCTCGGGGATGTCGGCCGCCTGGAAGTCGCGATACCACGGGTCGCGCAGCTTGTCCTTCGCCGGCAGGTTGAGCCAGAGCTGGAAGCCTTCCATGGCGCCTTCTTCCTGCTCGGGAAGCTCCGAGTGCACGACGCCGCGGCCCGCGGTCATCCATTGCACGCCGCCGTTCTGCAGCAGGCCCTCGTGGCCCGCGCTGTCGCGATGGCGCATGCGCCCCGCGATCATGTACGTGACCGTCTCGAAGCCGCGATGCGGGTGGTCCGGGAAGCCCGCGATGTAATCCTCGGGGTTCTCGGTGCCGAAGGCGTCGAGCATGAGGAACGGATCGAGCCTGCGCTGCAGGGGTTGCGTGAGCACGCGGGTGAGCTTCACGCCGGCGCCGTCGGAAGTGGGCTGCCCGGCGAGAACCTGCTCGACGGTGCGCGGGCGGGTCACGGTTTCAAGGGTCGTGGTCGTCATCGTCTTTCCTGGTCGTGAGGTCGTCAGGCTGCGAGCGGCATGGCAAGCGCGCGAAGCGTGTCCCGCGCCTTCTCGATCGCGGCGGTCTTCGGCGCTTCTCCCATCGCGAGGCCCTCGGCATGGACGAACTGCACGTCGCCGATGCCGATGAATCGCAGGAAGTCTCGCACGTAGCCGGTCTGCGTATCCAGCGGCGTGCCGGCGTAGAGGCCGCCACGGGTCGCGATCACGACCGCGCGCTTGCCGGTCATGAGCCCGACGGGCCCTTTCTCCGTGTAACGGAAGGTCACGCCGGAGCGGGCGATGTGGTCGAAGTACGCCTTGAGCGCGGAGGGCACGCCGAAGTTGTACATCGGAAGGGCCAGCACGATCGTATCGGCGGCGCGCAGCTCTTGCACGAGCGCGTCGGAGTAGGCCACGTGCGCGGCCTGTTCCGCGGTCCGCCGCGCCGGATCCGCGAGGAACGCCTGGAAGCGCTCGGCGGTGAGGTGCGGGACCGGGTCGCGCGCGAGATCGCGGCTGATCACGCGGCCGCGCGGGTTCGCCGCCTTCCAGTCGGCGACGTACTGCGCCGCGAGCTGGCTCGACTGGCCCTGGTCCGAAAACAGGCTGCTGTTGATGTGCAGGAGCGTATTCATGGTTGTCCTCAGGCGAAGAGCGCGACGAGCAGGGCGGCGAGGGCCACGGCTACGCCGATCGCGGGGCTGGAACTGCGGTGGAAGAAGCTCATTTCGGGACTCCGATCGCTGGAAACAGTGCTGATGGAGACAATCTATGGGTTCCACCGGTGGTCCGGAAGCCACGAAAATGGATTTGATTGTTCCAAGGGCGCAACGATCATGGGCCGGCTCATAATGCGGCCCATGAATGCGTCCACCGAAGCGCGCGAACCGATCCTCAGCCCGGTAGACCGCGTCTCCGAGATGTGCTTCGGCCTGTTCATGGCCGTGACCTTCGTGGGGGCCGTATCGGCCTCGGGCGCGGCGCGCGACGAGGTGCGCACCATGTTCTTCGCCGCACTCGGCTGCAACCTCGCCTGGGGTCTCGTGGACGCGGTGATGTTCCTGGTGCGCACGATCACGGATCGCGGCCGCGCGCGTTCCCTGGCCCTGGCCGTGCGGCGCGCGCCGGATGCGGCGGCGGGACGTTCCTACGTCGAGCAGGCGTTGTCGCCGGTCGGCAGCGCCCTCTCCACGCCGGAACACATCGAGTCGATCCGTGCGCGCATCGCCGCGATGCCCGAGTTGCCGTCGCGCCCGATGCTGCATCGCGACGACGCGGTGGGCTCGGTTGCGATCTTCCTCATCGTGGTGGCGTCCACTTTTCCGGTCGTGCTTCCGTTCATCTTCATCGCCGATGTGGGGACCGCCAAGCTGGTGTCGCGCGCGGTCGCGCTCGCGATGCTCTTCATCGGCGGGCTGGCGCTGGGGCGGTATTCCGGCTACGGCACCGTGCGCATGGGCTTCGCGATGGTGGGCCTCGGCGTCGCGTTGATCGTGTCGATCATGGCGCTCGGCGGGTGAGGGCCGCCGCGGCTGGCGGGTGCCTGCTGGCGCTGGTGGCCGCGGGACATGCGTGGACCCAGCAGCCTGTGCCGGGCCGGCGCGCCGCGGCGCCCGCCAGGCCCGACTGGGAATTCGCGCTCACGGCTTATCCCACGCAGGTGCGTGGCGGCGACAACACCACGTCGGCCATCGGCGCGGCCGATCGCGGCCCGCTGCACCTCGAAGCGCGCTATGGCTACGAGGCGAAGGACGCGCGCTCCGCCTTCGTGGGCTGGACCTTCTCGGGCGGCGAGGGCCTCGCGTGGGAGATCACGCCGCTCCTCGGTGGCGGATGGGGCCCGGCCGGCACGTTCATCCCCGGCGTGGAAGCGAGCCTCGCGTGGGGACGCGCCGACTTCTACGTGGAAGGCGAATTCGTGCGCGACCGCGAGGGCTCCTCCGGCAACTACAACTACGCGTGGAGCGAGCTGGGTTTGCGCGCACTCCCGTGGCTGCGCGCGGGCCTGGCCGGCCAGCGCACGCGCGCCTACGGAGGCGACCGCGAGTTCCAGCGCGGGCCCTTCGTGCAGGCGACCTTCGGGCGCGTGACGGCCGGCGGTTACTGGTTCAACCCGGGTGCCGGCGACCAGGTGGTCGTGGCGTCGATCGGCGTCGCGTTCTAGGTCGTCGCTTCGCCGCTCGGCGCGAGGGAAAGCCGGCACAGGCACAAGCCGAAATCGTCGGGATGGCGCGTGACGGTGAAGCCCATGCGCCTCGCGAGCCGCAGCATCGCTTCGTTGCCCGCGAGCACGATGCCTTCCATCTCGCGCACGCCGCGATCGCGCGCCGCATCCACCAGCATGCGCAGCATGGCGCTGCCCAATCCCGTGCCGGCCCAGGCGTCGATCACGCTGATCGCGAATTCGCAGCACGAGGGATCGGCATCGCGCACGAACATCGAGGTGCCGACGATGCCTTCGTCGCCGACCGCGGCGATGGCCAGTCCGCGCTCCGCGATCGAGGCGAGCGCCGCGCGCAGGCGCTTGCGATCGGGCTCTCCCATGGCGCGCATGAAGCGCCAATAGCGCGCCTGCGGCCCGAGGCGCTCGAACGCCGCGAGCAGCACCGCCTCGTCCGACGGGGCGATCGCACGAATCGTCACGCTGCGGCCGTTGCGGCACGCGAGGTCGACCGGCTCGAAGAAGCTCTCCATGCGTTAAGGATAGGCCATCCGGGATGCGACAACGAACCACTTTGGGTTCGGAGTGGCCGGCCCGTAACCTTCCGGGAGAGGAAAAGATTTCACTTAGCGTAACCGAGTCCGGCACGGGGTGTCTCGGTTTCGCCACAGTTTCGCGGCGCCAATCTTGACAAAGGTTAGCGCGGCTACCTAGGCTGCGTTTCAGACTCCGAAACGAGAGTCACCATCGACCGACCGGACCCGAGACCGGCGGCCCTTCACATCCACGCCCGAAAAAGGGCGCATCAGGGAGCGATTCATGAAGCGTTTGTTGTCGGTGCTGGCGGCCGCCCTGTCGGTCGCCATTCCCGCGGTCGGTCACGCGGATGATCGGTACATCGTGAAGTTCGTCGATGGCCACGCGCCCGAAGGGCGTGCGGCGATCGCGAACCTGGGCGGGCGCGAGGCACTCGTGCTCGACCAGATGCAGGCCGTGGCGGCGCACCTGCCGCCGCAGGCGGTGGCGGCGCTGCAGCACATGCCGTTCATCGAGTACATCGAGGTGGACGCGATCCGCGAGCCGTATGCGGTGGCGAACCGCACGCTCGCCACGGGAGAGACCCTTCCGTACGGCATCCAGATGGTGCAGGCGGATCTCGTCACCTCGAGCAACGAGGGCGGCAAGCGCATCTGCATCATCGACTCGGGCTACTCGCAGCAGCACGAGGACCTTCGCGACGATGTCGACAACACGATCACGCAGAACGCGACCAACACCGGCTCGGGCACGTGGGACAAGGACTCCTGCGGCCATGGCAGCCATGTCGCCGGCACCATTTCCGCCATCGCGGGCAACTCGAAGGGCGTGATCGGCGTGGCACCCAACGTGGCGCTGCACATCGTGAAGGTCTTCGGCGACGACATCCTCGGCGGCGGCAACTGCGCGTGGACGTACTCGTCGACGCTGGTCGACGCCCTGGGCAAGTGCCAGGCGGCCGGCGCCAACGTGGTGAGCATGAGCCTCGGCGGCACGGTCCAGAGCCAGACGGAGAACCGGGCCTTCGCCAACGCGTACAACGCGGGCGTGCTGTCGATCGCCGCCGCGGGCAACGCGGGCAACACGACGACGAGCTATCCCGCGGGCTATACGTCCGTGGTTTCGGTCGCCGCGGTGGACGTGAACGAAACCGTCGCCTCGTTCTCGCAGAAGAACAAGGACGTCGAGCTCGCCGCGCCCGGCGTGGCGGTGCTCTCCACCGTGCCGTGGCACGACATCGATACCGCGAGCTTCCCCGACGGCACCGTGATCGACGGCAGCCACGTGGATCTTTCCGGCCGCACGGTGGGTGTGAGCGGCGCGGTGGTCGACGGTGGCCTCTGCACCGCGGCCGGCGCCTGGTCGGGCAAGGTCGTGCTCTGCCAGCGCGGCACCGTGGACTTCAACACCAAGGTGCAGAGCGTGCAAAGCGGCGGCGGCGTGGCTGCGGTGATCTACAACAACGTGGCGAGCGACGCCACCTGCGGCGACTTCGCGGCCACGCTCGGTACGGGCAACAGCAGCACGATTCCCGCGATCTCGGTGAGCTGCGCCGAAGGCTCGGCGGCACTGGCTCGCGCCGGTCTCTCGGGCACGGTCGTGAGCAACGTGAGCGTGCCCGACAGCGGCTACGAAGCGTGGGATGGCACCTCGATGGCCACTCCGCACGCCTCCGGCGTGGCGGCGCTGGTCTGGGGCTGCTACCCGCAGGCGACCAACCAGCAGATCCGCGATGCGCTGACGGCCACCGCCAAGGACAAGGGCACCGTGGGCCGCGACAACTCGTACGGCTACGGCATCGTGCAGGCGAAGGCCGCAGTGGACAAGCTCGCAGCGACCTTCGGCACCTCGCAGTTCTGCGCCACCTCCACGGTCTCGAAGTACTAGTTCCGGGGTAGGACGAGAAGGCCTCCGGCTTCGGCCGGAGGCTTTTTCACGAGTGGCCGACGGTGGCGTGCGACCTGGCCGGTCACTCGGCCGGGCGCAGGTCCTCGAGAGCGTCGCCCTGATCATCAACGCGGCGGGGCTCGTCACCCCGGCGCGTGTTGTCACCCCGGCGCGTGTCGTCACCCCGGCGCGCTTCGTCGCCCCGGGCAAGGCCGGGGCCCGATTCCTTCATCACGGGCGCAACGCCCGCGCGCGGCACGCGGAACCACGCTGCATAGAGCGCCGGCAGGAACAGCAGCGTGAGCACCGTCGCCACGACGAGGCCGCCCATGATCGCCACCGCCATCGGGCCGTAGAAGGCGCTTCGCGTGAGCGGGATCATCGCCAGCACCGCGGCGGCGGCCGTCAGCATGATCGGACGGAAGCGGCGCACGGTCGCATTGACGATCGCCTCCGCGGGCACGCTGCCCTCGCGGATGTCGTGGTCGATC